>NZ_CP020702.1 GCF_003932715.1 Streptomyces tsukubensis | reverse complement strand
GCCGGGCGCGGCCCGCGGCCTACCGCACGTCACCCGCACCGCCGCGCTCCTGCACACCGCATGAGCGCTGCGGCCCGGCCCACGAAGGTCGTCCTGCCTACCGGCCGCGAAGCGCGCTTGAGCGGTCACGTGGCTGCTCTGGGCCACCCAAAGGCGGGGCGGCGTGCTCGGCGCGACGCTTCGACGCCGGGTGCGGGTCGAAGGAGATCACTTTCCGTTGATCGCGCGGACAGAAGTTGGGACGCAGGGACGCACTCTGACCCGTCATCTCTGATGGCTCCCCACTCCACCTCTTCTTCTCTTCTCTTCCTCGACATTCCAACAGAGATGAGGGGGTCTAGAGCGTCCCTGCGTCCCAAAAAAAGCCGCATATGGGGCGCGCGCCAGGTCAGAGGTAGGGACGCACGTGGGACGCAGCAGGGACGCAGTGCGTCCCAGGGACGCACTTTGGGCCCTCCGGACGCACTCCGTCCCAAGTGCGTCCCTGGTGTGCGTCCCAACCAAGAGCGTCCCTCGCCCCACGAATCCCTCACGCTCCGTGAGCAGCTCGACGGGGCCCCGGGATAGGGTGCGGCGGTCGACTGCAGGCGAGAGACAGGGGCGGGCGGATGAGCGGCTTCGGTGACTGGCTGAACCAGTTCACGCAGGTCAGGGGGGCAATCGGAGACCTCGCGAGGGACGCCGCGGCGGACGCCGACTGGCCGGAGGAACCCGACGAGCTGGAGACGTACGTCGACCACCTCGACGCCGCCGGCGCTTCCCCGGCCGCGCTGGAGACCCTCGCCGACGCCTGGGCCCAGTACGCCGCCCGGCGATGAGCGTCCCACTCCCCCGAGAGTGCGTCCCAACCCCGCACGGAACCTCCGTGCGGGGGTTCCTGGCCTGGGGTTTCGCGTTCAATCAAGCTAGATAGTCCGCCCTTCCACGCGGGTACGCCGAAAGCCCGCCTGTGCGGTGCACGGCGGGTCGGCGGCAGAGCGGCGGCGCTACTGCATCAGCGGTTCCTGCACCGGCTCGGGTGCCGGCTGCGGGACGGACGGGTCGGGCTTCGGCACGTAGGTGACGGTCAAGGAGCGCTTCGACCCCGACTTGGTACGGGCGATGTCGACCCCGAGCTTGTCGAGGTCGGAGGCGACGCGGTTCAGCCGGTTCGACAGGACGCCCGGCGTCTTGGGCCAGTGCTCGTTCGTCATGCCGATCTGGCTGGTCAGTTCGTCCAGCAGCTCGGCGGCCGTGCCGTGCCACACCTGGAGGCCGTCCTCCTGGCGGGGCGGCATCCGCTTCATGAAGGTCAGCACCTGGGTGCCGACCTGGTTGGACTCCACGACCTCCTCGGCAAGCTCGGTGCGCTGCTTGAGGTAGTCGCTCAGGATGCTCGTGGTCGTGCTGCCGCTGACCTTGTCGAGCGCGGCCATGATCAGGCCGTAGTCCGCCATACGCGGCAGCGGGATCTCGCCCTTGTCGGCCTTCTCCCGGACCTCCGGCAGCTCCTGGAGGGTGCGGACGAGGAGGTCGAGGAGGGCGCCGACGATACGCGGCTGCGCTTCGTCGTACGCCTCCCACAGCGCGGTCTCGGTGCGCCGCTGGGTGATCCGGTGCAGGTGCACCGGGATCATGCGGTCCGCGAGGTCACCGCGCAGCGTGCCGACGTCGATGCCGTTGACGATCAGCACCCGGCGGAACTCCTGCACCGTGACGTCGGAGTCCGAGTACAGGGTCCGCTTCACGTTGGCGTCACCGGTGGCCGCGCGGCACATCGCGTCCGACAGCCACTCGGGAATCCGCGAGAGGTTGTCGAGCCCGACCACCCACGAGCCGACCGCCGCCGTGGACCAGTCGTCCGGGTCCTTCGGCGTCGACCGCGCGGGCGCGGCGGACGGGTCGAGCAGCTGCACGAGCATCTTCGTCGCGGTCGACTTCGCGGTGCCCTGCTCGCCGGAGAGGAACAGCAGCGGGTGCGGGATGCCCGGGACGAGACCGGCGACCAGCCACGACACGAGCAGCGGCCACGACTCGTCTGTGACGTTCAGCAGCCCGCGCAGCTCCTTGAGCGAGCCGCCGCCCTTGGGGATCGGCAGCGGCTGGGTGAGCTGGGAGCGCCGGAAGAGAGGCTGACCCGGCGCGGCCGGCCCCACGCTCCACATCTGCGGAGTGACGGTGACGACCAGGCCGTCCGCGCGTCCGAGGTCGAGGAGGAACCCGTCCTCGGGACGCTTCCCGAGCGGCGCGACCCGAAGGTGCAGCGGCACCGGGTCCTCCGCCTGCGCCCGGCCCTCGATGGCGAGCATCGCGTCGGCCAGCGCCGAGGACGACGCCGCCTTGCCGTGCAGGCCGTAGTACGTCCGGGCCAGCTCGGCGCGCAGCGAGATCCGACCGCCGCGCAGCAGGCGCGCGATCCGCGGACCGTCCTTCGGCACGGCGTACAGGTCGCCCGCGTCGGACGTGCCGAACTCGTACCGGCTGTCCGCCATCGCGATGATCTGGTCCGCCACGGACGGCGGCTTGCCGTCACCCTTCTTCGCGGCCGGCCCCCGCGGCTGCGGCGGCGCCGACTGCGTCGACTCCTTCCAGGCCCGGAAGGCGGCGAGGTCCTCGGGGCTGAGGTCCATGTCCTCGCTCATGCCGCACCCCCGATCGCCAGACGGGGACGCAAGCAGGTGCGGCGGGGTACGACGGTCTCGCATTCGAGGCCACTCCTCGGGTGCCGGGCCCCGGGGCGGTGGTACGCCGCCGGGGCCGTCATCAGTTCCGAGGCGTGGTCTACGTGGCGCTGAACCTTAGTGTCCTGCGGTGCGAAGTCGTTCACGCAGCACCGCCCATCCGGCGCGCGGGCGCGGTCGCCATCCGGCGCGGCCGGGACAGCCCAGCGGTCATGCCGGAGCGGAGCGTCTTCTCGATCTCGAACGCTGACTTCTCGCCGAGCCCGGACGCCTGCGCGGCCTCCGTCAGGTGCTCCTCGGCGACGGCCTGGTCCAGGAGGCCGGCGGCGACGAGCTGGCCCGCGCGGTACGCCGCGAGGTTCAGCCGGTTGTTGCGGCCGGAGTTGGGCTTCATCGCCGCCAGCTCGTCACACTCGCTGCGCAGGATGCCGTGCGCCCACCGGTCCTCGCGGGTGCCCTGCCGGGTCAGGTCCCGCAGCCGGGCGACCACATCGGCCCGGCGCGGCGCTCCCCCGGCTTTGGGTGGCTCAGGGGCGGCCGTGATCAGGGTCAGTAGCCACTCCGGCAGGACCGCCGGATCGGTGACGCTGCCCTCCAGCTCGTACGGAACCCCGTCGACCTGCGAGCCGATGCCGACGATGTAGCCACCGGCGGCCCGGGTGTCGATGCACCACCCGATGGTGCGGGCGGTGTTGCGCACCCCGACCCCGGCCGGAGCCCGGTAGACGAGGTGACGTCCGCCGCTCGGCGTACGGACGGTCAGCGTGGGAGTGATCTGCGCGCCGGGGATCTGCGCGGCGAGAGAGTCGAGCATCGTCATGCCGTCGACAATGTCGGCCAGACCGGACACCTCACCGTCGTGGGGGACGTCCAGGTCGACCGCGACGAGAGCGGACGGACCGCAGGCGACGCCGATGTTGAACGGGGCGCGGCCCCAGGTGCGCTCGATGACCTCGGGGTCGCGGGTCGCCCGCGCCTCCCAGTCGAGCCACCTCGGCTCCTTCGCGCCCACCAGCAGCGGATGGACGTACATCCCGCGCTCGGCGTACCGCAGAGCGCTGGCCAGCAATGTTGCCCGGAGCGCCCGGGTTGCAGCCGTGTTGTTCTCCCGGCGATGTGGCACCGGGGCCGATACATCTCGTACCCTCATGGAAGAGCGTCCTTTCTCGTACCGCTCGAACTTCGCCGGGGACCATCCCGGCCTTGCTGTAACCGAGGCGCCCTGCCAGGGGCGCCTTCGGCGTTTCTGGGGTCATCGTGCACCCACATCCGCTGTGGATCTTCATCGTGCACGCTCGCTCGGGATGATCCATCCCGTTTTGCGGTGCAGACGATCAAGTGCGGTGACCGCGTCGTGATGAGAACGGGGTGTGGGGCCCGGGGTTCCGGGCCCCACGGGAGTCAGCTCAGGGGAGTGCTGAAGCGGAGCACCCAGCCGGGTCCCGGCTTGTGAACGGTCACCTCGACGGCCCGTCCGTCTGCCGCATGGCCGATGTGCGTGATCTGCATGAGCAGACTCCCAACCTCCACACCGAAGGCGTCGGCCTCGACCTGGGTGGCCGGGTACTGCACGACCTCTTCGATGATCTCGGTCTGGGCGAACCCGGCCTCTGCCATCCGGCTGATGATGCCGCCCCGGCCCGGGTCGGGGTTCTCGATGCCCGCAGCCTCGGCTACGTCCAGCGGCACGTACGAGTCGGCGAGCTGGACGAGCTGGTCGCCGTTGTACATGTGGCGGGCGCGGACCACGGTCTCTTCGGCCTCCGTGATCCCCAGGATGGAGGCGACCTCCACCGGGGCAGAGCCCCGACGAACCTGGGTTTCGACGCGAGGAGTACCGCCGAGCCGCTTGATCTCGGTCTCGAAGGCGCCGCGGCTCTCGCCGGACTCCCGACGCTCCTTCAGGTACCGCTCGGTCGCGTCACGGACGATCGCGTTCTTGGTGCTCAAGGTGGGGTCCTCTCAGGTTTCGGGCTGGTCGATGGGCCACTCGTAGCTGAGCGACCACAGGGTGGTGGGCAGGACGTGGATGCAGACCTCGACAGCTCGCCCCTCGGCGGTCAGGCCGATGTGAGTGATCTCGTAGACCGAGCGAGAGGTCGGGATGTTGAGGGCCTCTGCCTCCTCCTTGGTCGGAGGGCGGACGTCGACCTCTTCGCGAATCCGCCGCTGAGCGTGGCCGGCGTCCGCGAGGCGGGACTTGCTGCCGCCCTCACCTGTGTCCTGCTCTTCGAGCTGGGTCCCGAAGGCGATGTCTCCGGGGAAGTACGAGGTGGCGACCTGTACGACGGACTGGTTCGCACGCATGGTGCGCGCGCGGACCAAGACCTTCGCGGCGTGGTGTGTGCCCAGGATCTTGGCGATCCTGGCCGGAGGCTTGAGCCGGGCGATCACGGTCTCGGAGTACGGCGTCATGCCCAGGCGGGCGATCTCGCTCGCGAACGCGCCGCGGGCTCCGTCCTCCTCGCGGGCAGCCTTGATGTACCGGCCGGTCCCGTCGCGATGGATCTTGCCGAGGATCGGGGAGACGAAGGTGCCCTCTCCTCGCCGGGAGAAGATCAGGCCCTCGTCTTCCAGGACCTTGTACACATCCCGGGCCGTCTGGAAGGCGACACCTTCGGCCTCTTGTAGGTCGCGGACCTTCGGCAGGGGGGACCCGGGCGGATATACGCCCCGTCGGATCTTGTCTCGAAGCTCAGCGGCCAGCCGCTGAACCTTCGGGACCTTGCTCTCCTCCACGCCTGCTCCCTCATGTGTGATTGCGCGTACCCCAGTCTGTCAGAACTAGTTCTGTCTGGACAGCCAGGCCAGACCATACCTTGGCGGCGTGTCGTTTGGAACCCTAGAACTAGTTCAGGGATAGATCTTGGCGACTCGCTGAACTAGTTCTATTGACACCGGCTGCGGAGGGTGTCTTAATCGTCACGTCGCACCGCAGAACTAGTTCAGCGGAAAGCGGCGAAGGGCCCGGTATGCCGTTCGTACCCGGGTCACAGCCATGCCTAAAACGGGCGTGGCCCCGAGCGCCGTAGGGCGGCAATCGGGGCCACTCGGGCCGTTCCATCGAGAGGAGCACGACCCATGCGCACCATCGTCAACGGACAGCGGATCGTTACCGAGGCTGAGTTCATCGAGGCCGCGAACGGGTTCTCCCCCGAGCCGCTGGAGCTGGAAGAGCTGGACTTCACCGCCGGCGGACTCGCCAGCCGGGACGCGCTGACGTCCTTCATGAGCGACTTCAAGGTCGAGAACGACACCGACCGCGAGGACGCCGCGTACTACCGGGCCCTGCTCCGCCGGATGCCGAGGGAGCTGCGCCGCCGGACGACCGCCGCCCCCGCCGTCCTGGCCGTCGAGCTGGAGACCGCCGACGACGCCCTCGGCTTCGAGGACGACGACTTCACCGCCGACTGGACCGCCGCCGACTTCGACTCGTACGAGGTGCTCGCCTCGGTGGGCAGGCCGAACCCGGCCGCCGCCGTCACCCGCGCCCGTCAGCCCCGCGCCGAGCGCCGCGCCGTCCGCACGGTCCTGCGCCTGGTCCGCGACGAGGTCCAGACGGGGGTGGCGGCATGAAGCGCGCCCTCGCCCACCTCGCCCTGTTCCTGCTGACCGTGCTGGAGATGGTCCTCGGCTTGATCGCCGGTGTGGCCGCCCTGGTCAGCGTCATCACCGAGATGGTGGCCCGCGCGACGGCCGCCGGCGGCGACTCCTTCGCCCGGCGCGTGCGCATCCGCCCTGTCTCCCCCCGACTCCGCACCGAGATGGCGACCGTGCTGTCCGGGCTCGCTGGCCCGGCCGCTGGAGGTACCCGATGAGCTACCGCGAGGAGCGCCGCGCCGACGCCGCGGCCCAGGCTGAGCAGTCCCGGAAGAACGCCGAAGTCCGAGCCGCGCAGGCCCGCGAGGACCGCCGCCTGGAGCTGGAGGCCAAGCGCGAGGAGGCCCGGCTCGTTGGTGAGCAGAAGCGCCTCGACAAGGAGGCCGCCGACGAGAAGGCCCGCAAGGACGCCGACGCCAAGCGCCGCCAGGAGCAGGCCGACCGCCGGGTCCGCCAGCAGGAGAAGGACCGCAAGCGTGCCGCCCGCCGGGCCCGGTTCGGCAAGCTGACCGGCTGGCTGAACAAGAACCCCGTCACGGCCTTCGTGGGCTTCGTGATGGTCTGCTCGATCGTCCCGGCCGTCATCTCCCAGGTCGTCTCGCTCGCGGGCGCCGGGGTGTTCGTCCTCCTGGCCGCGCTGCTCTCGGCGATGCTGGAGGGCACGGCCTGGGCCCTGACCTTCATGGGCAAGGCGGCCGAGGACGCGGGAAGGCCGGCGGGGAAGTACCGGATCGCTACGTGGGTGACCGCGTTCCTCGCGGCGGCGGTGCAGTACTGGCACTGGGCCGAGGCGCTGCCCGAGCACGCCTGGGTCGCCTGGGTGTTTGCCGGGTCGTCCATCGTCGCGATCTACCTGTGGGACATGAAGACCCACGGGTCGCACGGCAAGACCCACGAGGAGCGCCGCCAGGAGAAGGCCCGGCGCAAGCACCTCAAGGCCCGCCGCAAGCACCACAAGGACATTGCCGAGGAGGCCGACCGGCTGCTGTCGGCTCTGCCCTTCGAGGCGATCTCCGATGAGGAGGCGTTCGGCACTGCGTGGCGGATCAAGAAGGGTGCCGAGCCGGGGCTGTCCGCCGAGGTGTACGCGGCGGCCACCGACGCCCGGGTCCAGCTCGGTGCGGCCTTCGAGCTGGGTGAGCACGTCCGCCCCGAACTGGTCCGTGCGGGGATGCTCGCCAGTCTCTACAACCCGCTTCCGCACCGTCTCTCCGAGGGCATCCCGACCCTCGGTCCGACCCTCCCGCTGCCCGCTCTCCGGCGGCCCTCTCAGGGCGCTACAGCCCTTGCGGGAATTGGGGTGTACGCCCCTGAAGGCGCAAGCGAGAAAGCCAGCGAGAAGGGCAGCGGGAAGGCTTCTGGGAACGATGGCGATGACGCCAGCGGGAACAGTCGCCGGGGCCGGACGGACGAGGAGCTGAAGACCCTCGTGCCGGACGGGCTGAAGGCCGCCGCCGAGCTTGTGGCGGAGGGCAACCAGATCTCCGCCGCCGCTCTGTCGAAGCGTCTGGGCATCCGCCGGGACGACGCCCGGCGGCTGCGGGACCTGGTCGTCGCCGAGCGCAAGCTCCGGCTGATCGACGGCGGCGACGACACCGCCGCGCTGGGGGCCTGAGTCATGGGTCGCCTCGCTGATCTCTGGGACCCGGAGGGGGAGCGGCACGACGTGCCGACGTACCTCTGGAAGCTGGCCCCCGAGGGCCTGGCGACCCGCGACCAGCTCGTGGCGAAGGGGCTCCGGCCCCGGGGCCCGGCAGTCGCGCAGGTCATGTGGTTCAGCAACAAGACGACGACGCCGGGTGTGCCGCGGTTCGCCCGCCTCTACCCGATCGACCGGGCGACCCCGCCCAAGCCCCGCTCCCCCGGCCAGATCGCCTCCCTCGCGGCGGCGATGCGGGCCCGGAGGACCTGCCCCGAGTGCGGCGAGGTCAAGCCGTACTGCATCGCCACCTCGCTCAAAGCCTGCGCCCCGTGCGCGGACGGCTTCACCGCCGCCGCCTGACCCACCCCCGAAAGCGCGGGGACCTGGCGTTCCACCTCCTACAGCGACCGCCAGGTCCCCGCTCCTCCCGAAGGAGAAGCACCAGCATGACGGAACAGCCGACCACCCCGAACCCGGACCGTACGGACCTGGCCACCATCACCTACGTCCACGGCGCGGGGCCGGCCACGGACAGCAGCCCGGCCGACGCCGCCCCCGCTTTGGGTGGCAAGACCGAGGCCACCGACCGCGCGGCCGTGGTCGAGTCGGCCCGCCGGGTCCTGGAGGGCACGGTCACCCCGGCGCCCGCCGAGCTGGAGAAGCCGACCGACCTCGACCTCGACGCGTTCGACGACCGCCCGCTCATCCCGGCCTGGGCCAAGACGCCCGAGGGCTGGGCCATGTACTCCGGCGTCCTGTACCGCTCCCGCCTGCGGGCCTACCGCCGCTGGGTCCGCCGCCAGCGCACCGACCGGGGCCACGCCGCGCAGTTCAAGCGCGGGTCGCGCCGGGTGCAGGACTGGGTCACCGGCTTCGAGGGCATCCAGACCCAGGCGCTTGCCCACCAGGCGTACGTCGCCGCGAAGGAGGCCCGCGGTGCGGCCAAGACCGCCCGCTTCACCCCGGCCCTGATGAAGAACAAGAAGGAGGTCGCCCTCCGGGAGGCCGACCGCACCCAGACGGTCGCCATGCAGGCCGTCGCTGCCCACAAGAAGGCCAAGAGCTACCGCCGGAAGCTGCGGGCCCTGCGCGCCGGCGCGGCGTACGGCCCCCCGCTGGCCGCGATCACCGGCGGCTACGTGGAGGCCGGAGCGTTCGGCGCGTCCGCCGGTCTGCTCGCCACCTTCAGCGGCGGTGCGTTCGCGGGCCGCCACCTGGTCACCGAGGAGACCGACTGGTCCGCCGACTGGCGTTCCCTCGGCGACGGCGACCCGATGAGCGCCCCGATGCTGGACGAGGTGTTCCGCCACGCCAAGGTGATCGGCTCGGACGAGTCGCTGCACATGGTCCAGATGCCGATGCTGGACGCGCGCGGCGCCTGGTCGGCGGTTATTGACCTGCCCCCGGGAATTCCCGCGAGGAAGGCAATGCGCGCCATTTCCGAAATCGCCTCGGCGCTCGGAGTCGATGACGCGCAGGTCAACATGGTGAAGACGAAGGGGAAGGGCGCCCGCTCCGGTCGCCTGGAAATCTACGTCGCCAAGCAACTGCCGTTCACCGAGAAGGCGGACCCGGGCCCGCTGCTCGCGCTGGAGGCCGCCACCAACTTCTGGGGCCGAATCGCGGTCGGACCCGACGTGCGCGGCCTGCCGATTTCCATCTCCGTGGTCGAGCGTTCCGGCCTGGTCGGCGGCGAGCCCGGCGCGGGTAAGAGCGCGTCCGGCAACGTGATCCTGCTGGCCGCCGCCCTCGACCCGCGCGTCATTCTCTGGCTCGCGGACGGAAAGGCCGGCGGCGACCTGGAGCCGTTCGCCGAGCTGTGCGAGTACTTCGAGGGCGACGCCGATCCCGAGGCGTTTTACGAGATGCTCAAGGCGGCCGTCGCGGACATGAAGGCGCGATATGCCCTGCTCAAGAAGCTGGGCAAGCGCAAGGTCACCGAGGAATTGGCGAACAAATACCCGCTGCTGCGCCAGAAGCTGCTGTGGGTGGACGAGTTGATGTTCTACACGACGGACGACGAGTTCGGGAAGAAGATCACCAAGCTCCTGCGCAACCTGGTCTCCCGGGGCCGCGCGGCGGGCATCGTGACCTTCTGCGCCACCCAGAAGCCCGGCTCCGACGTGGTCGACACCAGCCTGCGCGACCTGCTGTCCATCCGGTGGGCGCTGCGGTGCACCACCCCCGAGGCGTCCGACACGATCCTCGGCAAGGGAGCCGCGGCGGCCGGGTACTCGGCGAAGACCATCGAGCCCGAGATGCGCGGCGCCGGTCTGCTCTGGGCCGAAGGGTCCAACCCGACCCTGGTCCGGGCCGACTACTACAGCGACGACGAGGTCGAGCTGCTCTGCAAGCGCGCGTACGACCTGCGGGACGCGGCCGGCACTCTGCCGGACGGACCGAAGACCCTCGCCGACCAGCTCCGGGAGAAGGGCGAGGCCGACGCCGACGTCCTCGCGGTCCTGGTCGACGTCTTCAACGCCTACGACCAGGCGGCCAAGGAGGACGACGCCGCGGGCGAGGTCGACTGGCTCCCGGGCAGCGTCCTGGTCGACGCGCTCAAGGCGGCCGGGATCGAGATCACCCCCGAGAAGCTCGGTCGCCTGGTGGTGCGCGAGGCCGAGGAGAAGAAGAAGCGCGCCTGGGCCGACAGCACGTCCGCGCTCAACGGCTTCCCCCTCGCGGCGCTGCTGCGCACGGTGCAGTCGAAGTACGGCCTCACGGCCTGAGAACCCGGATTCACCCCGGACGGCCGCCCGGTATGTCCTGGTATCACCCCGGACCGGGTGGCCGTCGTCCCGGACAGCGACCCCCTCGACCTGGACGCGCCCTGTCCAGGTCGGGCCGGGTCCCGTCCAGGAGCCTCACCCCTTCTGACCTGCATCAACGCACTCGCCATCCGGGACCGATCCAGGTCCCAAACCCTGACAAACCCGATTCGACGGAGGACGACTCCCGATGGGCGTCAAGTACGTGCTGAGCGAGCCACTGCCCCCGAGCTGGTGGGCGAAGAACAAGGCGGTCGTCGCCGCCGTCGCGGGCCTGGCCCTGGGCCTCTACCTCGCGGGCGGATGCGACGACACGGCCACTCCCAGCCCGAACCACCCCAGCCCCGCCCCGAGCATCACCCAGTCCCGGACCCCCGCGACCAAGGAGCACTGAGATGGTCCCGAAGCCCGACCTCAAGCTCCAGGGCCTGGCCGAGGTCAACGGCCAGCCGCTGCTGTGCGCCGAGTGCGGCAGCGGCTACTCCCTGGAGATCTTCAAGCGCGGCTTCCGCGAGGTGTGGCCGGCCTTCGTCACCTGCCTCTCGTGCGGCAAGGGGGACGACCACCCGGTCATCACCAACGGCCTGGTCGACGCCGCCCTCGCCGCGCGCACCGGCCGCCGCAAGGCCGAGGACCGCGACACCTTCGCCGCCGAGTGGCGCGGTGTCACCCTCACCGGCGAACTGCAGCCCGGGTTCGTCCTGGACGACGCGGTGGTCGTGGTGAAGGTGCTCAAGGAGCAGGTCACCAAGGACGCCAAGGCGTGGGGCCGGTCCAAGAAGCAGGCGGCCACGGCCCACGTGAAGGAGAAGACCGACGCGGTCACCGCGGCGGCGAAGGGCAAGGCCAAGGACGTCACCGACGCGGCGAAGGACAGGGCGGGCGAGGCCGTCAGCACCGCGAAGGCCGCCGCGATCAGCACGGCCTGGACCTTGCAGACCGGCGGGGCCGGGCCGACCACCACCGTGAAGCCGAAGCGCCGGCGCTGCACGGTGAAGGGCTGCCGGGGCGGCAAGGTCACTATCTCGACCCGGCTCCACGCGGCCACGGGCAAGACCTCCGAGGTCAAGATCCCGTGCGGTGTGTGCCACCGCAGCAGCACCTGACGCCACCGGGCCCGGAAGAAATTTCCGGCTGCTGACCTGCACGAACGCACACTATGCAGACTCCGAGTCTGCGAACCCCTGGACATGCAGACTCGGAGTCTGCATCATTGAATTACCGCAAGCGATAAAGCAAGCGGAAACAAGCTGAAGGAGCAGGGCATGACCTCGAAGAACCTCCCCACCCCCGCCGCTGTCGGTCCCGTACTCGCCGACATCACCTGCCCGATGGGCACCGTCCGCGTCACCATCGACCCGGCCGCCAGTGTCGCCCGTGCCGAGGTCCGCACCGACGACGCCACGGGCCCCTCGGCGGACGCCGTCGCGAAGTCCCGGGTCAGCCAGGACGGCCAGCGCCTGACCATCACCGTCCCGGAGGTCGAGGGGGGCGCCGGCGGTATCACCCAGACCGTCACCACCAGCCGCGGCGGCACCCGGGTCACACAGATCTTCGGCAACATCACCGGCTCGGTGACCGGCGTGACCATCGTCAACGGCCAGGTCATCACCGGTGGCGGCAGCGGCACGGTCTCCAGCGGGATCGAGGTCCTCGTCACCCTGCCCGCCGGGTCCGGCGTGCGGATGAACTCCCGCAACGCCGACCTGGTCGTCACCGGCGTACTCGCCGCGCTCGACCTCGACACCCACAACGGCAGCCTGCGCGCCGGGATCGTCGGCCGGGCCAAGGTGCGCGGCCACAACGGCGACAACGACATCCAGGCCGTCCAGGAGTGGGCCGACATCGAGACCCACAACGGCAACACCTACATCGGCACCTACGGCGGTGGCGCCGCCCGGCTCATCACGCACAACGGCAACGTCGAGCTGTCCGCCGCCCCCTCGGCGAGCGGCCAGATCGAGGCCCGCGCCCACAACGGCAACGTCCGCCTGCGCGGCGTCTCCAACCGCCCCGAGCTGGACGTTATCGCCAAGACCCGCAACGGCCACGTCAGCAAGAACTGACGCTGTCCGCAAGCAATCCCGCGATCAAATCCGCCAGCAGAAAAGCAAGCAGGGGAGACAGCAGTGAAGAAGCCCAACCGCCTCGTGACCTTCCTCTACGGCCTGGTCGGCATGGCCCACGCGTACGACACCGCCGACGAGGTCCGCGAGGTCATCGCCGACAACTGCTTCAACACCCTCGCCGAGCGCGCCCGGACCCACGGAGAGGGCGCCGACCGGCTGAGCGACTCCCTCGCCTTCCAGCCCGGCCTGCTCGACCTGCACGACGAGCTCCACGACACCTGGCACTACCTCACCGCCCTCAAGGCCCGCGCCCGCGACCTCGGATACGGCACGCTCACCGAGAACCTGGACGCCGCCGCCGACTCCACCCGCGACGTCCTCCAGGCGGTGGCCACGGCCGCCGAGAACACCGTCCCCTCCCCCGCGATCCCCGCGAGAAAGTAGGGACGCCCCGTGGCGGTCGCCATCCCGGCCAAGGTCCGCCGACCGCCACGGGCCCCGATCCCGCTCCGCAAGGGCAGCGGGGGGAGCCACATCATCCCCGACACCGAAACGGAGCCAGCAATGCCCAGCCCCGACCAGGAAAGCCGCGCCGCGGCGAAGGACCGCTTCACCGAGCTGAAGAAGGTCCGCGACCAGGCGCACGAGACCGCTGAGAAGGCCAAGGCCGCCGCCGACGAGGCGATGTGGCAGGCCATCGCCGCCGAGCTGGACGCGGGCAACGCGCTTCAGCTCGACGTCGTGGAGGCCACCGGCTTCTCCCGCGACCACGTCCTGCGCCGCACCAAGCCGTACCGCCAGAACTGACCGGCCCGGCCCCCGGAACCCCCGGGGGCCGGCCACTTCCCCAGACCCAGAAAGCGGAGGTCACCACCGTGAGCACCGAGAGCGCCCCCCAGATCCCGCGCACCGAGGCCGCGGTGCAGCCGTACCGCCCGTACGAGGTCGACGTCACCCCGCACTACCGCCTCCCCGTCCAGGCCCCGCTCTCCGGCCCGGTCGAGCTGTACGCCGAGAACGACCCGGTCGTCTGGGTGCCGGACGCGTACGGGCAGATGGTCCCGATGCGCCGGTCCGCCGCCCCGGCCGCGATGCAGCCGATGCCGCCCCGCGACCTCACCCCGCAGCCGCTGTTCGACGTGCGAGCCCAGCGCATCGCGGCCGGCGGCATCCTCGCGGCCGGGACGGGATGGGGCATCGGGCAGGCCCTGGCCCCGCTCGCCGGGATCAGCGCGGGCGCCCTGATGTGGCTGGCCATCGCCATCGTCGCGTGGAAGATCGCGCCCGCCGCCGCCGGTCCGAAGGTCGAGAACCACACGCACGTCTCGAACCACAACAAGTGGTTCGGCCGGTCCACCACCACCGTCAACCACTGATCGGGAGACCGCGATGCCGAGCAAGAAGGCCCTCAACCCGCCCGCCGGCGAATGCACGCAGTGCTGGCTCCACGCCTACGACAGCCGCGAGCAGCACAAGCACCTCGGTCCGCGCGAGGACTGCCCGGCGTGCGTGGACCACATGAACAACGGCCACGGCAACATGATCGTGGGGCGGTGACCACCATGCCGCTGCCCTGGATGAGCCGCGCCGACCGTCGCCGCTGGAAGTCCGCCCGCTCCGTCCTCGACCTCGGCACGCTGATGGCGCTGTGGCTGGAGGGCGAGATCGCCTCCCGTCCCGGCTACCAGCCGCGGTTCGGGCCCGACGAGGAGACCGCGCACCTGGTGCCCACCCTCGCTGCGCTGTGCCGGGCCGGGTACGTCACCACCTGCTCGCAGCCCGGATTCGCGGGCACCGGCGCGGACGGCCTGTGGTGGGAGCAGCGCGCCGCGGTCGAGCTGGTCGTCACCGACGCCGAGCTGCTCGACCGCCTGGTCGCCGCCGCGAGCGCGGCCGGGTTCATCGTGCGGATCAACGACCACCGCCGCGACGGCGGCCTCCAGGAGGACGGCGTGGTCGTCACGACCCGCGACGGCGAGGCGGTCACCGCGTTCGGCGGCCGGATCGGCCGGGCGGACATGGCCATCCAGTGGCCCGGCCTCGACCGCGCCCTCTACGACCAGGTCGCCCACGGCACGTACGTCTCGATCATCGCGCCGGAGTACGGCCTCGGCGGCGAACGCCTGTGGGTCGTCCTCGACATCCTCACCGGCCTGCGTCCCGTGCCGGCCCCGGAGGACGACCCGTGGTCCGACGAGCCGAAGTGGGACCCGTACGAGGACCTGGAGCCCGAGCCCGGAGAGTGCGCCCTGTGCGGCGCCCCGATCCACCACCGGGGCCCGTACTGCAGCGAGGCGTGCGAAGAGGCCGACGCCGACCGCGACCAGGAGCAGCCCGCCCGCTGACCCGCACCCGGCGACGTCGCCCTGGCCAGCACCCGCCCTCCCCCGCTTTTGGGTGGCAGGAGATCAGCCCGGAACCGGCCGCAAGCCCGGCCGCTTCCGGGCTGAGTGCTGAGCGGCTCCGGTGAGACGCGGACCACACCCGGTACGCGCCCCGGGAGCGGACGACACCCGCCGTCCGCGAGATTCTTTCCGGGCCTGACCAGCACAGACCCACGCTATGCAGACTCGGAGTCTGCGAACCCCTAGACATGCAGACTCGGAGTCTGCATCATTGAATTACTGCAAGCGAAAAACCCAGCGGAAACGCAAGCGACTAACTCAGGGGATGACATGCGACAGACGATGCCGAGCGCCGACGAGAACGCCCGCGCGCTGGAGCTGGCCACGCAGGTCGCCGCGCTCCTGGAGCAGCTCGACGCCTTGCAGCCCGGCAGCGTCCAGGCCGGACCCGGCCGCATCTCCGGCCCCGGCCTGGAGATCCGCCGGAACTTCGAGGGCGGCTGGACCGTCCGCACCGACCGCTGATCACCCCGACCGCGCACCGCCTCCCGAAGGAGCCAGAACCCATGACCGCAGCAGCCGTCTTCGCCGCCGTGTTCATCGCGCTGTACATCGCGCACAGCGTCGGCGACCACTGGGTCCAGTCCTCCCACCAGGCCGCCCACAAGGGCGAGAACGACCGGAACCCCGGCCAGTCCAGCCGCGCCGGTCGGATCGCCTGCACCATGCACGTCCTCGGACTGACGATCACCAAGGGCATCGCGCTCGCCGCGGTCGTCCTGGTCCTCGACCTCCCCGTCACCGTCACCGGCGTGGTGGCCGGCCTCGGCATCGACGCGGCAACCCACTGGTGGGCGGACCGCCGGTCGACGCTCGCCTGGCTCGCCAAGGTCACCGGCAAGACGGAGTTCCTGAGCCTCGGCACGCCCGCCAACCCGGCGCACCCGGTCAACGCCGAAGGCGGGTACGCGCCGACGCTCGGCACCGGCGCCTACGCCCTCGACCAGAGCTTCCACCACCTGTTCCTCGGCGTCGCCGCGCTCCTCATCGCGGCGCTGTAAGCAGGGCACACACAGCCAAACCAGCTAGATAATCCGCGACTCACTCCGGAAGGACCCCAGTGGACCGCACCCCGAAGCTCCCCCTCGACCAGGAACTGCAGGCGGCCGTCGCCATCGTGCGCATCGGCCTCGACCGCATCCGCGACGCGGCGTGCCGCACCGAGGACGTCGGCCCGCACGCCGCCGCCCTCCAGGCGCTGTACGACCCGGCCCACCCCGACGCCGGCGTTCTCGCGGCCGTCGCCGACGTCGTCGGCACCATCACGGTGTCGGTGACCGAGGTCGACCACGACGACATCGACCGCGTCACCGAGCTGCTGGACGAGGCCCAGGGCTTCGTCCAGGACAGCACCGGCGACTGCATCCGCCACGCCCTCGACCTCCTGGCGCCGCTCCTGACGCGCTGCGAGGAGTGCGGCCAGCAGAAGCCGGACGTGCAGGTCATGGCCGACCCGTTCTCGACCGCGCTCTACCCCGAGGAGACCGACCACCGGCAGATCCCGCTCTGCCCGCCCTGCGCCACCAAGCGATTCGAGGAGAGCTGACATGACCACCATCCGCATCGTGTCCTTCGGCTACGGCCACGCCCCCGCCCCCACCGCCGACCTGGTCTTCGACTTGAGGGCCCTGCTCCGCAACCCGTTCCACAACGAGGAGTTGAAGACCCTCACGGGCCTCGACCAGCCGGTGTACGACCACGTCCGCGACACTCCGGGCGCCGAGCGGCTCGCGTTCAACGCGGTCGCCACCGCCCGCGGCCTCGCCGAGGACACCGGCGCCGACGTCACGATCGCGTGGGGCTGCACCGGCGGCCGGCACCGGAGCGTCGGCCTGGCCCGCCTCACGCACGAGCTGCTGCTCGGCGTCGGCGACGAGGCCACCATCGAGCACCGCGATGTCGACCAGGACCTCCTGCCTGCCGGAGTCCACAACCGCACCGAGCCCGAGCCCGAGACCATCCGCTACACCGCCGACGTGGTCGCCATGACGCCGGACGGCGACGTGCTGCTCATCGAGCGCGGCTGGCCGCCGCACGAGGGCGCATGGGCCTTGCCGGGTGGTCACGTGGACAGGGGAGAGACCGCGATCGAGGCGGCAGTCCGTGAACTCGCCGAGGAGACCGGCGTCCACGTCCTGGCCTCCGACCTGCGGGAGATCGGTGTCTTCGACCGGCCCGACCGGGACCCGCGCGGCCGGTACGTCACCGCCGCCTACCTCGCCGTCGTTCCGGCCGGCACCCCGATCGTCGCCGGGGACGACGCCCGCACCGCCCGCTGGTGGCCCGCCTCCAGCCTGCCGACGCTCGCCTTCGACCACGCCGACATCCTCGACCTGATCCCCAGGGCCCCCGAGGCCCTGAACCCGACCGACATGCTCATGGTCGACCTGGACGGCGGCCGCGGTGGTCCCCTTCCGGGCGACATCGCCTGATCCTCCCAGCGCTGTCCGAACCGCACGACAGGATGAACCCGGGGTCGCCACCACGGCGGCCCCGGCTCGCCGCACAAGGAAGGCACCACCTCATGACGGACCTGCACACCCTGCTCGGCGGCTCCACCCCCGAGAACAACCTCGCCGAGGAGTACGCCCGCGTTGTCGACCACTTCGGCCGCATCGCGGGCGCCATCGAGGACGGCAACCTCTACTACGCCTGGGACAAGGTGAGCGGGCTGCGTAGCGCGCTCGACGCTTTCGAGGCCCGGCTCGGCGAGGAGGTCACCGACGACGGCGAGACCTTCCAGCGGTTCGCCGGACGGGACCTGGACGGAGCGAAGACCGCCACTGCCGCCGTTGCCTTCGCTCGCGCGTACCGCGCGGGCCAACTGCTGCACCCCGCCGAGCAGATCAAGGACGAGGCCGTACGCCAGGCGGTCCTCGACGGAGAGGAGCGCACCCGGCGCTTCCGCGCCGAACTCGACGGCTGACGACGACCACCGAGACGACCACAACCACCACCGCATCTCAGAGGAGACCGACCCCATGACCGACAAGACGCCCGCCAAGCTCGCCGACGACGCGTACGAGGCCCTCCGTGCCCTCAACCACGCCACGCTCGCCCCGACCCGGGGAGACGAGGACTGGGAATTCCCCGGCGACGCCTACAGCGTGGTCGGCAACCTCTCTCAGGCGGCGATGGTCCTCCCGCAGGCCCTGGAGCAGACCGAGGCCCTGGTGAAGCACCTTGAGGCGAGCGGGAACCTGCGCAGCGACAGGAACACGCTCGACACCGACCTCGCCGCCACGTACGACGGCCTCGCCGAGGCGAAGGCGGCGGCCCAGACGCTGTTCGAGGCGCTCAACCGGGCCCACTCCGGACTCAGCCCCATCGCGTACAAGGACTGATCGACCCACCGCTCGTTGGACAGACGGACCCCGGGGCCGATCGGCGGCCCCGGCCGATCAGAAGGACCGGCATGAATCCGAACACCGAACCGCTCCCGCCCGTCAGCGGCGGCTCGCTCACCGAGCTGCGCGACCTGCTGAACGTCACGGACGAGTCGTGGGCGCGCATCGTCCCCTGGCTCGTCACCGGGATGCTCCCCGACATCCCGCGCCCCCTGCTGCTCCTCACCGGCGGACCGTGCAGCGGCAAGTCCCTGACGGCCCGGATGCTCGCCCACCTCCTGGACGCGGGGGTGGTGCCCTTCGGCCGGCTCCCGCACAACGAGGACGCGTGGCAGGCCGCACAGGCCGGGGCGGTCGCCGTGTTCGACAACGTCACCCGCATCCCCGACGAGACCTCGGACCGCCTGTGCCGCGCGGTGACCGGCGGCACGACGGTACGGCGCCCCCTCTACACCGACACCCCGGTCACGGTCGAGGAGCCCAGCCGTGCGGTCATCCTCGCCGGGACCATCGCGCCCGACGAGCTGAGGGCCGACCTGGTGGACCGCACGGTCGTCGTGGAGCTGGAGCACATCACCGCGCCCCGGCCGGAGTCGGCACTGTGGGAGGCGTTCACCGAGGCCCGCCCGCGCATCCTCGGCGCGCTGCTCGACCTCCTGGTCGTCGTGCTCGGCAAGCTGCCGGCGCTCCGGGAGATGGCCGACCGGGGCGAGATCCCGGCGCACCGGCTGGTCGACCACGCCCTCGTCATCGTCGCGCTCGAAGAGGCTGTCCCGAGCGCGGGAGCGTAGGAGACTCGACACCACCGACCCAAGGAGGGGCAGTGACCGCACAACCCGAGCACCACGACGTCGCGCCGCCGATGCGCACGCTCGCCGAACTGCGCAACGCCCTGAGTGTGTGGGGCATCCCGGGCGACTCCGAGAAGTTCGAGAGGGAGCTGGCGGACGCGGACCTGGACGACCTCACCCGTGTCCGCGAGATCACCCAGGCGTACCGGCACCGGGTCCTGCTGCGGTGCGACCCGCAGGCGATGGCGGCCCTGATGCGCCCCACCCACGACGTCGCCTTCGAGCTGGGCCAGAAGATGGCCGAGAGGAACGCCAGGTGACCTACGCGTTCTACAGCGACGCCGCCGAGAAGATCCTGCGGGGCGACCTCACCGTCAGCGAACGGACGGCCGTCATGTCGGTGCGGGCCTCCCTGGAGGACGACCCCACCCCCGACCACGCGCGCGGGCTGCCGGACGCCGACCCCCGCTCGGAGTCGTACGCCATCGACCTGCTCCCCGAGCAGACCGGCGGACGCGGGATCACCGTCGTCTACCGCCACGACCGCGACCTGGACGCCGTGCTGATCCTCTGGCTCATCGCCGGACCCTGATCCGGCGCCACCACCGAAGCGACCCCCGGCAGGGTAAGTGCCGGGGGTCGCTTCGTGCCCAGGGTAGGCGCGAGCCCACCGGCCGCCGACCCCGCCACGACTCGGACCGCCCCCGGTCCGACGACGAAGAGTGTCTTCACCGATAACTTGCTCGACCTCGGTCGGGCACGCGGGAGAGTCATACTTCCGCGCGGGAGTATGACTCCCGCACCAACTTGCTCCTGGCCGGGGAGTGTCCCGGCCTCCATCTTGCTGCCCTCCTTGATCGGGCCTCGCCCACCCCGGCCCGCCGTCGACAACGACGACCAGGAGCACCCCGCCGGACAGCCGCCCGCGCACGTACACCTCTGGCACTTTTGCTCTCCGGCCCGCCACACGGACTCCCCGCCCGCTGACCTGCTCTTCCGGTAGACGCCAATTCGTCCCGGACGTAACGGCTGCACGAAGCACACCATGTGCATTGCCTTGGCCTACCGCGCGGCTCCGCTGACCTGCGCGTTGCGGAGTTGCAAGAGATGTCATGCCGCTCGCTCCCGACCCGGGGACCGTGCGCGCCCCCGGTGAACGACGCCTCGATGACCGCGCACCTCTGGCACTTTTGCATCGGGCGTGCTGACCTGCGCCGATTCCACGGCAAGGCCAACCCGGTCACAGCTCATGCATTACGAATGACCTAGGTTTCGTCCGTGACGAATCAGCAGCGGCCGTACACCGATGAAGAACTCGCCGAGATGCTCGGCGTGCGAGTGCCGACGACCGAGAACGACGACCAGGAGCAGCTCGGCGACGTCCTCGCCGAGCGCGTGAAGACGACCGTGCACGACCGCCTGGTGCGCCGTACGTGCGAGTGGTGCGGCGACCCGATCGACTACTCCGGCGTCGGCCGGCCCCCGCGCTACTGCAAGGACTCGCACCGCAAGCGCGCCTCCGAACTGCGCACGGCGCAGGCCCGCGCGGACCGTCCGGTCGACGTCGGCGGGCGCACCACCGAACCGGTCCGGGAGGTCATCGAGCGCACCGAGACGGTCACCCGCACCGTCGTACGGCGCGGCCCGGGAGAGGTGCGCCGCATCCCCGCGGCGCGTGCGAGCGGTGCGCCGTACACCCTGCCGGAGGGTGCGCAGGAGTGGTTCCAGGCCCTCCAGTACCTCGCGGGCGATGCGCAGTCCGGGAGGTTCACCGCCGACCAGAGGGCGATGCTCGCGGGTGCCTGCGAGGCCGTCGTGGACGAGCTGCGTCGCGGTTCCGGGCTCACGCTGGCGCCCTACTCGGCTCCCGTTGCGCAGCCTGCGCTCTCCCGTGCAGAGCGTCGCCGCCGGGAGCGGGAGGCTCGCAAGCATCGCGGTTGAGGACCCCTCAGCCGCCTGCAGAACAGAAGCCGGACGAGGGTCTGCACCGTCGATCCGCGGCCGGACAGCGTCCCCCCGACGTCGTTCTCGGCGAGCAAGTTGGTGCGGAAGCATAGCTTTCCGCGAGCCCGGCCGAGCCGAGCAAGTTGTCCCGCACGACCGTCCTACGGCGGTCGAGCAAGTTATCCCGTGAGCATCGCTCCCGGGGTGCGCACCGGCCGGGGGCTGCCGGTGCGCTGGGTGTCGTGCACCACCTGGCGGGGGTGCGCTGCACCGACCGGTGCGCACCCGCCGGCGGACGGTGCAGCGCACCCGGTGCGGGTGGCGACGCACCACGTCGTGCAGCTGCACGCGGTGCGCGCCCACGACCCCTTCAGCGCGTGGCGGACGGGGTCGATGCGCGCCGTCTTTCGTCACGGACGAAACCGAGGTCATTCGTAATGCATGAGGTGTGACCGTCTCGATCATGAAGCGCGGAGCGCGGTGGACGGGACGGTCGATGCGCAGCAGCGGGTGTCCACGGTCGGGCTCTCCGAGCACGGCGGTGGACACCCGGGGTTCCGTTTGGGGTCCTGTTGCGAGTCCCGTTTGGAGTCCCGTTTCGGGTTCTCTACCGGGTCCCGTTTCAGGTCCTCTTCGGGAAGCGGGCGGATACCGGTGCAGCACGGCTCTGACCTGGAGGACCAGGGGTGCACCGCGAGGGCCAGCGGACGCCGACTACTTCCCTGGGGACCCCTCTGGCTCCCGCGAGATGCCCGGCCCAAGGGTCCGCCGGCCTTTGTGGTCGGCCACAGCCTGGTGCTCGACGTCGTCCAGGAGCTGCTCTGCCTCGACGCGCTCGGCGAACAGCAGCCGCGGCGCGGGGCGTGGTCCTGGCGGTGCTCGGGCCGGTGGCCACGTCGGGTTTCGGGGCCCCCGGTATCGGAGCGGAGTGACGATACCTTGGTCCTCGCTCACCGGCTTGCCCTACAACTGGCTCTACAACTGGCCGTACAAGTTGCCCTACAGCTAGCTTCCGGGCTTGCCGTACAACTTGCCTCCACGCGGCGGCGGCCGCGGTTCTCTCGTGGGGCTGAGCTGGGTGGTCAAGGGGCAGCGGCGGTGCTCCGGCGCGCCGACTACTTCTGTACGGCACCCCTCCGGCTGGTCGACGTACGAAGTCGCACCTCTGGTCGCGCTCCTGGTCGCGGTTCTGGTCGCGCCTCTGGTGCCGTCTCAGGTCGCGCCTCTGGTCGCGCCAGCCCTCGCGCGGCCGTGCCTCACCCGGCCCTACGACCAGCACGTTCGGCACGGTCTCCGGCGACGTCGCACGCCGACTACTTCCCTACGGACCCCCCTCCGGGCGGGAGACCGTGCGAAGTCGTGTCCCCAGCGGCGGCCGGACCGTCGACGTCGTCGTGCTCCTGGTCGTGCTCGCCGTCCTGGCGGTCGAGTTTCTGGACTTTCTGGACCGCCCCATCGCGGGCGCGCGCGAAGACGAACGGACCAACCCGTGCGCGCGGTCCACGGGCTTACTGGGGTCAGTAACCCACAACTCGCTGCCGCCCCCTGATGCCGAGCCGAGTCCCCCAGGGGGCGGTGTCCTCCGGCGCGGACGGCCGTCGCCAGGACGATGCCGGACCGCGCCGGGGGATGCCGACCGGAGCGGGGGCCTGGGGGCCGGCGAAGGCCACCAGCGGCCACCGGGCTCAGGCGCGGCCCCGTCGACGGCCGCCACGAAAGTGGGCCCAGTTGGCACTAACTCGCTTCCGCTCCCTGCGGGCGAGTGAGGGCCGGACCGCTCGCCACGTCCGTCGGCGGAAACTCCCGCCACCCGACCGTGCCCGGTCGCCGAGGAAACTCCGCGCGCCGAGTGCGCGGCGGCGGCTTACTGATATCAGTGAGCACTAACTCGCTTCCGCCTGCTGCCGTGCGGTTCGTCCCGGCCGCCGTGGTGGCTACTGGGTGGCTACGCCGGTATCCACGCGTTGCCACGGCCGTCTCCGCCCGCAGGATCGTTCCTGACGAACCGGAGACCGTCCCGGAGCGCGGGAAGGGCCCCGTGCGCGCCCGTGGGCGGCTCCGGGGCCCCGTTGGTGCCCTGTGGTGCTCTCAGCGGCTCTCAGCGGCCTCCAGCGCCGCCGTGGGCTTCGTGGCGGCCACCCGGTCGTCGTGCTCGCGCAGCATTCGCATGACGGTCGGCGCGGAAGGGTGCTGGCCCTTCTTGCTGCCCTTGGTGATGACGAGCCGCGACGCGATCTCGCGCAGGCTCAGCTCCTGGTCCCGCAGATGCAGCGCCATGCCGAGCATGTCGTCGTTGGTGACGCTCGCGCCGCCGATGCTCTTGCCCCGGAGGCGGGCCGACTCGTGTCCCTCCAGGGTGCGGTCGCGGATGTACTCGCGCTCCATGCCCGACATCGCGGCGAGGACGGTGAAGACGACACCACCCGGGTCGTGGCTGCCCTGGAGGTCGCCGGTGAGGAACTGCAGGCCGATGTCGCCCGCGCGCAGCTCCTCGGCGAGCACCGCGAGGTCCATGCCGCGGCCGAGCCGCTTGTGCTCGTGCACGACGAGGGTCACCGCGACGCCGGAGGCGCGGATCTCGCGGGCGAGGGTGACCGCCTTCTCCAGCTCCGGGCGCGAGGTGACGCGGGTCGAGACCTTCTCCGAGAAGACCCGGGTGACACCGGCCTCCGCGAGGGAGTCGAGCTGGGAGTCGAGCGACTGGCGGGCGGTGGACGCACGGGCGTACCCGATGCGGACGTGGCCGACCGGTTCGGCGCCGGCCCCGGCCGGGCGCGGCAGCTCCACCCAGGCCGTGCCCGGCTTGCGCACGGCGGGCACCGGGACGTTCAGCGTCTTCGCCAGCGAGGGCACGAGCCGGAACCGGGCGGTGTGGTACTGGATAGCCACCCGGCCCTTGGTCGTACGGCACGGCGAGCCCGCCGGGGCCGCGCAGGTGGACATGGGGCAGTCGTGCGCTTCAACGCGCTGGAAGTCGTCGGTCACGCGATCACTGTTTCATGTGTCTGTTTCAGATGCCAGACCATTTGAAACAGCCTATGAAACAGAAAACGGCCAGTGCCGCCGTTGCTCGGCGGGGTGTTACATGAGCGACCACCTATGTAACAGCCGCTCCGGCTCCCCATGATCCATCGTTACGGCTACGCGTCACCGGGTGACGTCTCCGGCAACGAGCGTTCGGAAGCGTCACGGAGCCCGGCCCGGAGCCTCCAGGCCCTCGTACGGCAGCGCGGCGAGCAGTAGACCGAGTCACGCCGCTTGCGCAGGGAGACGCTCCACCCGCAGACCGGGCACCGGCCCTCGACGTACCGGTCGACGCCGCCCGCGAGGATCTCGATCCCCTGCTGGACCGCGCGCTGGAAGATGTTCTCCCGGCGCTGGACACGCCGCCAGTGCCTGCTCCGGCACGTCGCGTCGCAGTACCGCCGGTTGGGCCCCGCGTCCTTCGGCAGCACTGCCCGGCAGCAGCCGCACCGTCGCACCTTGCTGGTCACCTCTCCAGCATCCTCGCGGTCGGGGACAGCCGTCCCCCACGGGAGAACGATGATCCGACCGGGTACCCCGGGTACCCGCCGCGCCCCGGCCGCCGGCCCCCGCTCCCCGCACATCCTCATACCCCTGAGTTGGAGCAGGATCGGCCTCACCCTGTTGGACTTGCAAGCCTGTGAGCTGCGGAGAGTCCGCAATGTCCGACGAGTTTGGTCGACCACCGGGTGTTGGACCGGTTGCACGGGTTCAGCCGGTGGTCCGTACGCCCTTCCATCCGGGTCCGAGTCCTCGCCGCGGCGGTCGCTCCGAGCGCGGCGCGGGCACCTCGGGCGCCTCCTCGACGGCCCCCGGCACGAGTCGGCGGCGCAGTGCGGCGGTGGCGGCCGGCACCGCCGCGAGGGCGCGCGCGGCCTCCGGGTCGATCGCCGCCAGGGCCTCGGCGAGGAGGTCGATGGCGTCGGCCGCGTCCTCGACCGCGCCCGCACTCCAGCTCCCCGGCGCCACCACGTCGACCAGCTCGCACACCGCGTCCGCCACCGCTTCCGCCCGCTGCTCGACCCCCGGCCCTGCTTCTCCCAGCCGCTCCGCACCCACTCCGACGACCACCAGATGCCCGCCGCCGCTCTCCCCCTGCTTCATCCCCGCACCCTTCCTGACCCTGCTCACCGACCCTGACCTCCCGACCTGCCTCCCCTCATCCTTCTTTGACCTCAGCCCCGTCCCGACCGACACCACACCCACTCAGAGGGACGAAGGGTGGGTGTGGTGTCGGTCGGGACGGGGCGAACGCGCAGCTCACCGACACCCTGGGGAGGCAGGTCGGGAACACCCTCGGAACACCCTGGGGCATGGGCTGGAGTACACCCGTGTTTACACTCGCGGCCTTGACCGAGTGATCACGAAGGGGGCCGTGGTGGACCAGGGCAGGCGATGGCAGCTCACCTCTCGGGACCTGGAGCTGCTGGGGTGGGTGGGCCGCTGGCGCGGGGTGACGTCCCCGCAGATCGCCCGCGGCTTCGACCTGTCGGTGAAGGTGGTCGAGCGCCGGATGCGGGCGCTGTCGGAGCTGGGTCTGGTCGAGGGCCGGCGGATGCTCGCCGACGTCCCGCGCGTGCACTGGCTGACCCGGGCCGGGATGACTGCGGTGGGCATCCACGGGGACGTCGCCCGCCCGAAGCTCGCCGAGCTCCACCACGACCTGGCGGTGGTCGACGTCGCGCACTTCATCGAGCGGAACCGGCGGCACCTGGTGGTGACCGAGCGGGAGATCCGGCGGCGCGAGCCGAACCCGGCGGCCGGCCACGAGTGGCGGCTGTACGACGGGGTCGAGATGACGGCGGGGCTGGGCACCGGCGGCCTGAAGTTCCCCGACCTCGCCTCGGTGCGGCTGGAGGAGATGGACGTCGTATGGGCGCACGAGCTGGAGCGCACCCGCAAGGACGTGCCGCGGCTGACCCGGCTGATGCTCTCGTACGTGTGGTCCGACGCCGTCACGTACGTCATCTACTGGACCTGGCCTGAGCTGTACGACAACACGATGCGGGCGGCCGAGGCCGCGAACGCGTCGGCCCGGGAGCTGGGCCGGGGGCCCGCGGCGATCGGCGTACGGGTGTGGGAGCCCTCGTTGCTGGACTCGCTGGAGAGCGGCACCGCGTAGCCCCGCCCGGCATGACGAAGGCCCGCGCCGCTGTCGGCACGGGCCTGTTTCGTCCTGGACGGAACGCGAGTTGCAAGAGGTGTCAGTCCGTCCGACTACCGCCCACGGCCCCGGTGGAAGCCCTGGTGTGCGGCGGCGCGGGCGGCACCGTGGCGTCGCTTGCGCGCTTCCTCGGGGATCTCGGCGACGGCCTCCAGCTCGGTGCGGATGGCCTCGGCGTCCGCCGGCGGGCGGCCCGTGGTCCGTTCGTAGTCGGCGAGCAGCTCGTGGACGAGTCCGGTCAGCCGGGTGATGCGCGGGTCCCGGAGCCGTTCGAGCGGGACCTGGACGTACGTCTCCTCGAACACGTCCGCCTCGACCTCGACCGGCAGCGCGTTGCGGTCGGTGCTCCACTGGCCGGTGTCCGCGTCGTACGTGACGGGCCGGAGCGTGACGACGGTCGAGCCGTACTCGCGTCCCCAGGAGCGGAAGTGCTCTCCCGCCGGGGAACGCCAGACGTCGGAGGCCGACATCAGGCGCCCACCTCCCCGCGGCCACCGCGCGGCAGGGACCGCCGTGATGTGCGCGGCCGTGGCCGGTCTGCTCGTTCGACGGTCACCTCCTGGTCGTCGTCGCCGGGCGCGGCCGGTGCCTCCAGGAGCAGCACCTCCATGAAGACCCGGGCGCCGCCGTCACGCCGGTTGGGCACGACGGACACGTTGCCGAGGACGACCTCCGGGGATGCCTCCAGTGCGCGCTGCACGGCGTCGGCGGTGCGCTGTGCCTTGCCCGGGTCGGAGTCCATGATGCGCAGCGAGGACATCAGGCGCTCACCTCCGGCAGGCCGACGCCGTACCCGTCCAGTGTCCAGGCGGCCCTCTCCCAGACCGGCTCGGTGCCGTCCGCGATGCGGTGCAGCACGGCCGCCATCGCCTGCCCGTCCGCCGCCACGTCCAGCGAGCGCGTCCACGGCATCGGGAGGTCGCCGCTCCACTCCCACGGGGCGCACGCGGTGGTGGACGAGTGCCGGTCGGTCCAGCCGAACCACCCGGCCCAGATCCGCGTCACGCTCGCGTTCGCCGCCGAGTGGTGCGCGGCCCACGGGTGCAGCGGGTCGCGGCCGGAGGCGACCGGTCCGGAGTTGGCCGGGCGCAGCAGGGCCTGCGGGTAGCGGCGGTGGGGGCCCATGAAGTCAGGCTCCTCGACCACCCGCCGGTCCGCCAGGAGCGAGTCGAGCTGGTCGAGCACGGCGCCGCGCTCGGGGCTGCCGTACTCCCCGGCCGGGGCGGCGTAGAGGACCTGGCCGTCGTGCACGGCGACGACCGCGACGCCCTGGGCTTCGGGGAGCGAGTCGGGTTCGACGTCCACGACCAGGAGCACGGCGGCCGGGTCGGCGAGCAGCTCGCGCGCGAGGGTCTGCGCCTGGTTGTGCTGGTCCCACAGCGTCATCGCGTACCGGCACGGATCGCAGAACCGGCCCTTGCCGAGCGGCTCCGTCTCCTCGGCGCCGCACCGCCGGCACCGGTACTGCAGCTCGCGGGCGCGGTCGAGGACGGCACGCTGCGCGGGCGACACCGTGCGCTTCGGCACGGCGGTGTCCACGTCGTACAGCGGGGCGTAGCTGTTGCCGTTGTAGAGCACCTGGCCCACCGGGTCGGCACCGGGCTTGAGCGGCGGGTCCATCCGGCCGAGCTGGGTCTTGGTGTGCAGGCCGTCCGGGACCTGGTCCCAGCGGGTGTACCGGGTGAGACCCGGGAGGGGCGGAATCGAGCGGGGCAAGACGACCTCCTGTGAAGGTTCCTGTAAGGCACGGTAGAGCCGAATACCAGGCCGCGCAACAACCCGAAAACGCGGGTTGACCTGCGCGTTTAGTCACGCGTTATCTAGCTTGCTTGAACATTTCTCGCCAGCGGAAATGCTAGCGGTTTAGCAAGCACCGTGGAACTCGTGAGACCGTCCTACGCGCGTGCGCGTGAACGGTCTCAGGAACGGGTCTGTGATCCGGTCTATCTAGCTAGACTGCGCGCCATGTCGCTGATGCCTTTCGTTGTCGCCCTGGAGCCCGATGACCTCACCGCGCTCAACGGCGTCGTGCGGGCCGGCCACAAGGCAGAGCAGGAGTGGCTGGACGCTGCCCGGAAGATGCACGGCATCAAGTTCCTGCGGGGCAAGGCGCTGAGCGAGGCCCGCAAGGAGATCCGCAAGGAGTTCCGCCGGCTCCGCGAACGGGGCAAGCTCGCCGGAACCCGCGACCTGGTGGTGAGCCGCGAGGTCCGCGCCGAGCTGAAGCGCCGGGGCCTGGACCAGAAGTACGACTCCGTCCCCGCCGAGGAGGCCGCGATGCCCGGCCGCCGGGTGGGCACCGGCCCGCAGCACTACCAGCGCAGCGGCTCGGAGCCGACCAAGCTCACCGGCCGGATGCACGTCAAGCTCCCCGGCTCCCTCGCCGAGCAGCTCATCCGCGGCTGCTACTGGACGTCCGCGCCGGCCGTGACCGCCCTGTGGGAGTGGCAGGAGCGGTGGGGAGACGGACCCGAAGTCATCTTCCGCGAGGCAGAGCGGCGCGGCGCCGTCACCATCCTCGACCTGTGGTGCGCCGCGATGGCCCCCCGCCCGGACGCCGACGCCATACTGCAGAAGGCCCAGCTCCAGGCCCAGATCGTCACCACCGGCGACATCATCCGTTCAGCGGTCAAACGCGCCGCTCGCTGACGTTCGTTACCACTCACTACCACTCGCTGATAGTGGCATGGCTTTCACCTGCCCTTTTGCGGTCAATCAAGCTAGATAGCGCGCGAAGTCCAGCGGGATTCCCTCCGGTCGGCCCGCTGGCTTTTCCGCTTGCGGGATCACAGGCGGGAAAGCGTGCGGGTCAGCTTGCGCTTAGGCAAGCGGTGTCGGCACTCTTCGGCTTACCTGAAAGAAGGAGGGAGGACCCGTGGCCGAAGACCCGGACATCGTCGCTGAGGTCAGCGAGAAGGGTGGCGTCGGCAAGACGTCACTGACGGCGGGACTCATCGCCGTGGCCGCCGAGATGGGACTGCGTGTGGGCGGTGTCGACCTGGACCCGCGTTCGACGCTCACCGACGAGCTGGGCATCACCGACCCCGTGCTGTCGGTGAACGACATCTACTACGTCGACCCCGAGAAGCCGCCCCGGGACCCGGCGCTGATCGCGCGCGACGCGTTCGTCCCCGCGGGGAAGGGCTGGCCCTCGAACGTCCGGGTGCTGCCCTGCATCCGGAAGTTCGGCAACCGCGAGACCGATGCCACCACCGGCATGGAGTTCCGGTTGAAGCGTGCCCTGTGGGGGCTGCGCGAGGAGGTCGACGTGTTCTTCCTCGACGTCCCGCCGCGCGCCGGCGGGAAGCTCGTGGGCTCCGCGCTGATCGCGGCGAAGAAGGTGCTCATCCCCGCGACGCTGACCGACGACGGACACGACGGCGCGACCGAGGCCATGACCTCGATCGAGCACTACACCAACCCCGGCGGCCTGAACGAGGGGTTGAAGGTCTCGGGGGTCGTTCGGAGCATCGTGCCGCGCGAGAACGAGTACCGGCAGATCCACCAGGACTGGAGCGACCGCCTGGTCGAGGACTTCGGGGACCTGATCCTGCCGACCATCATCCGCAACTACGCCATCCGCGAGGTGTGCCGCACCGGCTCCATGCCGATCACCGCCGCACCGGGCCGGGAGGCGAAGCTGCTCCAGGAGGTCTACCGCGAGGTCCTGTTCCACACGCTGCCGCACCTGAAGGAGAAGTCCTGATGCCCACCTTCGCCGAGAAAGCCCGCCAGGCGCAGCAGGAGAAGCGCTCGGGTCAGGGCGAGAAGGACCCCGCTGATCTCTCCGGCTCGCAGGAACCGGACTGGGACAACCCTGACTCCTGGGGTGGCGACGGGTCCGATGCTGGCGATTCCGCCAGCGGGAATGCTGGCGATTCAGCGGACGGGAACGACGGCCAGGCGCCGGAGCCCGCCGCCCCGGCCACCCGGACGCCCAAGGCCGCCTCTCGTACGGCTCGGCGGCGGGGCCGGCCGCGCGGTCCGGATCGTGAGGCGCTGACCGTGCGCGTCCTGCCCGCGACCAACCGGATGCTGACCGTCGCGGTCGAGGAGACCGGCCTCAATCCGCAGACGATCGTGGAGGAAGCGATGCAGGCGCACTTCCGGAGGCTCAAGATTCAGGACCCCGGGCCGGAGTCAGCTTCCGGGGAGGGTGTTGCGTGACCGGGTTCGAGGAACCCATCCTCACTCTCCGGCTGCCGGTCCTGCTCGACTGGGAGCAGAACCGGCCGGGCGGCTGTCGCTGCCTGTGCGCGATCTTCCACCGCCTCCCGGGCGCCACCGGCTGTACGACGGCCGCCGAGCCCGGCCTGCTGCTGCGTGTTGAGACTCCCGCCGAGACCAGCGGGCCCCTGCCGGTGTGCATCGGCTGCTACACCGCGCTCGCCCCGCTCTGCGTCTGACCGGCCCGTCGCCCGCGTTTCCGCCTGCCTTTCCGCAAGCGGGAACGTGGGCGTTCTGCTGTCCGGGCAGCACCGGCGGGCTGGTGGGACGCACTCTGCGCGGTGGGACGCTCCCGGCGGCGCGCCTGGAGGGGGGGAGGGGTAGAACGGACAAGCGCGTTCGCGCTTGGCACCCCCGGGTGCGGGCCCCTTGCGGGCCGCGCGTTCACCGTCGACGGCCGAACCGGCCGCGGCCGGCCTCCCGGCCGTC
>NZ_CP020701.1 GCF_003932715.1 Streptomyces tsukubensis | reverse complement strand
GCGAGCCCGGCCAGAGCGTGGACGCCGCCGAGCGGACGGCTGGCGAGTCGGAGCCGAGTTGCTCGACGGCGGCCGTGAAGCGTTCGGTGTGGAGGCGGGTGGTTTCGCGGTGGGCGCCTGCTTCATCGACGCGCTGGCGCCGGTAGGCGACGACCAGGGCGACGAGCGCGCCGGCTCCGGCGACTACACCGAAGGAGAGCTTCACCAAGTCGGAGAGCGTCTTGGCATCGAGTTTCGCCGTTCTGTCGATCCCCCGGAAGTCCAGCAGGGTCATGAGCCCGTAGAAGATTCCGCCCGCGACCACGAGCGCCGCGACGAAGGTGGCGGTCAGGGCCCAGCCAACCCTCCACAGTTGAAGCTCCCGCTCATTCGGGGCTGAACGTGGCTTCTGGTTGGCTGTCATGCGGATGGAGACAGCTGTCCGGGACCCCTGGTTGCAGCACGCGCCCAAGTAGATCGCGTCGGCATCCTTCGGGCCGGACGAAGGCTGAGTGACATCGCCGTAGGCCAACATTCCGGAGGACAATGACAGGCTGCTGAACTGGAGTGATACTCCTCGCACTCGTAGTACTTGTGCGAGGAGTATCACGGGTGCGCTCTGTCTCACTTGTGTGAGGGGTGTGCCTTGCTGAGGGTCCGCTCGACCCGGGCGGACTGTCCGACTGCGGCTTCCAGGAGTGCGGCGACGACTTCGTGCTTGGGGGCGCGGGTGCTGTGGTGGATGTCGTCGACGGCGGCCTGGAAGGCGTCGGCGACGGCGGAGCGGGTGTACCAGGAGCGGCGGGTCATGGCCTGGGCGGCCTTCTCCTCGGCCTGGCGGCGCTTGCGGTCGCGGGCGATGGTCTCCGGGGTGACCTCGATGTCGTCGTCCTCGTCGTCCGGCGGGGGCGCCATCCGCTGTGGACCGGCCATCAGTTTGCTCCCTTCGACCGGCTGCGGAGCACGCCGATCTCCCGGAGCACGTCCGGGACGTCGTAGTACTGCCCTGTTTGGGCACGGTCCCGTATGCGCGCTGGTAGGAGACCCGTTTGCGCATCTCGGTGGCGAGTACCGGGTACACCGGCAGCTCGGCGCCTGTCTTCTTGTCCCGCCCGGAGGTGAGCATCTCGCGGTACTCGCCGGGCAGGGAAGTGCTGTGGTCGGTGCGCGAGAGCAGCACCCAGGCGTCGAAGCCGCCGACTTCGGAGTCGGCCGCGGCGATCTGGGCGGCCTTCCACGTCGACCGCAGCCGCCGTACCTCCGAGGGGTCCGCGCCGATCGGCACGACGAGCCGCTTGGCGAACTTCAGTGCCGCCGAGAAGACCACCGGGTCGCCGCCCCCGACGTCGATGATGATCCGGTCATGCTTGGTCCGCAGCTCCTCGACGACGTCGTCGAGGTCTTCCAGCGGGTACCGGGTCACCTTCACCGGGAACTCGGCCAACCCCTCGCGCGGGCCTGGCGCTGGTAGTCCTTGTACCAGTCGCTCCCGGTCTGCGAGACCCGGTCGCCGTCGATGTAGTGGACGTCCTCGCCCTCCATCGTGGCCAGCCGCAGCGCGGCCAGCATGGCGATCCGGGTCTTGCCACGCCGCCTTCAGCATCCCGTAGACGTCGACTTCCGCCGTGCTCTTGCCCATCGGCCCACCTCCTTCAGCTCCTGGCGGCCGGGGTGCCGGCCGCCGCTCGCCCCGGAGGCTACCCCTCGCACCTCTCGCACTCCACGCACGGGTACGACTCGTCGCACCCGTCGTATCCCTCGCACGGGTGCGACGCGTCGCACTTCTCGCACAGCCGCCCACCTGGGCGACAGCCGGACGCTCGGCCACAGACGGGCCGCAGGGCTGGGATCAGCTACTCAGCCTCGGCCACATCGCGGCAGCAGCTGCTCCCCCTCGGCCACGGCCGGGCGGTGCGGTCGCCTCGCGCGCCGGTATCCGTGACGGCGGGGTACGGTCCGGGCCCCGTGACCGCCCGGCGGACGGCGGCCGGGCCCCGCCGGGCACCCCCCTCCCCGCCAGCCTCTCCACGCGCACAACGGCGATGCCCGGCGGCCGGGGTCCGGCTGGTCATGTAAACCCCGGCGGGATGCCGCCCCACGACAGGCCCGGACATGCCGACGGCCCGTACCGTCGACGGGTACGGGCCGTGCGCGCTGAGCTGCGGTTCAGCCGATGATGTGCACGGTGGTGATGGTGAGCACGGGGCGGCTGACGTAGTACACCGCGATGTAGGAGCCGACGGTGGCCGACCGGCGGTCCGGCTCGCGGGGCTGTTGGCCGGGCCGGTGCCTGGACCGTACGGGTCGGCGGCGATCTTCCGCATCCCCGCCTCGAAGGCGGAGCGGGCGGCCGGATTCATCGCGCGGATGGCCGCGCGGGCGGCGTCGGCATACTCGATTCTGTACGTCACGCCACGTTCTCCGAGGGGTGGAAACCGGTGTGGTCGCCGGCCTCCAGCCGCTCGAAATCCTGGTTGATCTGGGTCCACGCGGCGTCGGGGAGCGCCCAGAGCGCGAGGACGCGGTGCAGGTCCTGGGCCGGGTGGCGGAGATGACCTCGTCGAACTCGGCCTGCCGGTCGGGGTCGAGCTGGGCGGGATGCCCGCGATGGTGGCGGGGACCTCGACGGGCTCACCGTCGACGAATGCGTTCCAAGTCGCTGTAGTGCTGGCCTCCACGGGGCCTCCCTTCCCTCTCCCACTCACGGTACGCCCGTCCCGGCCGCTGCTGGCAGGGCGCGAGGAAGCGAAGCCGAACGGGTCGGATCCCGGGACGACCAAGGCCCGCACCGAGGGTGCGGGCCAGGATCGAGGGGGCACGGGGGGCTGGAGGGGATGGAAGTCGTCAGTCTGACGGAGGGGCCTGGTAGTAGTCGCTGGTTGCGGGCTGGACCGGCCAGCCTGCGGACTCGGCCCGGAGCAGCGGGTAGCCGACGGCGAACAGCGCCGCGCTCATCCGAATGTCCTGGACCTCGACGACCCTCGGTTCCTCGTCGGCGTCGTCGGATGGAAGCTGGGTGACGCGCACGACGCGGAGCAGGGGGGCTCCGGCCGTAGGCATCTTCAGGGCCTCGGCCTCTTCGGGCGAGGGCATCCGAGCCGACACTTCCTCGCGCCAGGTCAGTGCTTGGTCGGCCCACTCCTCGACCCGGTCGTACATCCCGCCTAGCCCGGTATCTCCGCGGAGCGAAGGAACCTCTTCGGTCACCCACTGGGCGATCCATGAATCGGCGAGCTGCCGGTGGTCCTCCTGGCCAGGGTCCCCGACCAGACGTTTCCGCATGGTCAGCCGGGTGCCGGTCTCGACGCCGAGGATCTCGGCCACGTCGGCCGGCGTGGAGGCCTCGGTGATCCTGGTCTTCTCGCCGTCCGGCCACGGGAGCGCCCGCCAGTGCTGGACCTCCGGCCCGGAGAAGTAGCCCAGCTCGTCCCGTTCGACCTGCCGCGCGCGGACCGTGAGCCGCACGCGGTCGGGGTGTTCCTTCACGAAAACCCCGGATCGACCGGCGGCTCTCGACTAGCCCCTCCCTGGTCAGCAGTGCATATGCCTTCCGCACGGTGATGTCGGAGACGCCGTGTGCCGCCGCGATGTCCCGCATCAGCGGAAGCTGTGTCCCCGGCGGGGTACTCCCCCGTGGTGATGCGTTCCCGCAGGTCACGCGCGATTTCCTCGTATTGAGCGGCCATTGTTCCGTCCCTTCATCTCGACTCCCCAGGCATTTAACGTATACGCCAAGCCTTTGCCCTTGCCACATCTAGCGTATACGTTATCTCTCGACAGCCAAGAACGGCCCCCGGCTGAGCCAAGGGCCGTTCTGTGTCCCGAAGTTGGAGCTTCGGGGCGCTGACCAGGCGTTGGAGCGCCTGAACGCCCGGGTGTTGGAGCACCCACGTGGGCGGCTGTCGGACCGGATCCATGGGAGTGGAAGGACCGACGTCTAGATGGTTGCAGCAACCCGGGTCGCACGGTGGAGGCGCGTACTGCGGTACCGCGCTCTTCCGTACGGCCCACGATGGAAGGACCCGCACGGTTCTCCCTGGCGGGATCACCCCGTCCACACATCGCGTAGTTCCTTGCAGTCAGCACTTCATCGGCGGCGACGAGCTGCGTGTCCGGATGCTGCTCACCCGGCTCGGAGTATGCGTCGGGGGGCGGTATCTGTGACGGCCCCGACCGACGAGACCCCGCAGACCGACGATTGGTGGGACCGCCTCTACGCCGAGGCCAACACCGCGGTCGCTGCTCCTGCCGTTCCGTCCCGCGCGGTCTTCAGCCGTACCGGCGACAGTCGCCTTCCGGACTGGTGGGTTGAGAAGTCCGACGACAACCTGCCCGGCACCGACGAGGACCAGGAGCCGGAGCAGCACGAAGAGGACAGCGTCTTGGCTGCTGCTGACGACGACACCGGCGGGGGCCCGGGTGACAACCCCGAGTTGTCGGACGACGCCTCTGAGCTTCAAGAGAGGAGCGGTAGGCGCTGGCTGCGATCCGAGCCTGGCTACTGGCCCTCCTTGCGCAGCCTCCCGGCACGCCCCGCGATCAGCGACGGCACCAAGAAGTTGGTCTACAACGCCAGCGCCGGAGCCCTCGGTTACATCCATGGCCCGACGGAAATGGTCGGTGGCTGGATCGAGTCGTGCGGCCGGGAGTACTCCATCGCCGCCGCGCTGGTTCTCGGCTCCGGCATCTGTTTGCTCACGGCCGTCCTCTGGGACTCCCGTACCCGCCATTGGTATCCCGGGCTGGCGTGGCTCGCCCGGATCCCCCTCGCCTCCACGCTCACCGCACTCGCCCTCTACGCCCCTGCGTCCCAGCTCTGATCAGGAGAAATGATGTACGAGCACATCCAGATCGCTGCCGAGACGTTCAGCGTCGGTGACAAGGTCGTCGGATCCGTGGGCATGGGCGGACTCGCCACCGCCCTCACGGTCGGCATGGTTGCCGGAATCAAGGAACCCAAGGGCGCGGGCAAGATCCGCCGCAAGCTCGACAGCAACCAGGCCAGTGTCATCGGCATCGTTGCCGGTACCTGCTACATGGGCGCTGGGTCCATCTGGACCGTAGGCGAGGGCTTGTCCGACGGCTTCGCCTCCGTCTTCACCAACGGCGGTTTCGGTCACGCAGGGATGGGCGCCGTGAGCCTCCTGCTCGGTGCCGTCATGTACTTCCGAGAGGCCCGTCCCGCTGCCGCTGCTTTCACCGGCATCCTCGCGGCCGGTGTCTGGGCGCAGTCGGGCGGCATCTGGGGTCTCCCGGAGGCCCTGGTCCTCACCGGCGTCCAGTCCCTGGGGATGGCATGAGCACTGCTAAGCAGCTCCCCGGCGATGAACACCTGCAGGAGCGACCCCACCTCGAACTTGTGGAAGAGCCGGGACGGATGGCCGCGCTGTGGTCCGACCTGCGCCCCTACCTCCCTACCCGCACGAACCTCTCCGGTCCGCTGAGCGGGGTAGGGGCTGGGTCCGTAGTCCTCCTCGGCCGCGGCTGGAAGTGGCTCTGGGCCGAGGGCCCGCATGACGCGGCGATCCGCGCCGGCGGTGTCGCCCTCGGCGTCTACGCCACGATCAACACCGTTCCTGCGGTCGCCGGGCCGTACGCGCCCTTTATGCCCTCCGCCGCCGCTGTCGGCTGGTGCATCGCGGCCAAGCTCCACGCCCCTTCCAAGGGCAAGAAGACCGAGACGCCAGGGACCGCTGAGCCCGACGACGTCACCGAGGACCCGGGCGACGCCGATTCCGAGAGCATCAAGGCGCACGCCCCGGAGGAGATCGACGTTGACGACGTCGTCCGGCTCATCCGCGACATTGCTGCCCGCAACGGGCACCAGGGCACCCACCTTGACGACCTCGTTGCCCAGCCGCTGTTCGAGGGCTGGCTGAAGGCCGAGCTGAAGGCCGAGCTGACGACGCGGTGGGGCTTCCACGTCGAGAACTTCAAGTTGTTCTTCGACGGGCGCCAGCGCAACCGCGACGGAGTCCGTCTACGGCACCTCCCCGAGACCCCCGCCGACCCGATCGGGGAGGGGCTCGCTGAGGGGTCCGCTCGGGGCCTCTCCCTGGTGCCCAGGCAGCCCCCCGCCGGGCCCCCCGCCAGCTCCTCCGCCGAGGCCGCCGACAACCCCTCCCCGACCCGCCGCCGGGCCCCCTCCCAGGGGCACGGGTAGCCGGGTAGTTCCCGCAGGTCAGACCGCCTACCTACCACCGCCTACCTACCGCCTACCTACCCCCCTTACTACCGCCCGATCCCGGCCAGGGAGAGGGCCCAGCCGATTAAGGAGACCACCATGTCGAGCACCACCTACTGGCATTGGACCATCGCCTTCGACGACCCGAGCACGGGCGAGCGCATCACTTTCGAGGGCGAGTCCATCGGCCCGGCCAACGCGACCACCGACGCGGTGCTGCTGAACCTGACCCCCGACCTGAACACCGAAGTGCAGCGCCGGTACGGCTCCGGGTACAGCATCGAGAACCTCAGCCCCGTGTGCCAGATCGAGCAGAAGTAGCGACCGGCAAGGGCCGATGGGGGAGAGGCTGACGGGTACGACGACCGTCGACACCCCGGAGGACCCGCACGTGTACAGCTACCGGTGCGAGCAGTGCCGCACCACCTGGCCAGCGACATCCCGGCGCGAGGCCGAGGCTGAGCGGAAGCGCCATCGAGACCTCGTCCACACCGGAGGCGTCCCGGACGGCGACAGCATCCAGCGGCCGACCCGGCCGCCGTTGCCCCCGCAGCCGCCGTTCCTGGCGACGCCCTTCCGAAGGGCGGTCAGCGTGACCGTCGCCTTCGGGACCCTCGCCATCGTCACCTGGTTCCGCTTCCTGGCGTGAACCAGAACAAATACGGCCGGATCACCCTTCCTACCGCCAAGCAGACAGGGTGATCCGGCCTCCATCCCGCGAACACGAGACGGAGGCCCATCATGGCATTCCGCAAGACCCTCTCCCAGGACGAGCTGCGCAAGCGGCTCCCGGCCGACGAGCAGGAGACCGGCCCGACCTACCAGTCCTCCCGGGGCGGCTGGTTCCCCGAGCCCGTCAAGCCGGTCGCTGGCAACCCGAAGTCGATGCCGACAGGGGGCGGTCGATGAGCCGCCACACCGCGCCGACCTGCCACGGCCGCCGGATGAAGCTTGACCCCAAGACCCGACAGTACGTCTGCTCCACCTGTAAGTCCTGGACCAGCAGGCTCTTCATCACCTTTGTGGGGGTGATCTGGTGACCACCACGCAGAAGGAGCAGGAGCGCCGGGCGAAGGAGGCTGCCGAGGCGGAGCGCCGGGCGGTGGAGGCGCGGCGGAAGGCGCAGGAGGACCTCCGCCGTCACGGCACCGCGGTCTGGGGGACGAGGCCCCGATGACGACCCCGACCAAGCCCCAGCTTCCAGTCCGGCCGGACCCGCACCAGCGAGACGGCCGGGCCCCGGCGCCGGCCCCGGATTCTCCCCGCCCGCACCCCCCGGCACCGCACTAGGAGGGCCCGTGAGCACTTGGGCCTGGACCTACGACGTCGAGCACGACGGCGCCCAGCGGTCTCTCGCCGGGACCGTCGACGCCCCCGCTGACGCCGAGCCCGCGCGGATCCTCCTCGCTCTCCTCTCCGACATCGAGAAGCGCCTGAGCCTTCCCAGCGGCGTCATCGGCACCGGTCGTTTCGAGGTCACGAAGCTCGACTGAACACCCCGCCCCGGACCCTGCGCTCGACGCGGGGGAGCGCGATGCTGTCGGATCGAATCCGACCCGGGGCACTCACCGACCGCCCCCCCGACCCACTCAGGAGGACCCTGTGACCACCATGGTGGTGGAGCCCCGCACCCCCGCTTCGCCGACTCCGCCCCCGCCTTCGCCGACTCCTGCCGGACCTTCGCCGACTCCGGCTTCGGCTTCGCGGACCTCTGCCGCGACGAGGCGCCTGATGATCCCGCTCGCTGTCGTCGCGGTCCTGTCCGGACTCGCCGCCGCCGTCACCGGGTTCGCGCTCTCGTACGGCGCACTGCGCGATGCCGCCATCGACTGGGGCTACACCGGCTGGCAGTCCTATGCCTTCCCGATCGGCGTCGACGGCCTCATCGTCGCTCTCTACACCGCCGACCTCGTCTTGGCCTGGCGGCAGATGGCCCGCCCCTGGATCCGGATGACCGCCCACGCCCTCACCGGCGTCACCATCGCGCTCAACGTCTCCGCCGCCGTCGACGGAATGCCCGGCACGCCCACCCTCTCCGAGGCATTCGGACAGGACTTCGGCCGCCTCCTGGGGCACGCCATGATGCCGATCGCCTACGTCATCCTGACCGAGGTCGCCCGCTGGGCCATCGCCCGTACCGCGAGGCTGGAGGCTGGCCTCGATGTCGACCAGGCACTCACCCTCGCCGAGTGGGCCCTCAACTTCCGCGTGACCTGGCGCATCTTCCAGCACGCCAAGACCTACCCGGCCACCTACGCCGACGCGCGGGTCTTCGTCCGGGACCTGGCTGTCTACCGCGTCTGGCAGAAGGAACGCGCCCGGTACGCCACCGGCACCCCGGCCGCCCGCGCCGCCGTCCTGGACCGGATGCCCGCCCTCCTGGCCCCGTACGGCGTTAGCGTCGAGCGAGCCCGCGAACTCCCCGCCGAGATGCTGGAGCAGGAGGAGGCTCAGGAGGAGGCTCGCCAGCGCGCTATGCAGCAGCGCGTCGATGAGCAGCAGCAGCGGCAGCGTGACGAGGAACGGGCCGAGCAGCAGCGGGAGCGTGAGCGTCGGCAGCGGGAGGACGCCGAGCAGCGGGAGCGGGAGCGCCAGGAGCGCGAGGTCGCTCACCAGGCCCGCATGGACGCCCTGGAGAAGGAAGCCGAGCAGACCCGCCAGCAGGGCGAGCTGGACGAGCTGCGGGCCATCGTCGACGGCCAGTCCCGCGCCGCCGCGCACCGTGCAGAGGCCACCGTCGCCACGGCGGAGATCCAAGCCACCACCGCCGCCACCGCCGCCCAGCGAGCCGCCACCGAGGCCGACCGCCGGGCCGCCGAGGAGGACGCCGCCGAGGAGTCCGCGAAGGTCGCCGAAGCGAGGGCGAAGGAGAAGGCCGCGCGGGCGAAGGTCGCCGAGGAGTCCGCGAAGGAGGCCGCCGCGCGGCGGAAGACGGAGGAGGACAACCAGGCCGCCGCCAAGGCGAAGGCGAACACCGCGGTGGAGAACGCGAAGGTGGCCGAAGCGAAGGCGAAGGCCGCCGAAGCCGACCGGCTCGCCGCCGAAGCCGACCGCCGGGCGGCCGAAGCCCGCGATGAGACCGCGCAGATCCTCCGGCGCGCGAAGGAGGCCGAGGACATCTCCGGGCTCGGCCAGCGCCAGCGCCGCGTCCGCACCACGGCCCGGCTGTTCCTCGACTCGATCACCCCCGACCGGACCGGACTGACCCCGGACCAGATCATCGACCTCATCCGGACGACGTCCACCGTCACCAACGCCGACGTCGCCGCCGCCATCGGGATCTCCAGCGAGGGCACCGCTTCTGAGTACGCGAAGGAGGCCAAGGGCCTCATCGTCCGCGGCTACGACCACCGCACTGGCTACGACCCCGACCTCACCGACGAGTAGCAGACACCCGAACTCCGATACCACCCATCCACCCCGCTGGAAGGATCGACCCCATGACCATCACCACCGACTCGGCCACCAGGATCTGCCGGATCTACGAGCGCCATACGGCGCTCTACGCCCCCAGCGTCGTCACCGAGGCTGCCGCCCTCCTCGACGCCTACCTCGCCACCGCCGCGCAACACGGCCTCCACGACCTTGAGGCCGCCGACGACGAAGGCTGGCTCGCCGTCAGCGCCGCCGAGGCCATCGCCAAGAAGCACGGCCGCCCCCGGACCGAGCGGACCTCCGCCGAGCTCCACCAGCTTGTACGAGAGCTGGTCGCCGCGTTCACCGAGGAGGGCCTGGAGGTTGTCCCCACGGAGGTCCGGATGGGGACCGGCGTCGCCCCGGTCCCCGCCGGCCCGACCTGGGGGATGGCTGGCGGGCTGGCCGTCGCCCTCTACACCGACAGCGGGTGGAACCTGATGGTGAACTCCACCCGGACCGCCGTGCACACCATCTACGCCCCGGCCACGGCCGCCGGCGCCCGCGAAGTTGCCCAGCTCGTCCACGGAGTCCTCCGCGGTGACTTGGAGGACCCGTTCCGCCGCCGCTGACCACGCCACCCCCGCACACGACGGAGGCCGGGACGAAGGAAGCGTCCCGGCCTCTGCCGTGCCGTACGCGGGGGAGGTGTAACAGATTCCGCGCGCGCATGTTCGATCAGTGTGACGTACGCAGCCGCCTATAACGGCCCCAACAGGAAATGGCCCCATGGCTTCCCCGGTGAGACCGGGCCGCAGGCTTCTCACCTGGGAGAAGGAACATCCGTGGAACTCGTGAGACCGTCCTACGCGCACGCGCGGGGGTGTAACGGATCACGGGGTCACTCCGTCCATACCGGGACGGGGGAGGGTGACGTGCGACGCGGAACCGCGGTGTCGGACACCGGCATTACGATGATCACGGGCGCGGGGGTGCCTAGGAGAGCTGCTGTGCCCGCACCTCGCCCCTCCGCCGGCCTCCGGCCGACGCCCGACTCACCGGGCCTCTGGATCCGGACCGAACCCCCGCGCGCGGTCTTCGCCTGCGCCTGCGGCTACGTCCTCGGTGTCACCGGCCGGGACGCCGTCCTCGACCTGGTGGAGAACCAGGCCCCGGACCATCGCTGTCCCAGCATCAGTTCGGTGACAGCTTCAGGGAACTTGACGTATACGCTGGATTCCGATCATGCAGTGAGGCATGATCGCCAGCACAACAAAATAAAGCGGGGCGACCCGGGATGTGGAAGTTCCGGAATCGCCCCACGTGGATCCTCTGCTCGTTCCTAGGCGACCGTAAGGACCCAACGCTGTGACAAGCGTACCCATCAGAGGCGTGCCCGCAACACCATCCACAACTGAACAAACCAGGAAAGACCCGGCCAGTGAGCCGGGTAAAGGCGTTTCCCCGGCCGTCCAGCCGACCGCCGTTGCCCGCGTCCAGAACGCGGCCGACCGCAGCCTGCTGGAAGACCCCGCCGTCCGTGCCGTCGCCTGGGCGGAGATGGAGCAGCGCCAGGCCGCCGCCCGGGAGGCCGGTCGGGCCCGCCGCCGGACCCGCCAGCACTCCCGCTCCGCCCGCCGTTCCGCGAACTCCGGCCCGACCTCGGTCGACCCGCTTACTGGCACCTTCGCTCCGGCCCTCGCCACTCCCCTCAGCCCCTGCTCAGAGGCCACGGACGACTCCTCCCCGGCCGATCTGCGGGGTGCGGCTCGGCAAGTGGTAAATCTCGTTTCCACCGCAGCACAGAGCACCCTGACGACGGGCCAGGAAGCCGCCGACGACGGGACCCTGAAGCGTCTGCGGCTGCGTGACCAACGGCGGCGTCTACGTGAAGCCATCCAGCGGTTCACCCGTCTGAGCGGTCTCAAGGGCTGCGGCACCCGCCTCACCGGCGAACGGGTCGGCGTCCACGTCGGTAAGGCCGCCGCCCGGTTCGCCGGACTCCAGTCCTGCCACAGCGTCTGGTCCTGCCCGATCTGCCAGGCCCGGATCCGCGCCGCCCGCTCCGTCGAGCTGGAGAAGGCGGCCCTGGCCTGGCTCAAGGCTGGCCACGGCCTCTACATGGCGACCCTCACCGTTCCCCACTGGTCCCGAGTCCGCCTCGCCAGCCAGGTTAAGGACGGCCATAAGTGCGCAGGTCAGCGGTCCTGTACCTGCCGGTGCAAGTGCCCCGTCCTGGCCCCGGCGCGCAACGTCCCCAAGCCGCCGTGCACCTGTGCGTGCCCTGTCGACCCGGGCCAGCTCGCCCGCGTCGTCGAAGCCTGGCGCGGCGTGCAGGGCGGGACCTGGTGGACCGGCCGCCACGTCATCCGCGACGGGGCACCCGCACTCTGGAGCCAAGGGTGGGAAGACGACGACCAGTACGTCCGCCGCCAGGAGTTCGACGGCCAGGGCCGCCCCGCCGGCCCCGCCACCGTGTGGCAGAACGGCTTCCGAGACCGCTGGGGCATCGTCGGCACCACCCGCACCATCGAGATCACCTACGGCGCCAACGGCTGGCACTCGCACGCCCACGTCCTGATCTGGACCGAAGACCCCGCTACCGAGGCCCGCGCCGAGGCGATCGAGGAGGAGCTGTACGCCCGCTGGGCCAAGCGGTGCAAGGCTGTTGGCCTGCCCACCCCTGCCCGTGGCGAGATCCGGGAGAAGGACGGCAAACGGGTTCGCAAGGGCGTCGACGTCACCCCCGTCACCATCGAAAAGGCCGGTCCCCTGGCCAAGTACGTCGTCAAGCTCCAAGAAGGCGGCGCCCTCGCCATGGAAATGACCCGGTACGACCTCAAGGTCGCCCGGGGGGAGAAGGGCATGACGGCCCTGGAGCTGGCCGCCATCGCCGCGGCCGGGAACGGACAGGCGATCGAGCTGTGGCGTGAGTACGAGTTCGCCACCCGCGGCATCCAGTGCCTGACCTGGAGCCAGGGCCTGCGCGAACGCCTCGCCCACCTCGTCGAACTGGACGAGCGCGAGGACGACCAGATCCCCGACGAGGAGACCGCGGAGACCCCCGAGGCACCCTCTCTCCTGATCACCCGAGAGGCATGGTGGAGGTCGATCGTCCCCGTCCACGGGGCCCGCGCCGACATCCTCCACGCCGCCGAGGTCGGCGGACTCCCCGGAGCCATCGGCGTCCTCGACAAGCTCGGCCTGGTCCACGGCGTCGACTACGGACCGCCCGACCAGATGTCCGGCCCCGTCCTGCCCTCCATCCCACAGCTCCGCCGAGGACAGGCCGCCCGCACCGCACGCCGCGACCGCCGCAAGGCCGTCGACGACGCCGTGCTCACCCGCACACCCGCCCAGTGGGCCCACGGCCAGGAACAGCGCCGCGCAGCCACCCAGCGCCAGACCGAGGCCCGCGCCGCCCAGACCACCGCCACCAATGACAAGCTGGCCGCCGCCGACGCCAGGCGAGCCCAGGCCGCGGACGAGTTCGCCCGCCGCCGCGCCGCACTCCGTCACAACCCGGCCGCCGCCTCGACCTTCGAGCACGCCGAGCCGCGCCCCGTACGGCTCTCCACCAGCACCTACCTCGACGACATGGCCGCCGCCCGGCAGGCACCCCCCGGTGCACCCGCCTGCACTCTCTGCGGTGGTGAACTGGCCACCGCCCTCGTCCCTGTGGGGCGCCACACCATGTGCTGACCGGCCTGGTCGGTCGGCCGCAGTGGAACCCCGTAGGTCCACCCGACACGCACCAAGGAGACCTCCTTGCCCAAGAGGAACCCACCCGGAAAGACCGTCACCATCACCAAGGCCGCCTGGTACCAGGAAGTCGTCGGCGACCCCGACCATCCCGTCCCCGCCCGGCTCGCCGGCCGCCAGCAGCAGATCCTCGACGCGATGGACAACGGCGGCCCCGACGCCCTCCGGACCCTCGTCGAGTCCTGGGGCCTCGTCTGGAAGGTCGGCCCCCGAGGCGGCCTCACCGTCGACGTCCTCGACGCCATGCCCGATGACTGATCTCCCCTGCTCTGTCGTCGGATGATCTGCGAGGCGAGGAAGACTTCAAGACTCCGTTCTCGATCACCCGTGCGAGCTTTTCTCGAACACCAGTACGCGTACTAGTACCAATGGCTGTTCCAGGCTTACTCTGACTTTCATCGGACGAACTTGAAAAAACTCGTTAAGTCGCAGGTCAGAGCCTTGCTCCGGTGTCCGGCAATGAATGAGTGTTGCCGGACGGGCTCTGGCACCGCCACAGTGACTCTCGATCGCCGCGCGCATCTCAAGAAGAGGACACTCTTCTATTCGTCGTTGCGGCCTGTTGTATCCCGAGGCTTCTGTTGGCCCAGATCGCCGGGGAGCATGTCGCCTGCCCGTCGGCAAACGGGCAGGTGGAATGAATAGCTCCGCTAGTCATTCAGCCATCAAGCCCCTCGCACCTATGTGCGAGGGGCTGGTTGCGTTCCAGGGGAACTTGTCACACCCCCCGCTCGTATGAGGTAATCGGCGGTGCAGGACAGGGAGTTGCCGCTCCCCCCTGCGCCTTCACCTGACAGATCTGGGCCAACACATCAACAAGTCCTCGGAGGAATACTTCTCATGCGTCAATGGATGCTGCGCCGCTTCTGGCGGCAGCACACTTCAGCTTCAGCGAACGACACCGCCCCAAGGGCGGGAGGGCGCTTTCGGCGCCGGCGCCGCGGTCTCGCGCACTGCGTGGCTGTACCTGTGCCTGCCCGATTCAAGCCGTCCAAGGAGTTCATCATCGTGATCCTGATCGCGGTGAGCGCCGTCGTCGTGCTGTGTTTCGGGGGCCTCTCCCCAGCCGTCAGCGTGCAGGTGGTCGCGACGGTTCTCGCGGGAATCGAGGCAGTCCGTCGTCTGACGGCGGCGAGCCCGGCGATCGCGCCCCGCGTCATCAGGTAGCCACCCAAGAGATGCACCACAACGCGCCTGAGGCTGCGGAGCTCGTTCGACTGCTCCGCAGCCTCAGGGAATCCAAAGGGAACCCCACCCTGCGCGCGATCAGCCGTATGACAGGCGGGTATGTCTCGCCTGCCACCCTCTCCAGGATGCTGTCGGGCACCAGCCTGCCGTCCAGGAGTGCCGTCTACGCCGTGGTTCGGGCTCTCACGGAGAATCAGACCCTGATCGAAATTGCCATGTCGCATTGGGAACCGGCAGCAAGACAACGGCATCGCTACCGAATCCGGGCAGCGGAGAGGCAGTCGCGCTTTGACGCTGTGGCCAGCGAGGATCCCCCGAAGGACTTGGCCCTCCAGACCCTTCAGGAAGAGCTTCGGGCACTGGTGAGGTCGGCAGGCTTCTCCATTAGGGAACTCGCCCGGTGCTCCGGCGTGCCCAGAAGCACGATCTCAGACGCCCTCAACTCTGCCCGGACTCCGACAGCGTATGTAGTTGCAGCGATTGCTCAGGCTTGTGAAGCAGACCGTGAATCATGGCCTCACGCTGTCAAGGACCTCATCGCTCCCGCCGAGGTCTCCGACCAGGAGCACCAAGGCGAGACGGACCCTGACCCTGTCGACATCCTCCTCATCGAGACCGCCGTGACACGGTCACCGGCCGAGATCGCGGAGCTTGCGATGTACTTCAAGGAGAACGGGCAGTCTGACTTTGCTGCCCGCCTCGTGGAACTGGTGGCCAAGGAGCGTTCGCTCAATGAGGTGGCCCAGCTGACTCTTGAGCTTCTCAACTTCTCTCGGCCGGATGAGGGGCAGGTTGAAGTCGAGGTTCCAGCACCAAACCGGGAAGGTGCTGGCTGGCGCTGGTGGCGGCGGAGTGAGGCCAGTTGATCTCTTTTCGGGTTCATCAGGCCTGACGCGCCGTCCCATAGGACGTGCCGCACAGCGAAGCGTCACGCGCCATCAGAGTGACGAAATCCAGGGCCCTTGAAAGGGGGAAACGCGGATTATCTAGGTAGATTACCCGCAAAAGTGCAGCTAGAGCCGCAGCCGCGGACTTCCATTCGGACCTCCTGGAGAGGCTGGTGAGGGAGGGCAAGGCGGTGCCGGCCGAAGTCCCCGAGTGGATCCGCAAGGACCGCGCCCGCGCGGAGGCCCTGCGCAACACCCCCCGGCCACGGAGTCACCTGGGAGGAGATGGGCATTCCCCCGCTGACCGGCTGATCCTTGAGCTTCCCGGACGGACCGTCACACCACCTGTGTGTGACGGTCCGTCCGCGCTGGGGTGCCTACAGGCTCCGCCCCCGGGACTGCTGGGGCTGGTCGTGCACGGCGGCGGGCGTGTGCTGTACGTGGGCGGTCTGCTGGGCCTGCTGCCGCTGCTTGCGGGCCTCCACCTCCTGCCGGTGCAGCTCTGGATGCTTCTCGGCGATGGTGACCCGCAGGGCCTTCTCCGCGCGGGCGTCGGCGGCCTGGGCCCGGTACATCGCGGCGTGCCCGCGGAACTCGGTGGCCCTGCGGGCCGCACGGCCGACGTCGTCCCGGTCCCGCTTGTCCATGCTGTGCCCGCGGCGCTCGGCGGTAGACCGCATCTCGGTGAGCCGCTCGGCGACCGCGTCGACGTGGTCGGGGACCCGCTGGCGTGCCGCGCCGAATGTCTCGGCGAACGGGCTCCGCTGCACCAGCTCCCACGCTTCCCACTGGGCCTGGCGGGCTTGCCGCTCGGCGTCGTACCGCATAGTGATGTACCCGGCTTGCTCCTGGGACAGGCGCTCGGTCGTCTCCCGGTGTTCCTTCAGCGACGTCCCGGCCAGCCGGAGCGCGAGCCGTCCCTTGCCCTCGTACTCGGCCAGCTTCGCCAGGCTCCGGGTGCGGCTGTCCGCGGCCTCCGCAGCGACCGCGGCGGCCGTCAGGTACTCCCGGGCGCTGGCGATGCGGCTCTGCGCCTCGTCGAGGAGTTCGCCCGCCTCAGCTGCGTACTTCTGCCCGCGGGTCGGCTGGGCGGTGGCCTTCTCGCGGTCGAGCCGCGCCGCGAGGGTCCGAGCCTCGGTCTCCGCTTCGCGGGCGGCCTTGTCCGCGTCGACGGCCCCGTGGTCGCCTTCGGCGATCCTCCGGTTCAGCGCCGGGCCCGAGAGGTCTCCGTACATCCGCGACGACCACGACGGGACCGCCCGCTCGTCCGCCCCGGCCCGGATCCGCGCCAGCAGCTCCTTTGCCTTCTCCTCCGCCCGCGCCGCCTCCTCCTGGCGCCGGGCCTCGTCGTGTCCCTGCCTGGCCGACAGGGACACCGACTTCGACCGCGCGGCCCGTACCATCCGCGCCCGGTCCACCCGCCGCTCCGACTCCGCCCGCGCCTCCTCGGCCGCCAGGTCCCGCTGCACCGGCAGCGGCGCCGGGGCCGGCGGCTCGGTGAGTAGATCGGAGACCATCTCGTCCGGCCGAGACTGCCCGAGGAAGGCGGCGAACGCGTCCACCGCCCGCTCCAGCCGCTCCCGTTCGCTCCGGGCTGCCCCGAGCCGGGCCTGCGTCTGCTCGTCCTCGATGACCGCCAGCGGGAGCCAGATGTGGTTCTCCCGCCTGGCCCGGGTGATCCCGGGGTAGGTGGCGAAGGCGTTCGCCCCGTGCCCGTACAACAGGCTGGTGTTGCAGGTCAGGCCCTGGGAGGCGGCGATCGTCATCGCGTACCCCAGCGACATCGCCCCGCCGCTCACCTTCTCCGCGCTCACCCAGGCCGACTCCGCACGGTATCCACCGGGCATCTTCGCGTCCTTGACCTGCCAGGTGATCTCCACCCGGTGCGCTTCGTCCATCGCCGTGACCACGGCCCGGTACCCGTTGAGCAGGTCGGGCCCCTCCCCCCGCCGCGACCGGTAGTCGTTCTCCCGGACCCGCACGACGTCCCCGACCGCCAGGGTGAGGGTGTCCCCGCCGGGCAGCGCGTAGGTGTGCTCCGGGCCCAGCTCCCCGGCCAGCCGCCGGATCTGCTGCGCCCCCAAATTCAGGGCGTCCACATCCGAGTTCCGCGCGGCGAGCACCACCAGGTGCCGGATGAGGTCCTGGGGATCCGGCCACCTCTCCACCCGCAGCTCGTCCCAGGCCATCAGGATCTGGGAGCGGGCGTCGTCCGCGGTCTCGGCCGCGTGCACCCGCCCGCCGTCGGCCAGCATCCGCAGCGCCTGCTCGTGGTCCCCGGTACGCCAGACCTCCAGCGCCGCGCGCTCGGCCGCGTCCTCCTGGCGCCGGTTCTCCGTGAGGGTGAGCCCGTGGACCAGGCGGTGCGCCTCCCGGAACCACCCGCCGGCCCCGATCGCCTGGAGCTGCTTCGGGTCGCCGATCGCCACCACCTTCGTACCGGTCCGCCCGGCCTCGGCCATCAGCACCGCGGCGGTCCGGTCGTCCACCATCGTCGCCTCGTCGACGACCAGGACGTCAACGCCCCGCAGCCCCTTCCCGGTCTCGATCTCCGTCAGCCACGCGGCCACGGTCTGGGCTGGGATGCCTGACGCCTCGGTGAGCTGCTGCGCGGCCACCGCCGCGAGCGTCGCCCCCGCGTACGTCGTCCCGGTCGCGTCCCACCCGATCCGGCACGCCTCCATCAGCGTCGACTTCCCGGCCCCGGCGACGCCGACGAGCGCCTCGACCCCGTGCCCGGCCGTCAGCACCCGGACCACCGCCGCCCGCTGCTCGGCCGACAGCTCGAACCCCGCCGCCACCCCGAACACGTCGACGGCGGCCTCGGCCTGCTCGCCGCCGATCCGGGCCGTGCCGCTGTCGTACCGCTCCAGCGCCGCCGCACGGACGGCGGCCTCGGCGTCGAGGACGTCACTCGTCGTGTACTGGGCGGTCGACGACATCACGGTGGATCCGAAGTCCGGTACACGTACCGCGTACCCGGCCAGCCCGAGGACCTCGTCCGCGACCGCGTCGAGACCGCCCGGGGCTCCGTCGAGACCGTGCTCCAGCGCGTTGCCGACGGCGGCCAGGAGCTGCGCCCGGGAGAACAGCTTCTGCGACGAGGTCAGCCCGGTCTTCGGATCGAACACCGCGGCGGCGACGGCGGCGATGTCCGGCGGCGGAACCCGCGGACCACCTCCCGGTGTCTCGGCGGCCGCGCCGCCGTCTGGGCCGGGCGGACCCGGCGCCGCCGCGGCCACCATCGCCTCGACGTCGACCCCGGCCGCCGCGGCGCGGGCCCGCCAGCTCCCCCGCATCGCCGACGCGTCCGCCCCGTGCTTGGCCCGCAGGGTCTCGGTCGCGGCCCGGTCCTGCTCCTGGCGCCCGGCCTTGTCCCCGGCCAGCTCCACGATCCGCCCGTGCCGCCGCGAGAACACATCCCGCACCGCCTCTGGAATCCCCGCGACCTCCCACGCCCCGGTCCGCTCCGACCGCTCCCGCCGCACCCCGTACCGCTCGAACGCCAGCGCCCGCACCCGGCCCTTGAAGTACGCGTCCGCCGCGGCCGCGTGTCGGTGCAGGTCCTGCCCGGAGTTGGCGATCGACCGCCACTCGCCGTCCTCGCACAAGGCCATGTTGGCGATCGTCACGTGGATGTGGAGGTGAGGGTCCCCGGGCAGTCCGTCGCCCATCGGCCGCGCGGACTGGTGCTCCACCGACCACGCCAGCAGCCCGCCGGCCGCGAGCCGGACCGGCTGCCCGTCCTCGGACCCGACCCCGTATGCGATCCACCGCTCCACCTCGCGCAGGGTGTCCCGCTTCGCCTCGTGCACCAGGTCCCGGAACTCCCGCTCGCCCAGGTCCGGCATCAGGCCCTGGAGGACGCTGTCGCTCTTGGGGAGGTCCAGCACCAGGTCCCATCCCCGTACGCGGTCGTCGACCCGCCGGTCCTTGTGCTCCCATGCCTCCGCCAGCTCGACCGTGCCGTACACGTCCGCCAGGTCGAGGCCGGCCGCCCGCGCCAGCTTGTGCAGCGTCGCCACCTGCATCCGGTGCCGCTCGCCCTGGCGGTGCACCATCCGCCGCTGCGTCTCCAGCACGGCCTGCTGCTTCGGCTTCCCCTCCAGCAGCCCGGCGGGCGCCACGCCCTTCTCCTCGGCCGCCGCGTCGATCGCCTCCACCAAGCGGGCGGTCGTCAGCTTCGCCTTCTCGTGCGCCCGCACCGACGTCCTCGACCGGATCAGCCGCGCCCCCGTCGCCGGATGACACCCCGACATCAGCCGCCGCGCCGCCGCCTTCCCCTCCTCGTCCAGCGCCGCGCCCTCGACCAGACCCACGGCCGCCAGACCGCTCCCCATCCACACCAGCGCCGAGTCCGACGCCTCTTCCCGCAGCCGGTACTCCAGCGCCGGATCCGCGGCCTCCCGGACCACGTTCTCGGAGACGACGACCGTGCACCCCGCCTGCCTCCGCAGCCGGTAGTCGACCTGCTCGTCCTCCCGGATCGCCGTCACCCACGCCATCGTCGCCCCCGTGTCCTTGTGTCCCTGTGTCCCACCCTGTGTCCCGGTTTGTGCGCTTGTGCCTTTCCGGCGCACGCCGGGGTTCCCCGACAGGGGAACCCCCTTCGTACTTCCCTCATCTTTGATCTTGATCATCGACCAGGGTCCACAGGTCACCGACCGGTCTACCGACGGTAGACGCGGATCCCCGGTCGACCAAAGACCGGAGCCCTCGGCGACGAGTTTCGAGCGTTTTGAGCGCGCTCTACGTGGGCGCGCGCGTAGGGGCGGACGTTCTGCTCCCTGTTCGGTAGCCGGGCCCCTCGGCGGCCGTCACAGTGGCAGGGAGGAGTGGAGAGGAGACGTCAGTGGACGGTCTGTCAGTCTCGGTGTGCTGGGCGATCACCGGCCCTGCGATGATCACGGGCGCGGCCGTCACCGTGGCGACGGCAGTCGCCTTCGTCACCGAGAGCGCGACATCTCTTCGCCGCATGGCGGAGGGACCGTCACACCGGGGTGGTGTGACGGTCCCTTGGTCGGTGGTGCGGATCACCAGTCGCGGTACCGCTCCGGGTTGTTCAGAACGGAGGCGAGCGAGTCGTACCCCGCGTCCCCCGTGCCGTCGTACTCGTCGAGCCACGACAACCCGGAGTTGTCGAGCCGGTCCATCGCCCGGGTCACTGCGACGTACGCCAGCATCGCCTCGTCGCGCCGGATCTTCCCCGGCACGCCGTCCCGCTCGGCCGGTGCCGGGAAGTCGTTGGCGATCTGGACCGAGTCCCACTCCCTGCCCTTGGCCTTGTGCGCGGTGCTCAGCACCACGTCCGCGTATTCCTCGGAGACGAGCTGGTTCATCGCCTTCACCACCTCGTCCGCGCCCTGGTCGTCGACGAGGCGGACGAACACCCGCAGGTCGCTGCCCCCGGACTCGTTGTAGGCGTAGTCCTGGAGCTGTTCCCAGGTGGAGAACGCGATCAGCTCCGGATGCGACGTCGGCTTCCCGGCCTGAAGGTCCAGCGCCGCTTCGGCGAGAGCCCTGATCTGGTTCCCCCCGCCCACGAGCGCCGGACGCTTGTCCTTCTCCAGCGCCTGCATCGCCCGTGCGACCGCCATCGCGTTCGTCCGGCACAGCACCGCCCGCGGCGCCGACAACGGCCCCACCACCGAGGCCTTGCCCGGGTTCCCCTTCAGCCGCAGCCGCGCCCCGATCTGCACCAGCCAGCGGTTCGCCTCCTCGGCCACGCCGGGCCCGAACCGCCACGACTGCTGGAGCATCAGCCGCCGCGACGCCGGCCAGTTCTTCATCGCGTCGACCGCGCCCCGCCACCCGTAGATGGCCTGCGCGCTGTCACCCACCGCGATCCGCTGCGCCTGCTGCGCCCGCACCAGCTCCGCGACAACCGGGTTCGCGTCCTGCGCCTCGTCCAGCAGCACATAGTCCACGCCCAGCTTCGGCCTGCCCAGCGCCCACATCTTCAAGTAGTAGTCGTGCGTGAACCGGTGCTCCGACCGCACGTCCTGCGTCTCCGCCCACAGCCGCTGCGCGTACGGCAGGAGATGGGCCCGGAGCTGCCACATCGCCTCGTCCGGCACGCCCTCGACGTCCGGCACGTGCTCGGCCTCGACCTCGTCGGCCGCCGAGTGCGCGAACCGGTCGACCGCCTCGGCCGCGATCCGGGCGAGCTGCTCCGGCGCGAGCACAAGGTCCTCGGTCACCCGCAACGGGTCCACCAGCCGGAGCAGCTGCGCCGTCCGCCGTGCCGGGACACGCACCTTCGTACGCTCCTGGTAGTCCCGCCCGATCGCGTGCCACGCCAGCGAATGCGCCGTGCGGCAGTCGACCGACTGCGGGAACTTCCGCTTCGCGTCCTGCGCGATCGCCCTGTTGTACGCGAGATACAGCCCGCGGCCGCGCATCGCCGACGCCGCCATCTGGAGCGTCGTCGTCTTCCCCGTCCCCGCCCCGGCCTCCACCACCAGGTCGTCACCGCCGACGCACGCGTCCACGATCGCCTGCTGCTCCCGCGTCGGCCGCAGAGCACCGGACCGCCCGCCGGGCGCCGGCGCCGCGCTCCTGGTCCTCCTCGACGCTGCGGACTCCGACGCCTGCGCCGGTACTTCCGTCACGGCCGGGGGAGTGACGGAACGATCGCGGGCGCGAGACTTCTTCGGCTCGGGCTTCGGCTTCACGGTCTCGCCGAGGCGGACCGCGGTCAGGTCGACCCGGCGCACGACGACATGGGCGCCCATCGCCGCCCACATCGCGTCCAGCGCCGTACGGGCCGTACGGGCGTGCCGGATCACCTCCCGCAGCTCCGCCTCCTGGTCCATCCCCAGCAGTCGCAGCGCCTCCCCCGCCGCCAGCGGGTCCAGCTCCTCGACGGCCGCCCGCGCGGCGGCCCGCAGCTCCTCCACTCCCCCGCGCTCCCGGGCCCGCTTCACCCGCATCCGGCACCCCGACCCGCAGAACTGCCGAGGGCGCCCACCCTTCCGGGCCTCCAGCGGCCTCCCGCACCCCGGCGCCCCGCACACGCTCACCGACGACCCTTCACCCACGCTCGACCCTCCGCACTCCCCCGGCCAGAACACCGGACAACCAACCAAACGTCACTTCTACCGAGTGTGACGGAAGTTGGAACGACCAGGGGAGGAAAACCCGCAACCTCCGCGTAAAGGCTGAAAAAGTATGGGCCCGGACAAGGGGAATCGCGGATTATCTAGGGAGATTATCCGCAAAGATGCAGGTAGAAGGGATGGTGAAAGGAAGTGGCCTGCTGGCCTGGTGGGTTGGCTCAGATGGCGCGGTGGATGGCGGCGCGGATGATGTCGCCTGTGGTGACGATCTGGCCTTGGAGGACGGACTTTTCGAGGAGAGCGTCGGCGGTCGCAGGCGTGGCGAGTCCTGCGGTGAAGAGGGCGAGGAAGCCACTGGGCAGGCCCGCGCGCTGAGCCTCCCGCAGCTTTACCTCCGGCCCGTCCCCCCACCGCTTCTGCCACTCCCACAGGGCCTCGACGGCGGGCTGGCTCGTCCAGTAGCAGGCGCGGACGAGCTGGTCGCCCAGCTCGTCGGGCAGTTCGACGGCAACCCGGCCGGTGAGAGTGCTCTTGTCCTCCTCCGACAGGCGGCCGTAGTGCCGTGGCCCGGCACCGACCCGACGGCCGGAGGCTCCGGCCTCCCCGGCCGGGACCGAGGCAAACCGCTTTGCCATCCCCCGGGCCTTCAGCTCCGCGCGGACCCCGGGCGCCAGCACCAGGGCCTTCGACCCCCTCAGCACCCCCTGGGCCCGCAGCCTTGCCTGCTCCTCGCGGATCCGGACCCGCGCCATCGACGCAGCCCTCCCCCGCAGGAACTGCAACCCCTCACGGTCTCGCGTCTCCTCCAGCCACTTCTCCTCCTCGTTGAAGGCGGCCTTCACCACGGCGTTCAGCCTGGTGCGGTCGTCCTCTTCCACGGCAATTACGAACTGCTTCGGCATGGCCACCATCCTAGGGTCTTGAACAGCATACTTACGGAGAATCAACCTAGATTTCCCGCCACTCTCCAGCGTGGGCACCCGAGGTTTTAGGACTTTTGAGACCGTCCTACGCGGGCGCGCGTACGCGAGGGTGCGGGGGGCGGCCGTACGATCCGGCGCATGACCTCTCCCCGCCGGCGCCTCGGGCCCGGCCCCCGGCTCGACCATGACCAGGACCAGGCCGCCGAACTCCCCGCGGACGGTGCGCCGGTGGTGGAGCACCGGGTGCTCGCGGCGGAGGCTGACCTGGGGCCGGAGCCGCTGTACCGGCCGGACATTCCCCTCGACGAGCTGCGCGCCCGCGGGGTCCTCGGGGCCGGGCCCGAGCCGGATGCTGGTCCCGCCGGTGCGGCGGCGCCCCGGCGGGTGATGCTGCGGGACTTCCGCCACATGCCCGGGGCGTGACGGCCTTTCTCCCCATGGGCCAGCGCCCTGGCCTCCTGCGGCAGCATCTACGGGGGTGAGGGCAGCCACGCTGAGGAAACCGAAACCCTGTCTGAAGTACAAGGGAGGAGGCCCTGTGGGGCCTCGCCCACTGCGTTGCTGAAGTTCACTCTGCCGCCGGTGAAAAGGGCGTCGTCAAAGTTCACAGCACCGTGCGAGAACACTGCTCTCTTGAAGTCAACGTTGCCTTCGGAGAACTCTGTTTCGCGGAAACTCACTGCACCGCCGGAGAACTCTGCTTCGTTGAAGATCACCCTGCTGCCCGACATACTGACGCCGTCGAAGCTCAACTCACCAGTGTTGAAGTGTGTACTTCTGAAGTTAATCATGCCGCCTGTGAACTCTGAGCTGTTGAAGTCGACCAGGCCACCAGTGAACATCGAGTGGTGGAAGTTGATTCCACCTCCTGTGATCTCACAGGAACTAAATATCACCATTTCCTTGGAAAACTCCGAGGAGTTGAAGCTCACGGTGCTGCCAGCGAAGATCGCCCCACTGAAATCGACCAGGGCCCCACAGAACATCCCGCTATTAAATGTCACTGAGCCGCTGGAGAAAACGGATCTCCCGAAGTTTACGACGCCGTCGGCGAATACCGCTCGGTTGAAATTCACTGTGCATTCGGCGAACTCCGCGCCCTGGAAGTTCACGGTGCCCTCGGCGAATATCGCGCCGCTGAAGTCGATGTCCCCGTCGATGGTCACATCGGTCAGATCAAGGTCGTGTCCTTGCCAGGAACGGTGGGTTCCCCGGGGGCGCCGGTAGTGATCTCCGATGAGACGCAGGATCGTATGCCGGACCTTTCGGAGCGCCAGGTAGTGGTTGCGTGCTTCCTGGTCGTTCGGGTCCTCGCCGGGATCGGGGGTGAAGGGGAGCTGAAGGTAGGCGCAGAGAACGTCGATGCAAGTCTGGCGCAGGCTGTCGTCAGGGGCGTCGTCG
>NZ_CP020700.1:7872500-7963742 GCF_003932715.1 Streptomyces tsukubensis | reverse complement strand
CCGTACCGGACGGCACCCAGGGAAACTCCGCATCCGGGGTCTCGTCGAGGCGAGGAGCGACACGATGCCGGTGACTTCCGCGACCGTGCCCGGGTCGAGGTCCCCGACGTCTGTGGCGGTGAGGACGTCGGCACCGTGGCGGGTCAGCGCTTCAGCCATCGCGGGCGCGTCCGGGTCGTCCCCGACGAGCAGCCAGATGCCGGAGAGCGCAGGCCCGGTGGTGCCGGGGTGGGTGTCGGAGAGCTGCCAGGTGATGCGGTAGCGCCAGTCGTCGGCCGGCCGGCCGGAGCGCTTGACCTCGGGGGTCTCGGGCCAGAACCGGCCGCTGGAACGCATAGGTCGGCAGGTCGACGGTGGTGCCGCTGCCGAGGATGGTGGTCCAGTCGACGGGGACGCCGCGGACATATGCCTCGGCAAGGGAGGTCAGCAGCCGCTCGGGGCCGCCGTCCTCCCGGCGCAGCGTGCCCACCGCGACCGGGTCGCGGTCCTCCAGGGTGTCGGCAATGGCCTGGATGACGACGGGGTGGGGGGACGCTTCGACGAACACCCCGTGACCCGCCTCGCCCAGGACGCGGATGGCGCGGTCGAACTCGACCGGCTCCCGCAGAGACGCGTACCAGTAGGCAGGGTCCATTTCGGGGCCGGTGAGCCACTGCCCGCTCATCGCGGACACCATCGGGATGGCCGCCTCGTGCGGAGTGATGCCGGTGAGAGTGGTGAGGATGTCGGTCCGCAGGGCATCGACCTGCGGACCGTGCGAGGCGTAGTCGACCGGGATCATCCGGGTCCGTACCGCTTCACCACAGGCGTCCTGCAGCTCTTGCAGGGCGCGTCGGGTTCGCCGGAGACGACGTCGCGGAGGGGCCGTTGACCGCAGCGACCGACAGCCGGTCGCGGAAGGGGGCGATCCTGCGCCGTACCGCATCGGCGGGCTCGGCTATCGACAGCATGCCACCGCGGCCTGCGAGGGCAGCGAGGGTACGGCTCCGCAGCGCCACCACCTTCGCCGCATCGTCCAGGGACAGGATCCCGGCGACGGCTGCGGCGGCGATCTCACCCTGGGAATGGCCGACCACGGCATCCGGTTCGACACCGGCGGCCTGCCAGACCGCGGCCAGGGACACCATCACCGCCCACAGGGCGGGCTGGACGATCCCGGCGGCCTCGAAGCCGTGGTGTCCGGCGAGGACGTCGTCCAGCTCCCAGTCGACATACGGGGCGAGGGCGGCCGCGCACTCGGCCAGCCGTGCCGCGAATACGGGAGAGGTGGCGGCGAGTTCGCGGCCCATGCCGATCCACTGGCTGCCCTGGCCGGGAAGACGAACACGGTGCGGCCTGCGCCGGCCGGGGCGACTTCGCCGGTCAGCACACCGGCGGAGGCCTGTCCGGTGGCGGCCGATGCCAGGCCGGTGAGGAGTTCGCCGCGGCCGGCGCCCAGGACGACGGCGCGGTGTTCGAACGCGGAGCGGCCGGTGGCCAGCGACCACGCCACATCACCGGCCGGCAGTGAGGGGCGGGCCAGCAGATGGTCACGCAGGAGGCCGGCCTGGCCGGCGAGGCGGCCGGGCTGTGGCCGGAGACCAGCCATGCGGGGAGGCCGGACGCCGGTGCCAGGACCGCCGGCGCCGGGGATCCGCCGGTCCCGGGAGAGGGCTGCGGTGTTTCGGGGGCAGCCGGGGTTTCTTCCAGGATGACGTGCACGTTGGTGCCGCTGACGCCGAACGCGGACACACCCGCCGCCGCGGCCGGTCACCGGCGGGCCAGTCACGGGCCTCGTCCAGCAGCCGTACGTTGCCTGCCGACCAGTCCACATGGGTGGAGGGGGTCTCGGCGTGCAGGGTGCGGGGCATCCGGCCGTGCTGGAGCGACAGGACCATCTTGATGATCCCGGCGACACCGGCGGCGCACTGCAGGTGGCCGATGTTCGACTTCACCGAGCCCAGCCACAGCGGCCGGTCCCCCGCCGGACGCTCCTGGCCGTAGGTGGCCAGCAGCGCCTGGGCTTCGATCGGGTCGCCCAGCGAGGTGCCGGTGCCGTGGGCTTCGACGATATCGACGTCGGCGGCCGACACCTGGGCGTTGGCGAGCGCGGCGCGGATGACGCGCTGCTGGGAGGGTCCGTTGGGGGCGGACAGGCCGTTGGAGGCGCCGTCCTGGTTGACCGCGCTGCCGCGGATCACAGCCAGGACCTGGTGGCCGTTGCGGCGGGCGTCGGACAGGCGCTCCAGCAGGACCACACCGGCCCCTTCACCCCAGACGATGCCGTCGGCGTCGTCGGAGAACGCCTTGCAGCGGCCGTTGGAGGCCATGCCGCCCTGCTCGGAGAACTCCATGAACGCGCCGGGTGAGGTCATCACCGTGGCACCGCCGGCGAGGGCCATGGTGCATTCGCCGGAGCGCAGGGCCTGGGCTGCCTGGTGGAGGGCGACCAGGGAGGAGGAGCAGGCGGTGTCGACGGTGACCGCGGGGCCGGTGAGGCCGAGGACGTAGGAGATGCGTCCGGAGGCGACGGAGGAGACGGAGCCGGTCAGGCGGTAGCCGTCCAGGCTCTGGTCGTCGACGGGGAGGCTGCTTTCGTAGCCGGAGTGGCTGACGCCGATGAACACGCCGGTGGCCGAGCCGTGGAGCGAGGACGGGGCGAGGCCGGCGCGTTCGATGGCCTCCCAGGAGGTTTCCAGCAGGAGGCGCTGCTGCGGGTCCATGGCGAGGGCTTCGCGGGGGTTGATGCCGAAGAAGCCGGGGTCGAAGTCGGCCACGTCGTAGACGAAGCCGCCTCGCGGACGTAGGCGTTGCCGGCCCGGACCGCTTCGCTGCCGAACTCTGCTTCGAAGGCTTCCCAGCCCGCGGTCGGTGGGGAAGCCGGAGATGGCGTCCGTGCCTTCGGTGAGCAGTTTCCAGAACTGTTCGGGTCCGCGGACGTCGCCGGGGTAGCGGCAGCCCATGCCGACGATGGCGATGGGCTCGCCGCCGGCGGCGGCCACCACCCGTACCGTGCTGTCGGCCTGGGCGGAGCCGAGGAGTTCGCCGTGGATGAAGTCCGCGAGGGCGGCGGAGTTGGGGTAGTCGAAGACGAGGGTCGAGGGCAGGCGGACCCCGGCGGCGGTAGAGAGGCGGTTACGGAGCTCGACCGCGCCGACGGAGTCGAAGCCCAGGTCCTTGAACGCCCGCTGCGGCAGGACGGCTTCGGCCGACTCGTGTCCGAGTACGGCGGCCGCGTGGCCCCGGACCAGCTCTGCGAGGAGCTGGCGCTGCTCGCCGGCGGGCATGGTGTGCAGCCGGGCGGCGAGTTCCGAGCCGCCGCCCCGGGTGCCCGGCTCCCCACTCCCGCTCCCGCTCCCGGTGCCGGTGCCGGTGGTGTCGGTGGTGAGGACGGCGCGGACTTCGGGCAGGGCGGACAGGAAGGGGCTGGGGCGGCGGAGGGTGTAGGTGGGTACGAACCGGGGCCAGTCGAATCCGGCGATCGTCAGGGCGCCTTCACCGGCGTCGAGGACCTGGCCCAGGGCGCGTGTGCCGCGTTCGGTGTCGATGCCTGCCATGCCGAAGTCCAGCAGCCGGTCGCCGTCGTTTCCGGCGGCCATCCCGACGCCGGCCCACAGGCCCCAGGCAATCGAGGGCGGCAAGGCCGCGGGAGCGGCGCTGGTCGCACAGGGCGTCCAGGTAGGCGTTGGCCGCCCCGTAGGCGCTCAGTCCGCCGCTGCCCCAGGTGCCGGAGCCGGAGGAGTAGAGGACGAAGGCGTCGAGTGGGCGGTCTGCGGTCAGTTCGTCCAGGAGCGTCGCGCCGCCGGCTTTCGCCGCCAGGACGTACGAGAGGTCTTCTGCGCCGACTTCTTCGACGGGCATGCGGGTGCCGACGCCGGCGGCGTGGAACACCGACGACAGCGCCGGTCCGCTGGTGTCGATCCAGTCCAGGAGGGTGCTTGTTGCGGTGCGGGCGGCGATGTCGGCGGCGATGACGTCGACGGCTGTTCCGGCGGTGGCGATCGACGCCGCGAGAGCCGCGGCGTTCTCGGCGTGGGGGCCCGAGCGGCTGGTGAGGACCATGCGTGCGGTGGTGCGTTCGGTGAGCCAGTGGGCGGTGATCGCGCCGACGCCGCTGGTGCCGCCGGTCACCAGGACGGTGCCGGACGGGTTCCAGGCCTGGCCTGCGGCGGGGCGGGGGGCATGCTCCAGGCGGCGGCCGAGGATGCCGCGGGCGCGCAGGGCGACCTGGTCCTCCACGCCGTCGGCGAGAACGGACACCAGGCGGGCGGCGGTACGGGGGTCCCAGTCGGGGGGAGGTCGATCAGACCGCCCCAGCGTCCGGCGAGTTCGAGTCCGGCGACGACTCCCAGGCCCCAGACCTGCGCCTGCACCGCACTGGTAACCGGCTCGGCCGTACTGGTGCCCACGGCGCCCCGGGTGACGACCCACAGCGGAGCCGTCACCCCGGCATCGCCCAGAGCCCGTACCAGGTCGACCGTGGCCATCAGGCCGGCGGGGACGACGGGGTGCTGGGGGTTTTCCCCGGACAGGGCCAGGGTCGACACCACGCCCGCTGCGCCGGTGACCGTGGACGGGTTAAGGAGGTCCGGGGTGGTGACGGTGACGGTGCGGGCGCCGCGTGCGGCGAGCGCTGCGGTGACGGTGTCCGTGTCGGGTCCGTCGCCGACGATCAGCCACGTGCCGGACAGGGAGGTGCCGGAGTCGGGAAGGGGTGTCCAGCCGATGCGGTAGCGCCAGTCGGCGACCGTTGCGTCGGCGCGTTCCCGCAGGCGCCAGTCGGTCAGCGCACCGAGGGTGGACTCGGCGGCGTCGACGCCCAGGAGATGGGCCAGGGTGTCCGCGTCGCCCTGCTCGACGGCCGCCCAGAACCCGGCCTCCGCCGGTGTGCCCGCGGTCTGCGGAAGGGCCGGCGGTACTGCCGGCCGCGGCCAGTAGTGCCGGTGCTGGAAGGCGTAGGTCGGCAGGCCGACGGTCGTGCCGGTGTCCAGGACGGTGGTCCAGTCGACGGCCACACCCCGCACGTGGGCTTCGGCGAGGGACGTCAGCAGCCTTTCGGAGCCGCCGTCCTCCCGGCGCAGGGTGCCTACGGTGACCGGGTCGCTCTCGTCGAGGGTGTCGGTGATCGCGTGGATGACGACGGGGTGGGGGGAGGCTTCGACGAACACACCGTGGCCCGCCTCACCGAGGACGCGGATCGCGCGGTCGAACTCCACCGGCTCGCGCAGGGATGCGTACCAGTAGGAGGGGTCCATTTCGGGCCGGTGAGCCACTGCCCGCTCATCGCGGACACCATCGGAATCCGGGCCTCGCCCGGGTGATGCCGGTGAGGGCGGTGAGGATGTCTTCGCGCAGGGCGTCGACCTGCGGACCGTGCGAGGCATAGTCCACCGGGATCATCCGGGTCCGCACCACTTCACCACAGGACTCGGCAAGTTCGCGCAGGGCATCCGGTTCGCCGGAGACGACCGTTGCGGAGGGGCCGTTGACCGCAGCGACCGACAACCGGTCACCGAAGGAAGCGATCCGGGCCCGGACGGTGTCGGCGGGTTCGGCTATGGAGAGCATGCCGCCGCGGCCTGCGAGGGCGGACAGGGTACGGCTCCGCAGCGCGACGACCTTCGCCGCATCGTCCAGGGACAGGATCCCGGCGACGGCTGCGGCGGCGATCTCACCCTGGGAATGGCCGACCACGGCGTCGGGGGTGACTCCGGCGGCCTGCCAGACGGCGGCCAGGGAGACCATGACGGCCCACAGGGCGGGCTGGACCACACCGGCGGCTTCGAAGCCGTGGTGTCCGGCGAGGACGTCGTCCAGCTCCCAGTCGACATACGGGGCGAGGGCGGCCGCGCACTCGGCCAGCCGTGCCGCGAATACGGGTGAGCTGGCGGCGAGTTCGCGGCCCATGCCGATCCACTGGCTGCCCTGGCCGGGGAAGACGAACACCGTGCGCCGGTGCCGCCGGGGGCGACCTCACCGGTCACCACACCGGGCGCTGCCTGACCGGTGGCGGCCGATGCCAGTCCGGTGAGGAGTTCGTCGCGGCCGGTGCCGAGGACGACGGCGCGGTGCTCGAACACCGACCGGCGCCAGCGACCACGCCACATCCTCCGCCGGAGGGCGGGCTACGAGGTGCTCGCGCAGACGGCCCGCCTGGCCGGCGAGGGCGGCCCCGGCCGGAGACCAGCCAGGCCGGGAGGCCGGGTGCCGGGGCGGACCGCCGGCGCCGGGGTGCGCCCGCCCCGGAGGCAGGGGCGGCGGGGTCGGGTTCGGGGGGGGTTCGGGGCGGGGGCTTCTTCGAGGATGACGTGGGCGTTGGTGCTGATCCCGAACGCGGACACTCCTGCCGCGGGGGGGCGGCCAGCGCGGGCCTCCTGGAGCAGGCGTACGTTGCCGGCCGTCCAGTCCACATGGGTGGGGGGGGTGTCGGCGTGCAGGGTGCGGGCAGGACGCCGTGCTGCAGGGCCATCACCATCTTGATGACACCGGCGACACCGGCGGCCTGGGCGTGCCCGAATGACGGAGCCGATCCACAGGGGCCGGGGCGGGCGCTGGCGGCCGTGGTGGCGAGGGGCTCGATGGGGTCGAGGGTGGTGCCGGTGCCGTGGGCTTCGACGCGTCGACGTCGGCCGCGGAGAGCCGGGCGTTGGCGAGGGCGGCGTGGATGAGCGCGCTGGAGGGGCCGTTGGGGCGGACAGGCCGTTGGAGGCGCCGTCCTGGTTGACGGCGCTGCCGCGGATGACGGCGAGGACGGGGTGTCCGTTGCGGCGGCGTCGGAGAGTCGTTCCAGCATGAGCATGCCGGCGCCTTCGGCCATGCCCATGCCGTCGGCGCCGTCGCCGAAGGCTTTGCAGCGGCCGTCCGGGGACAGGGCGCGCAGTCGGAGAAGCCGGTGAATTCGCTGGGGTCGGCCATGACCATGACGCCGCCGGCGAGGGCGAGGGTGCATTCGCCGGAGCGCAGGGCCTGGGCTGCCTGGTGGAGGGCGACCAGGGAGGAGGAGCAGGCGGTGTCGACGAGACGGCGGGGCCGGTGAGGCCGAGGGTGTAGGAGAGGCGTCCGGACAGGACGCTGAGGGCGTTGCCGGTGATGAGGTGTGCCTGGGCGTCGGGTTTTGCCGACGGCGGTGAGGTAGTCGGAGGTGGTGCCGCCGATGAAGCGCCGGTGCCGGTGTTTTTGAGGGTGGTGGGGCGATGTTTGCGCGTTCCAGGTGGTTTCGAGGAGGAGGCGTTGCTGGGGGTCCATGGCGAGGGCTTCGCGGGGGCTGATGTTGAAGAAGGCGGCGTCGAAGTTCCCGGCGGCGGTGACGAAGCCGCCTTGGGTGACGTAGGTGGTGCCGTCGGCGTCGGGGTCGGGGTTGTAGAGGGCTTCGGTGTCCCAGCCGCGGTCGGGGGGGAAGGGGGTGATGGCGTCGGTGCCGGTGGTGATGAGTTCCCAGAGGTCTTCGGGGGCGGTGATGTTGCCGGGGTAGCGGCAGGCCATGGAGACGATGGCGATGGGTTCGGTGGGGGCTTGGGTGATGAGGGTGGTGGTGGGCTGGTGGGGGGTGGTTCCCAGGAGGCGGGTGAGGATTTCGCGGCGAGGGTGGTGGGGTCGGGGTGGTCGAAGACGGCGGTGGCGGGCAGTCGTGTGCCGGTGGTGGTGTTGAGGCGGTTGCGGAGTTCGACGGCGGTCAGGGAGTCGAAGCCGATGTCGCGGAAGGGCGTTCGGCGGGTACGTCGGTGACCGAGGGTGGCCGAGGACGGCTGCGGCGTGGGAGCGACGAGTTCGGTGAGGGTGCGGTGGCGTTCGGTGTGGGGCATGCGGGCCAGGAGGGTGGCGTACTGGCCGTGTTCGGCCCCTCCCTGGCCTCCCTGGCCGCCGGGCCGGTGGGGGTGGGGGGTTCTTCCCGGGCTTCGGGGATGGTGTCGAGGAGGGGGCGGGGGCGGGCGGCGCGGAAGACGGGGGCGAAGGTGTCCCAGGTGATGTCGGCGACGGCGATGAACGTTTCGTCGTGGTGAGGATGTGGCCCAGGGGGTCAGGGCGCGGTCGGTGTCCATGAAGTTCATGCCCTGGCGGCGCAGGCGGCCGGGGGTGATCCGGCCGGGGGCCTGGTCCATGGCGGCGTCGACGGCGTCCCAGTCCTGTGTGTTCCATACGCCCCAGGCGATGGAGGTCGCCGGGAGGCCGCGGGAGCGGCGGGCTTCGGCGAATCCGTCGAGGAAGGAGTTTCCTGCGGCGTAGGCGCCGTGGTCGTTGCTGCCCCAGGTGGCGGAGATCGACGAGAAGAGGACGAACTCGTCGAGGTCGAGGCCGGTGGTGGCCTGGTCGAGGTGGACGGCGCCGGCGGCTTTGGCGCCAGGGCCTGCGCGAGGTTGTCGTGGTCGGTGTCTTCGACGCGGGCCAGGGTTGCCACGGTCGCGGAGTGGAACACGGTCGACAGGGCGGGTCCGGATGCCTGGGTCCATGCGACGAGACGGCTGACCTGGTCGGGGGTGTTCAGGTCGCAGCTGATGATGTCGGTGTCGGTGCCGCTGGTGGCGGCGGCTGCGGCCAGGGCGGCTGCCCCGGGGCCGAGGGGCCGGAGCGGGAGGTCAGGACCAGGCGGCGGGTTCCCTGCCGGGCGAGCCAGGTGGCGATGTGGGTGCCGACGGATCCGGTGCCGCCGGTCAGCAGCACCGTGCCCCGGGGCGACCAGGGGCGGCGGGGGGCGGGGGCGGGCAGGGCCCGGGACAGGCGCCGCACGAGGACGGCGTTGCCGCGCAGGGCGATCTGGTCCTCGTGGCCGGGGTCCGCGAGGACCGCGGCCAGCCGGGTGCCGGTTTCGGCGGTGAACTCGGCCGGGAGGTCGGCCAGTCCGCCCCACAGTCCGGGGTGTTCCAGGCCGACGGCGCGCCCGAGGCCCCACACCGCGCTCTGGGCCGGGCTGGTGGTGGCGTCGGCTGTACCGGTCCGGACGGCGCCGCGGGTCAGCAGCCATACGGGGTGGTGGAGGCGGCCCGGTGCAGTGCGTGGACGAGGTCCAGGGTGGCTGCGGTACCGGACGCCACCCAGGGGTGGCGGGTGTCGGGGGTTTCGTCGAGGGCGAGGAGCGACACGACGCCGGCGGCGTTCGCCAGCACGGCGGGGTCGAGGTCCCCGGGGCCTGCAACCGTGAGGACGTCGGCGCCGTGGCGGGTCAGGGCGCCGGCGATCGCCGGGGCCTGCGGGTCGTGCCCGACGAGCAGCCACGTCCCGGACAGCACGGGCACCGTGCTGTCGGGGTGGAGGCCGGACGGCTGCCAGGTGATGCGGTAGCGCCAGTCGTCGACCGACCAGGCAGACCGCCCGCCTTCGAGACCTCGGGGAGTTTCGGGGGTTTCGGGCCAGAACCGGCGCCGCTGGAACGCATACGTCGGCAGACCGACCGCCGTCCCGCTGCCGAGAATGGTGGTCCAGTCGACGGGGACGCCCCGGACATGGGCTTCGGCGAGGGAGGTCAGCAGCCTTTCGGGGCCGCCGTCGTCGCGCCGCAGGGTGCCGACGGTGACCGGGTCGCTCTCGTCGAGGGTGTCGGCAATCGCGTGGATGACGACGGGGTGCGGGGAGGCTTCGACGAACACACCGTGACCCGCCTCACCGAGGACGCGGATCGCGCGGTCGAACTCGACCGGCTCACGCAGGGACGCGTACCAGTAGGCAGGGTCCATTTCGGGGCCGGTGAGCCACTGCCCGCTCATCGCGGACACCATCGGGATGGCCGCGGGCTGGGGGGTGATGCCGGTGAGGGCGGTGAGGATGTCCTCGCGCAGGGCATCGACCTGCGGACCGTGCGAGGCATAGTCGACCGGGATCATCCGGGTCCGTACCGCTTCACCACAGGCGTCCTGCAACTCCTGCAGGGCATCGGTTTCGCCGGAGACGACCGTCGCGGAGGGGCCGTTGACCGCAGCAACCGACAACCGGTCACCGAAGCCCGCAATCCGTTCCCGGACGGTGTCGGCCGGTTCGGCTATCGACAGCATCCCGCCGCGGCCTGCGAGGGCGGCCAGGGTACGGCTCCGCAAGGCGACGACCTTCGCCGCATCGTCCAGGGACAGGATCCCGGCGACGGCTGCGGCGGCGATCTCGCCCTGGGAATGGCCGACGACCGCGTCCGGCTGCACACCGGCCGCCTGCCAGACCGCGGCCAGGGAGACCATGACAGCCCACAGGGCGGGCTGCACCACACCGGCGGCTTCGAAGCCGTGGTGTCCGGCGAGGACGTCGTCCAGCTCCCACTCCACGTACGGGGCGAGGGCGGCCGCACACTCCGCCAGCCGTGCCGCGAATACGGGTGAGCTGGAGGCGAGTTCGCGGCCCATGCCGACCCACTGACTGCCCTGGCCCGGGAAGACGAACACGGTCCGGCCGGTGCCGCCGGGAGCGACCTCACCGGTCACCACACCAGGCGCTGCCTGACCCGTAGCGGCCGATGCCAATCCGGTGAAGAGTTCCTCCCGGCCCGCGCCGAGGACGACGGCGCGGTGCTCGAACACCGACCGGCCGGTCACCAGCGACCACGCCACATCACCCACCGGCAACTCGGGCCGGGCCACGAGGTGCTCGCGCAGACGGCCCGCCTGCCCGGCCAGCGCCGCCGCACTGCGGCCCGACACCAGCCAGACCGGAAGACCGGACACCGGCGCCAGAACCGCCCCCGCCGGGATGACACCGTCCCCGGAAGAACCCAGCAGCCCCCCGGCCGCCACAAGAGCCCCAGGCGCCACGAGGGCCCCGGCCCCTGCAGGAGCCCCCGCAGGGGCGGTGAACTCGCCCGGTGCGGGAGCCCCCGCAGGTGCGGGAGCCCCGGCAGGGGCGGGGAGCCCGGCAGGGGCGGGGGTCTCCTCCAGGATCACGTGCACATTCGTGCCGCTGACACCGAACGCGGACACACCCGCCCGGCGCGGCCGGTCCCCCGCAGGCCACTCACGGGCCTCCTGCAGCAGGCGCACGTTCCCCGCCGACCAGTCGATACGGGTGGAAGGAGCCTGGGCGTGCAGCGTCCGGGGCAACTGCCCGTGCTGCAGCGCCAGCACCATCTTGATCACACCCGCCACACCCGCCGCGGTCTGCAGATGCCCGATGTTCGACTTCACCGACCCCAGCCACAACGGCCGGTCCCCCGCCGGACGCTCCCGGCCGTACGTCGCCAGCAGCGCCTGCGCCTCGATCGGGTCACCCAGCGACGTCCCCGTACCGTGGGCCTCCACCGCATCGACATCGGCCGCCGACAGCCGGGCATTGGCCAGCGCGGCACGGATCACCCGCCGCTGCGACGGCCCGTTCGGAGCGGCCAGGCCGTTCGAGGCACCGTCCTGGTTCACCGCACTGCCCCGGATCACCGCCAGCACCTGATGCCCGTTACGCCGGGCATCGGACAGACGCTCCAGCAGCATCATGCCCGCGCCCTCGCCCCACACAATGCCGTCGGCACCGTCGGAAAACGCCTTGCAGCGCGCATCGGGAGCCATCCCGCCCTGCTCCGCGAACTCCGTGAACGCACCCGGCGACGTCATCACCGCCACCCCGCCGGCCAGCGCCATCGTGCACTCACCCCCGCGCAGCGCGGTCACCGCCTGATGCAGCGCCACCAGCGACGACGAACAGGCGGTATCCACCGTCACCGCCGGCCCGGTCAGACCCAGGACATAGGAGATCCGGCCCGAGGCCACCGCCGGGATACTGCCGGTGAGCCGGTAGCCGTCCAGACTCCGGTCACCGGCCGGGAGACTGTTCTCGTAGCCGGAACCACTGGTCCCGATGAACACCCCGGTCGCCGAGCCGTGCAGCGCGGACGGGGCCAGACCGGCCCGCTCGACCGCTTCCCACGACGTTTCCAGCAGCAGCCGCTGCTGCGGATCCATCGCCAGAGCCTCACGCGGGTTGATATTGAAGAAACCCGCATCGAAATCGGTGGCATCGTAGACGAAACCACCCTGCCGGACATACGAACCACCCGCCCCGGCCGCCTGGTGTCCGGGGACTCCCAGCCGCGGTCCGCCGGGAACCCCGCGATCGCGTCCCTGCCCTCGGCCAGCAGCTCCCAGAACTCCTCCGGCCCGCGGACCTCCCCGGGGAACCGGCAGCCCATCCCCACAATCGCGATCGGCTCACCACCGGCCGCGGCCACCACCCGCACCCCGCCATCCACCCCCGGGGCGGGGTGATCAGCTCACCCAGGATGAACCCCGCCAGCGCCACCGCGTTCGGATGATCGAACACCGCAGTCGACGGCAGCCGCACCCCCACCGCAGCCGACAGCCGGTTCTGCAGCTCAACAGCAGCAACCGAATCAAAACCCAGCTCACGAAACGCCCGCTGCGCCACCACGTCCCGGCCGGCCCCATAGCCCAGCACCGCCGCCGCATGACCCCGCACCAGATCGGTCAGGAAAGACCCCCGGTCCGCTTCCGGCATACCCAGAAGCCGGGCAGCCAGCCCCGACCCACCCACCACGGCCCCGGACCCGGACCCGGACCCGTCACCGGACCCCGCCGCGGCCGCGGCCGTGATCCGCTGCACCGCGGGCAGAGCGGACAACAGCGCACTCGGACGGCGCACCGTGAACGCCGGGACGAACCGGTCCCAGTCGAACCCGGCCACCACCAGACCACTCTCACCGGCATCCAGAATCCGGCCCAGAGCACGCATACCCCGCTCCGGGTCAATACCCTCCAGACCAGAACCACCCCACACCCCACCAACACCAACACCAACACCGGCACCGGCAGCCGTGGCAGCGGCACCAACACCGGTACCGGCAGCCGTGGCAGCGGCAGTCACGGTCGGGCCGGCCGCGGCGACGGCAACGCCGGCCGCGCCGTCGGCATCGGCATCGGCATCGGCATCGGCATCGGCAGTGACCGCGGCCGTGGCTCCGGCGACGGTGACGCCGTCCGCGGCACCGCCGGAGGCAGTGGCCGTGGCGCCGATACCGGTGACGCCGTCCGCGGCGACGGCGGAGGCCGTGGCGACGGGGGTGGTGGCGGTGGCGCCGGGGGTGGTGTCGGGGGTGGTGGCCCACTTGCCCCACACGACCGACGTGGCGGGCAGACCCCGCGAACGGCGCTCCTCGCACAACGCGTCCGCATAAGCGTCGGCCGCCGCGCAGGCACCCAGCCCGCCGGCGCCCCAGACTCCCGCACCGGAAGAGAACACCACGAAAGCATCCAGATCCCGGCCCGCCGTCAGCTCGTCCAGGAACATCGCACCCCCGGCCTTCACCGACAGCACCCGGGCCAGAACCTCCCCGTCGGTCTCCCCCACCGGCACCCGGGCAGCACACCCGGCCGCGTGCACCACCGACGACAGACCCACACCACCGGCATCAATCCAGTCCAGGAGCGCACCCGTCGCCTCACGCACCGCAGCATCCGCAGCAATCACATCAACCGCCGCCCCGGCCCCGGCAATCGACGCCGCCAGAACCGCAACACCCCCCGCACCGGGCCCCGAACGGCTCGTCAGCACCACCCGCCCGGCACCACGCCCCGCCACCCAGCGGGCCGTAACCGCACCCACCCCACGCGTACCACCCGTGATCAGAACCGCACCACCAGGAACCCACGCCCCACCGGCAACCCCACCCGACTCCAGGCCGGACCCCACGCCAGAGGCCGGGCCCGACTCCAGGCCAGAAGCCGGGCCGGAGGCCGGGCGGGGAGCCGGCTCAAGACGGCGCCCCAGAATCCCGCGGGAACGCAAGGCGACCTGATCCTCACCACCACCGGCAAGAACCGACACCAGCCGGCCCGCGGTCCGCGCATCCCACACCGCAGGCAGATCGACCAGACCACCCCACACCCCGGGAAACTCCAGACCGGCCACCACACCCAGACCCCACACCTGCGCCTGCACCGCACTGACCACCGGCTCACCGGCACCCGTGGCCACCGCGCCCCGGGTCAGCACCCACAACGGAGCCGACACCCCGGCACCGTCCAAAACCCGCACCAGCTCCACCGTCGCCACCAGACCCGCAGAAACAACCCCCCGCCCCGGCAACGGCACCATGCCGCCACCCTCACCGGCGGAGGGGACACCACCCGACAGCGGTGCTGTGCCGGTGCCCTGCCCGGCGGAGGGAGCAGGGTCCGGCACCAGGGCTGTGCCGGTGCCCTGCCCGGTGCACAGGTGATCGTTCAGGGCCAGGGCCGAGACGACACCGGCCACCTCCGAGACATCGGTGAAGGCGAGCCGGTCCGGGCCGGTGACGGTCACCGTCCGCGCGCCGCGTGCGGCCAGCGCTCCCGCGACGGCATCCGTGTCGGGGCCCTCGCCGACGACCAGCCACGTCCCCGACAAAGACATGCCGGAATCGGGAAGCGGTGCCCAGCCGATGCGGTAGCGCCAGTCCGCGACCGTCGCATCAGCGCGTTCCCGCAGGCGCCAGTCGGTCAGCGCACCGAGCGTGGACTCGGCCGCATCAACACCCAGAAGCCGGGCCAGGGTATCCGCGTCGCCCTGCTCCACCGCCGCCCAGAAACCGGCCTCCGCAGGAGTGCCCCCCGCCTGCGGAAGAGCCGGCGGCGAAGCCTGCTCGCGCCAGAACCAGCGCCGCTGGAAGGCGTACGTCGGCAGATCGACCGTGTCCCCGCCGCCCAGAACCGCCGCCCAGTCGACGGCCACACCACGGACATACGCCTCGGCGAGGGACGTCAGCAGCCGCTCGGGGCCGCCGTCGTCGCGCCGCAGGGTGCCCACCGCAACCGGGTCGCGGTCTTCGAGGGTGTCGGCAATCGCGTGGACGACGACCGGGTGCGGGGAGGCTTCGACGAACACACCGTGACCCGCCTCGCCCAGGACGCGGATCGCGCGGTCGAACTCCACCGGCTCGCGCAGGGATGCGTACCAGTAGGCAGGGTCCATTTCGGGGCCGGTGAGCCACTGCCCGCTCATCGCGGACACCATCGGAACGGCCGCGGGCTGGGGGGTGATGCCGGTGAGGGCGGTGAGGATGTCTTCGCGCAGGGCGTCGACCTGCGGACCGTGCGAGGCATAGTCCACCGGGATCATCCGGGTGCGCACCGCTTCACCACAGGCGTCCTGCAGTTCACGCAGGGCATCCGGTTCGCCGGAGACCACCGTTGCGGAGGGGCCGTTGACCGCAGCAACCGACAACCGGTCACCGAAGCCCGCGATCCGTTCCCGGACCGCATCGGCAGGCTCGGCTATCGACAGCATGCCGCCACGCCCGGCGAGGGCGGACAGGGTACGGCTCCGCAAAGCAACGACCTTCGCCGCATCGTCCAGGGACAGGATCCCGGCGACGGCTGCGGCGGCGATCTCGCCCTGGGAATGGCCGACGACCGCGTCGGGGGTGACTCCGGCGGCCTGCCAGACGGCGGCCAGGGAGACCATGACGGCCCACAGAGCGGGCTGCACCACTTCGGCGGCTTCGAAACCGTGGTGTCCGGCGAGGACATCGTCCAGCTCCCACTCCACATACGGAGCCAGGGCTGCCGCACACTCCGCCAGCCTGGCAGCGAACACCGGTGACTGGGAGGCGAGTTCGCGGCCCATACCGACCCACTGACTGCCCTGGCCCGGGAACACGAACACCGTCCCCGTCGTCGCACCCGGAACGACCTCACCCGCCACCACACCGGACGCGGCCTGCCCCGCAGCCACCGACCCCAGCCCCGCAAGCAACTCGCCCCGCCCACCACCCACCACCACGGCACGATGCTCGAACGCAGACCGGCTCGTCACCAGCGACCACGCCACATCCTCCACCGGAAGCGAGGGCCGGGCCACCACATGCTCACCCAGACGACCCGCCTGACCTGCCAACGCAGCCGCACTACGACCCGACACCAACCACACCGACACCCCGGCCGACAACACCACACCCCGCCCACCAACCACCGGAACACCAACACCCGACCCACCAACACCTGACCCACCAGCGACAGACCGCTCACCAGCAGCCCGGACAACGCCACCCGACACACCGCCGGCCGACCCAACAGCGGCAGAAGCAGCAGTAGCCCGCTCCGCAGAAGCAGAAGCAGAAGCAGAAGCAGAAGCAGAAGCACCCAACACACCGACACCCGACACACCGGCGCCAGGAGTACCGGCAGCCGGGACACTTCCACCCGGCTCACCGACAGCCGACCCAGCGGCGGCAGAAGCAGCAGTGGCCGGCTCCGCAGGGGCAGAAGCAGCACCACCCGACACACCGGCAACCGACACACCGGCGCCCGGCTCACCAGCGGCAGGGGCGGTGGCAGGGGCGGTGGTGGTGGTCTTGCCGGTGGCGGGGGCGGTGCCGCCGCCTTCACCGGACGGCTTCGCGGCACCGCTGCCGGGGACAGCACCACCCGGGCCCGCAGGGGCGGCAGGGGCGGCGGGGGCGGCGGGGGCGGCTTCCTCGATGATCACGTGCGCGTTGGTACCGCTGACACCGAACGACGACACCGCCGCACGCCGCGGGCGGCCCGCCCGCTCCGGCCACGCCACGGGCTCGGTCAGCAGCCGCACGTTCCCCGCCGACCAGTCCACCTGCGGTGACGGGGCATCGACATGAAGCGTCCGGGGCAGGACACCGTGCCGCATCGCCCCGACCATCTTGATGATGCCCGCCACCCCGGCCGCGGCCTGGCAGTGCCCGATGTTCGACTTCACCGAACCGAGCCACAGCGGACGGTCACCTGCCTCCCGCTCCTGGCCGTAGGTCGCCAGCAGCGCCTGCGCCTCGATCGGGTCACCCAGCACGGTCCCCGTGCCGTGCGCCTCGACCACATCGACATCGGCCGCCGACAGCCCGGCGTTCGCCAGCGCATCCCGGATCACCCGCCGCTGAGCCGGCCCGTTCGGAGCGGTCAGCCCGTTCGACGCACCGTCCTGGTTCACCGCACTGCCCCGGATCACCGCCACAACCCGGTGCCCGTTGCGCCGCGCGTCCGACAACCGCTCCAGCAGCAGCACACCCGCACCCTCGGCCCAGCCCGTGCCGTCGGCCCCGGCCGCGAACGAACGGCACCGCCCGTCCGGCGACAGACCCCGCTGCTCGGAGAACTCCACAAACGTCTCCGGCGTCGCCATCAGACTGATCCCGCCGGCCAGAGCCAGAGAACACTCCCCCGTCCGCAGAGCATGCGCCGCCCACTGCAGAGCAACCAGCGACGACGAACACGCCGTATCGACCGTGACCGCGGGACCCTCCAGCCCCAGGGTGTAAGCGACCCGCCCGGACACCAGACTCCCGTCACTGCTGGTGACCCCGTAATCGTGATACATCGCCCCCGCGAACACACCCGTACGGCTCCCCCGCAACGCGAGGGGATCCACACCCGCCCGCTCCACCGCCTCCCACACAATCTCCAGCAACAGCCGCTGCTGCGGGTCCATCGCCAGAGCCTCACGCGGACTGATCCGGAAAAACTCCGGATCGAACCGCCCCGCGTCATAGAGGAAACCCCCCTCACGGACATAACTCTTCCCCGCAGTCCCCGGCACCGGGTCGTACAGCCCCTCCACATCCCAGCCCCGGTCACCGGGAAACGGACCGACCGCGTCCCCGCCCCGGTCCACCAGCTCCCACAACTCCTCCGGAGACGTCACACCCCCCGGGAAACGACACCCCATCCCGATAATCGCAACGGGCTCCGCAGCAACCTCGGCAACGGCACGCAGGCCCTCGATGTCACGGCGCAGCCGCTCGTTCTCGATCAGCGAGCCCCGCAGCGCGTTAATGATCTCTTCGGCCCTGGCATCCATCGCCGGTTCAGCCTCCACTCACCGTGAGAAGTCGCGCGCGGTCGCGCCGACCGAGTCCAGAAAACCGCCCAACACCCTCACGAACCGATCCGGTTCCTCAAGATGCGGGACATGGCTGGAATCCTCGAAAACCGTCCAGCCCGAACACGGGATCAACTCCCGAAACGGCCGCACCGCAGCCGGAGTAGCCTCGTCATAACGACCCGAAATCACCAGAGTCGGCACCTCGATATCCGGCAGGACATCCCGCACCGACCAATCACGCAAACTCCCCGTGACCGTAAACTCATTCGGGCCGTTCATCGCATGATAAACAACCGGATTACTATGCATCTCCAAAAACGTGGCCATCAACGGCCCCGGATAAGGATCCAGCCGGCAGAAATGACGGCCATAAAACACGCCCATCGCCGCCTGATACTCCTCACCATCCGTCGTCCCCGCCGCCTCATGCCGGCGTAAAACCTCATCCACACCCGGCGGAAGCTCCGCCCGCAACACCTCCATCTCCGCCCGCCACAACGGATACGACACCGGAGCATTCGCAATCACCAAACCCCGCAAACCCGCCGGCCGCCGGGCGGCATGCACCGCCGCGAGCATCCCGCCCCACGACTGCCCGAACAACACATAATCCGAATCAACACCCAACCCCGCCAACAAATTATCCAACTCCTCCAAAAACAACTCAGGACTCCAAAACCCCGCACCCACACCCGGAACACGCGACGACCCACCACCCCCCAACTGGTCGTAATGCACCACCCGCACACCCCACGACGCAAACACCGACAACGGCAACAAATAATCATGCGTCGCCCCCGGACCCCCATGCACCACCACCAACACCGACCCACCACCACCAAAACCCAACCCACCAACACCCAACCCAGAACCACCAACAGAACCAACACCAGAACCCGAACCCGAACCCGACCCAACAGAACCAGAACCCGAACCAACAGAACCCGACCCAACAGAACCAGAACCCAACCCCACACCCGTCACCCGAAACCACGTCGACCAACCCCCAAACCCCACCACCCCCCGCACCACACCCACCCCACCCTCACCCCCAACACCCCACACCACCCCCCAACCCACACCCACACCCACACCCACACCGGCGCCAGCGCCGGCACTACCCCTTGCACCGAAGCCAGTACCGGCACACACCCAACCCAACCCACAACACGAAAACACAAACACCCCCAAAAAAGACGACACAAACGACATGACGAACAAACCACACCCCCAAACCCTAAACACCACCCCAACACCCCCCAACCCCCAACACCCCCTAACCCCCACACCCCAACCCCCGAAACAAACAAACCGAATTCAACCCAACACAAGCAACGCCCCCACAACACAGACCACAACCACAAGGCCCCTCCTCCGGCAAAGAAGCACCACAAGACAGCCCCAGGAACCGGAGAACGACAGCTCGTCCGTCATTGCCGGATCGGGTCCGGAGTCCGGACCCGATCCGGCCCCGGCCGGGCAGGCACCCGGGCCGGACTTCCCGGCGCCGTTCCGTTGCCGCATCAGGCGGCCAGGGACTCCTCCCGGTCCCGGTGGACGACCGTGACGTGCCGGTCCTGGCCGGGGGACTCCAGTTCGTCCACGACGGCAATCGCCAAGTCCTCGGCACTGATCCAGGACCGGCCGTCGGCGGCAGTGAGAAGGGTGTCCGTACCCCGGCGGTAGCGACCCGTCCGGGCGCCGGGCTGGAGCAGGGCGGGCGGGCTGAGGTAGACCCAGTCAGCGTGACCGTGGGCCTGTCCGGCCCGCAGTTGGGCGACCCCGGCTGCGGCGACGGGCCGCAGTTCCTCCGGGACGTAGGCGAGGTCGTCGGCGACCAGGAGCCCCGGAGTTCCGGGACTCTGCAGGGCCCCGGCACCACCGACGACGAGAACCCGGATCTTCAGCTCCGCCGCGATGTCGAGGACCGTGCGGGTGGTCTCGACCAGGAACGTCCGGTCGACCGGATCGGTCCGGACGGCCACGACGACCGCGTCCGGCACCGGAAGCGCGGCGGAACCGGTGAGCGCCCCGCGGAGGGCCTGCGGGTCGTGGGCGTCGACCGGTACGGGTATCACGCCCGCATCGCCACCGGTGGCTTTACGGGACAGGGCGAGCACTCGGTGGCCGCGCGAACCGGCTTCGGCGATCACCCGGCTGCCGACCATTCCCGTGGCACCGAGTACGGCAATGGTCAGGGACTTCATGGGCATTTCGGTCCTCGGGGCAGTGGATGTGCGGATACCGGAGTTTGCGTGCTCGGTCATCAGGTCCGTCCTTGTCGTATGGGCAGTACGGGTGCAGTACGGGTGGTACGGGCAGTACCGGCCGGTCGTGGAAGGTGACTTCGGGTACGGGGCCCAGTCTGGAGTCCGACCATTGATGACTCCAAAGCATGCTTGTCATCACAGCCATGAACAGAAACGATGGCCGGATGGACCTCCAGCAGATGCGGTACGTCGTCGCCGTCGCCGAGACCCGTAACTTCACCCGGGCCGCCGAGCGCTGCTCCGTGGTCCAGTCGTCGCTGAGCCACCGCATCGCGGATCTGGAACGGGAGCTGGGCGTGAGGCTGTTCGCCCGCTCCAGTCGCCGCACCGAACTCACCAGCGCCGGGGAGGCGTTCCTCTCCGGGGCCCGGGAGTGTCTGGCCGCGGCCGATCGTGCCGCCGCCGACGCCGCGGCCGCGGCCGGGATCGTCCGGGGCCGCCTCGCGGTGGGGGTGCTGGTGACCACGGCAGCCGTGGACGTACCCGAACTCCTCCAGCGCTACCGGGCCCGGCACCCCGATGTGCGGGTACAACTCCGTGCAGGAGGCAGCGACGAGCTGGCCGAGGCGATCCGGCGGGGCGAGCTCGACATCGCCTTCCTCGGTCTCCCGGAAGGGGTGCGCCCCTCGGGGGTGGAGGCCCTCGTACTCGACGACGACGAACACGTCCTGGTCGTCCCGGCGGGCCACCGGCTCGCGGGGGCGGCACGGGTCGCGCTGGCCGATGTCGCCGACGAGGTGTTCGTGGACTTCATGCGCGGTACGCCCGCCCGGGACCAGACCGACCTGGCGTTCACCGCCGCCGGTCTGGTCCGTGACGTCGCCTACGAGGCCGGTGTCGTGGAGCTGATCACCCGGCTGATCGCCCGAGGACTGGGGGTGGCACTGCTGCCCTCCGCGTTCGTCCGCCCCCTCGTCGACGGCAATCCCGAACTGGCGCTGGTCATGGTCGTGGGCGGTCCGCGGCGCGTCGAGTATCTGGCGTGGAACCGGTTCAATCCGAGCCCGGCCACCCTCGCCCTCCTGAACGTCCTGGGGGTCGGCGCACGTCGGCGCACCCACGCCAACGGGACGGAACGGACGTGACACGGAACGGCCGGGGAGCCGGTGATCCGTTGGGGTTAACCTCCTGGGCATGGTTCACCCCACTCGCCCCCGCCGGGTCGTCACACGGCTCGTCGACGGTGATATCTGCGCCTACGACCTCGACACCGATCGCCGTGGCGTGCTGTCACCCGTCGTGATGTGCCGTCCGGCCGCCGGGGACGAGGTCGTCTCCCCCGCCGTTGCGACGGACCTTCGGCACGCTTGCTACACGACTCTCGATGCAGTCGTCTGTGTGACGCCCGACGGGACCGCGGTCTGGCGGTGGGAGTTCCAGCCGCAGTCGGACCAGCGGTACGGACACCACCCCTGTTGTGTGCTGTCGGCGGACGGGCTCGTGGTCTGGGTCTACCGGCCCGACGTCATGGCCGGCCGCGACCGCCCCGACCAGTGGGCCGCGCTGGACGCCGCGACCGGCGCGCTGATCGCACAGGCGGATCTGGAGACCGCCGGGCAGGGCGGTCTGCAACTGCTGCACCCGGAGAGCGATCACGTGCTTCTCGACGTGGGAGAGGGGCAGGACGGCTCGGTCGTCTACCGCGCGTCGACGACCGGCGACCGGATGGACCTCTTCCGCTATCCGTGGATCGACCGCTGCCTCATCGGCCTGTCACCCGACGGCCGGCATTTCCTGACGGTCGACCATGAGCAGCTCAACGCCGCCGTCCACACCTACCCGGAGGGCGATACGGCGTTCGTCCTGACCGTCGACGCCTTCGGGCACGATCCGGACAGCGTCTATACGGAGTGGAGCGGCGGCTATCTGGACCGCGACACGGTCATCGTCACACTCCTCGGCGAAACAGAGGACGAACAGGAGTGGTTCCGTCACTACCGCGTCGATGCGCGCTCCGGTCAGGTCCGAGGCACCTTCGACGCGCGTACGGACGACCCCTGCGGCATTCAGTTCCTCGGTGACGGCACCTGGCTCACCACGGACGCCTCCGGCCACCCCGTCCGCTGGTCCGACGGCTGAGCCGGTACCGGAGGGCGACAGGCCGGAGGGGCCGCTTCCGACGGCCCTGAACGAACGGGAACCGCCCCGGCCTCGGCACGGCCGGGCGGGTGGCGCGCGGCGTCTGCTCCGGGCCGCCCCGAAGGGAGGCCCTGCGGTCACCGTGCTCCCGGCAGGAAGCGCCGGGAGGGATGCAGGCACAGGGAGGTGCTCAGTGCCCGCGGCGGGAGAAGCGGACCCAGAGGCAGCTCCAGTCGTCGTCGCCCGCGGCCCGGGGTGGTCCGTGTCTCTCCTCCGCAGGCATGGACCGGCCCCGCGTTCCTTCGTGCCATCCGCTGCTGACGCGGTAGATGCCCGGCTCGGTCGACAGCAGCGCGCCGACATGGAGAACGTGGTCGAGATGGAGCGGGACCGGGGGGTGCAGCCGGGCCAGGGCCCGGAGCGCCGCGGCTCTCTCCCCTGGATCCGCGAACGAGCCGATGTCGTTCTCACGGGAACCCGCCGCCGCCCACGCCACGACGACACGGCCGCCGGGGAGCTCCAGGTCCCCCACCTCCGTCTCCTCTGCCGGGGACGCCCCGGCGGCGCGCCTGCGCGGTGCGGCGGTGCCGCCCTGCGGCAGCCACGAGCGCAGGAGCAGGAATCCATCGGCGGAGAGCGCGACCTCGGCCGTGCCCTCACCCTCCATGTCCCAGAGGAGACCCTTGTGTTCCCCGCGGTCGCCGAAGCGTATGAAGCCCGTCTCCTCGTCGTCGACGGCCGAGAGCGCCCTGCCGTAGTCGCACGCGGGGTCCGGTTCGCCGCCGGGACCGTGTTCCGCACCGCCCCAGTGCGCGAAGGCGTCGGCCTCGCAGACGAGGAGCGGTCCGCCGAGGGAGTTCACGGTGGCGGACGTCCAGGTGTACGCGGGTCGGGATCCGGGTGCGCTGTCGCTCATGTGCTGGGCTGCCGATCACGGAAGGAGCGGAACGGAAACAGGGAAAGGGAAATGAGGAACGGAGACGCCGGGTCGGCTCCGGTAGCGGCTCGGGCAGGCACCGCGAGCCGGGTACCGCACGGGCCGGCCGGTGCTACGCGGGCAGGTCGGCGTGGAGCAGATGGTGGTCCGAGTACGGCGAGGGGTGCATACCGTGGCGGAGGGGAACGATGCCCCGCAGGAAGACGTAGTCGAACTTGCTCTGCCAGTCGGTCGTCGGCTTGCAGGAACCGGTGGACGCGGGGTGGCACTGAGGGTCCGTGTCCACTGCCAGTGACCATATTCCGGCCAGTTCCGCAGAGTCCGGCACGGCGTTGAAGTCGCCGAGCACGATCGCCCGGCCGTGCCGGGCGACCTCTTCGGCGAGGACCCGGGTCTGGCCCGCCCGGACCGTCTCCTGACGACGCTGGGCGAGATGGGTGTTGAAGACCCGGACGGGCCGGTCGCCCACCGTGGTGGTCACCGCCATATAACCGCGGTCCTCCGACCCGCCGTCGGGATACTCCACGTTCACACGGTCCGTCATCGGCGCCGCCGAGAGGATCGCCTGGCCGAAGGACCCGGGGCTCCAGGGCGCTCCGCCGCAGCGCCCCCGGTTGCGGAGCACCATCCCGTACTCGACGTGGTAGACCAGCCCGTGGAGGTTCCTCAGATACTCCCGGATCCTCTCGACGTCCCGCACGCAGGCTTCCTGCAGGCCGATGACCTGCGGTGCGTACTTCGCGATCTCCGCGGCCCGGCCGGCGTTGCTCTCCTTGCAGGGGTTGCAGATGTTCCAGGTCATGACCCGGTTCGGTACGACGTCCTTGACCGCGTCGGGAGGCAGTGGCCTCGCCATGAGGTCGGCGCCCGGAGCGCTCGGCCCGATCAGCACCATGCAGATCACGGTCATGGCACCCGCGAGCAACCTCGTACACCTTCCGAGCACTACCGCCTCCTCACCGTCATGCCCTGTCTCTCCCGGGAGAGGTTATGGGACAAAGTTGTGAGCAGAGTATGCGGTGTGCCCGATCTGCGGCCGGGCCCGCCGGAGGCGGCAGGGCCGGCGGGAGGCACCCGCCTCTGCGGGCGCGCTGTCGGACGAGCGGGGATCGGGGATCGGGGTTCGGGGTTCGGGGTTCGCTGGAGGAATCGGTTCGCCGGAGGGATCGGGTTCGCCGGAGGGATCGAATACAGGGGAGGAATCGGGTGCGTGGGAGGGATTCGGTTCTTCTGTCCGAAGAAACCCTGGCCGATCGCCCGGCTCGCTGATCATCATGGGACCGTGACGGATACCGCGACGGACCACGCCGGAACGATTCGCCCCAGAATCCGCGTCGCTGCCTATGTGATCAGGCAGCGGGCCGAGCCCGGACTGCTGGTCTTCGACCACCTCGGCATGCCCGAGGCGGGGATCCAGGTACCCGCGGGTGGTGTCCGGCCGGGCGAGAGCCTGGAGGACGCGGTGCTCCGCGAAGTGTTCGAGGAGACGGGGCTCCGGTCGGTGGTCGTCCGGCAGATCGCCACGGAGAACCGGGCACATCCCGGAACGGGGCAGCCGCGGCGCACCACCTACTTCTATCTCCGGGTCCCCGCGGACACCCCCGACACCTGGGTGCATCAGGTGCGCGGTGACGGCGAGGACAGCGGTCTCGCCTTCGGCTGCCGCTTCCTCCCGCTGCCCCTGGAGCGGCCGCTGGCCGATGCCCAGGACACCTGGCTGGGCTGTATCGACCGACGCTGGACCACCCCGGCAGGCGGCAGACACGGTGCGGTGCCGCGTGGACGGGCCACCGCCTCGGGCTGAGGCGGTGGCCCGGTGCGGGTCAGGCGTAGATATAGAACTGGGTGTGGTCCAGCACGCTCTGGGGGGTGGTGTTGGTCCAGGGCGGCATGGTCTCGTTGAGGTCGATCACATCGGGCGTGGCGGCGGCCGGAAGGTACTCCGCGCTGGTGGGGTGGAGGGCGTGCCAGTCGGCCCAGAGCTTGTCGACGAAGGCGTGGTGCAGCCAGAACACCGGGTCGTTCGGGGAGACGCTGGACTCCATCTGGCCCCAGACCCAGGTGTGCACCCGGTTGTGCATGCTCATGTAGCCGTTGGAGCCTTCGAGGGTGGAGCGGAAGCCGTCCGAGCCGCTGGCGAAGGGGGCGGAGTCGTAGTAGGGGATGGCGAGCGCCGCGTCGACCTGGGCCCGGGTCGGCAGGGTCGGCACCCGGTATCCGAGGTTACGGGCGAGGAAGGGACGGCTGTCGACCTGGATGTTGATGTTCCAGTTGCCGGCGGCGTAGGCGAAGGGGCCGTCCATGACCTGGTCGTCCAGGGGGCGTCCGGTGCCGCCGAGGAAGTCCGGGGCCCAGAGGGAGGCGCCGACGGTGTTGTCGGCGGTCCAGTCCCAGTAGGGGATCGACACCTGCGGGTTGATCTTCTGGAGCTCCCGCTCGAAGTCGATGAGGTACTTGCGGTGCCAGGGGAGGAACGACGGGCCGAAGTGGCCCACGTATATCCCGGTGTTCATGTCCAGCGCGAACCGGAGGCGGTGGGCGGCGACGAACTCGTCGTAGATGCCCCTCCGCTTGACCTCCAGTACGGCGTCGACGAACGCCTTCTTCTCGGCGGCGGTGAGGTTCGCCTGGTTCTTCCGTACGGTCATGGCTGACTGCTCCCGGCTCAGGCGGTGGGGTTGAAGGGGACGACGGCCGCGCCCTTGAGCGTGACCACCGCGGTGCGCGCGGCGTCGAGAGGCGTCCTGAACCTCTCGTAGTGGTTGATCGCGCTGCTCCAGCCGGTCTTTCCGTGGTTCATGACGTGAAGTTCGCGGCCGTCGATCAGGACGCGGTAGACGGCGCCTTCACCGGTGCGGGCGTGGGCGTGGTGACCGCCTTCGGCGGGTGCGCCCTGGATACGGCGGCCCTGGAAGACCTCGTCGAAGGGTGCGGGCCCCGCGGACTTGGCTCCGTGTGCACCGGTCCCGGTCCGTGCGCTGTCTGCGGTCGCGCTGGCGACACCGATGAGTGCGGTGCCCGCGGCGACGCCGGCCACGGCCCCGATGGCCTGCCGACGGGTGAATCCGGACATGGCGAATGAACCCCCTGAACATGGCTGAGGCGGCCCCCCAGGCTGTTTGCGGACCGCCGTGATCATCTGTACCCGGAAGGGATCCGGCACAGAAGGACCACGCGTTCGGTTGGCTGCCATACGGACACGTTTACGCAGGCCACAAGGGGCGCGCCGGGCCGTGGCGGGCTCTGATCTCACTGCGTGTCAGCGTCTGCCGATCATGAACCGAAGATTCCATGGTGTACGTGCCATGGATGTGAAGATCTTTTCGGTGGGCCGGGAGATGTCGTGTTCAGGGGACACGTATCGAACACGGCCGGAAACAACGGCGTTCCGGACGGGTCCGAACCTTCGGGGCCGAACCTTCGGGGCCGGTGACTGCGAGGCCGGTGACTGCGGGAACGGTAGCTGCGGGGATGGTCGGGACGGCTGACGAGCCGGCCCGGAGGGTGCCGGTGTTCCGGGACCGGAGGCGGGTGCCGGCTCCGGTCCCGGAATCAGCGGCCGGTACGGGCCGTCGTCACGGCCACAGCAGTTGCCGGTCCCAGGGGGTGCCGGGCGCCGGGCGTTCGTAGCGGAGCCGGGTGTGGACGCGGTCCTTGTCCGCCTGCCAGAACTCGACCGCGGTGGGGACCACCGTGTACAGGGTCCATTCCGGGCTGACCAGGTCGGGGTCCGCTTCGATCCGGGCCCGGGCCCCCGCCATCGCCCGGGTACGGGCTGCCGCGCTCTCCAGCGGGGTGCTCTGCCGGGCCAGCAGGACTTCGGCACGGGCCGAGGGCGAACGGGCCAGCAGATCGGCGGCGCTGCGCTCCGGCGTGTCGGGCGACACGGTGCCCCTGATCCGCACCTGGCGGCCGAGCAGCGGCCAGTAGAACGTGAGAGCCGCGCCGGGCCGTTCGCCGAGCTGGCGGCCCTTGGGGGATCCGGCGTGGGCGGCGAACTGCCAGCCGTCGGCGTCCACGTTCTTCAGGATGAGGACCCGCGCGTCGGGGACGCCGTCGTGGCCGACGGTGGAGAGCGTCATGGCCTGGGCCTCGGGCACCCCGGCGGCCACCGCTTCCCTCAGCCAGTCGAGGAAGAGGGGGACCGGATCGCCGGGTGCCGCGGCGGGGTCGAAGTGCGCCAGGGGGCCGGCGAACACCTCCAGGTCTCGCAGCCACTCCCGTACCGACCCGGTGTTCGCGGGGTCTCCGTCCGGCATACGTCCTCCAGGGTGTCCGGGATTCCGGTGTCCCGTGCCCGGCGCCCGGGCCCACGACACTTTCTGCGCACGGTAGCAAGGGCACGGATATCACGCCGCGGGCCGACCGGTTCGGCGGCCCGCGGGGCCGGTACGGGTCACTCCTGCTCCGGGCCTCCCGTCTCCGCAAGCTCTCCGCCGGCGAGCCGCAGCCACCGGTTCACGCCGATCCGGGCGAGGAAGCGTTCGTCGTGGCTGACGACGACGAACGCGCCCCGGTAGGACGCGAGTGCACTCTCCAGCTGGCCCACGCTGACCAGGTCGAGGTTGTTCGTCGGCTCGTCGAGGAGCAGGAGCTGGGGGGCGGGTTCGGCGCACAGGACGCAGGCGAGGGTGGCGCGCAGCCGTTCTCCGCCGGACAGGACGCCCGCGGGGAGATGGGCGCGGGCGCCGCGGAAGAGGAACCGTGCGAGGAGGTTCATCCGTTCGGCGTGGGTGCGGTGCGGTGCGGCGTCGGCGAAGTTCTCGGCAACCGTACGGTCGGGGTCGAGCAGGTCGAGTCGCTGGGAGAGGTAGGCGGTCCGGCCGTCGGCGTGCCGGGTCTGCCCGCCGTCGGGGGTGAGATCGCCGCCGATCAGCCGGAGGAGGGTGGTCTTTCCGGCGCCGTTGGGGCCGGTGAGGGCGATGCGTTCCGGGCCGCGGATCGTGAGGTCGACCCCGTCGCCGGTGAAAAGGGTGCGGTCACCGAGCCGGGCCCTCAGATGTTCGCCGGTGAAGAGGGTGCGTCCGGCGGGGACGTCGGTCTCGGGCAGGTCGACGGTGATGCGCTGGTCGTCGCGGAGGGCGCGGCCCGCTTCGTCGAGCCGGGAGCGGGCCTCGGTGACCCGGTCGGCGTGCATACGGCCGGCGCGTCCGGCGGCCTCCTGAGCGCCGCGCTTCATATTTCCGGCGAAGATCCGGGGCAGGCCGGCGCTCTTGAGGTTGCGGGCGGCGTTTCCGGCGCGGCGTTCGGCGCGTTCGCGGGCCTGCTGCAACTCGCGCTTCTCCCGCTTCAGTTCGGCTTCGGCGTTGCGGATGTTCTTCTCGGCCGTCTCCCGTTCGGCGTCCACCGCGTCCTCGTAGGCGGCGAAGTTGCCGCCGTAGAGGCGGAGTTCGCCGGGGCCGAGTTCGGCGATGCTCTCCATGCGGTCGAGGAGGGCCCGGTCGTGACTGACGAGGAGGAGGCAGTTGGTGAAGCCCTCCAGGACGTCGTAGAGCCGGTGGCGGGCGTCGAGGTCGAGGTTGTTGGTCGGTTCGTCGAGGAGCAGGACGTCGGGGTTCTTCAGCATCTGGGCGGCGATGCCGAGGAGGACGGCCTGGCCGCCGCTGAGGGCGCCGAGCCTGCGGTCGAGGGCGAGGCCGGGCAGGCCGAGGCGGTCGAGGTGGGCACGGGTGCGTTCCTCGATGTCCCAGTCGTCGCCGATGACGGTGAAGTGTTCCTCGGCGACGTCGCCGGATTCCACTGCGTTCAGGGCGCGGACGGTCGCCTCGATGCCGAGGACTTCGGCGACGGTGAGTCCTGCCGTCAGGGGGAGGGACTGGGGCAGGTAGCCCAGGGTGCCGGAGACGGCGAGGGTGCCCGCGGTGGGGCGGAGTTCACCGGCGATGAGTTTGAGCAGGGTGGTCTTGCCGGAGCCGTTGGGTGCGACGAGACCGGTGCGGCCGGTGCCGAAGGCGAAGGACAGATCGGTGAAGACGGGGGTGTCGTCCGGCCAGGAAAACGACAGGCCGGTGCAGACGACGAAGGCGTCGGACATGGTGAAGTGACCTCAGGTGTGCGCGAGGGGACAGGGTACGACTGTGAGGCCGGTACGGCTGATGCCGCCGACGGCCTGCGGACTTCCGGGTATCACCCGGAGATGTCGTCGTCTCCTGTGGACACTGCCGCTCCTCGTTGCACGGGTCATGGATGTCGGCACGCTATCAGAGGGGGCTGCGGACGGGGTACGGGTTTTTCGGGGACGGGCTGCTGGACGGGGCGTCTCCGCCGGTCCCCGAGGTGGTGCAGATGCCCTGAGGGGGCGGTGTCCGGCCGGGGCGGTCTCCGCTGCCCGGGGGTCGCCCCGGCGGCGCGCGGGGCGGGGCGGAAGAATGGGGGCGTACAGGAGGCCCGGGAGCCGGGCGGGGAGGCGGAGTCGGGGATGAGTGGCGGGATGAACGAGGGCGGTCCGGGTCCGGTGCTGCGGGTGGTGCTGGCAGTCGATCGGCGGCTGACGCGCCCCTGGGGGCTGATGGCGCTGTGCGCCGTGCTGTTCACGGTCTTCGTGCTGGGCGGGTGGCCGCTCGGACCGGTGGTGGCCGGTTCGGTGATGGCCGCCGTCTTCGCGGTCGGGGCCGTCGGAAGACGGTACGAGCGGCGTACGCACGCCGGTGGCCGGGAGGGCGTCCGGCAGGCGGCCGACGCCCTTGGGGACCGGTAAAAGCGCTGGCCGGCGGGGGTATCGCGATGATCAAATGGGTGTCATGACATCGTTCTGGACGGGTGAGCGGGTCCGCCTGCGCGGTATCGAACCCGGTGACTGGGCGGCCTTCATGCGCTTCGACGAGCACTCCGGTGACCAGCGGTCCGGAGATGTGCTGCATCCGCCGCGCTCCGCCGAGGGATACCGGGCATGGGCGAAGGAGCAGGCGACCGCCGAGGCCGACGGGGACTGCTTCCGACTGGCCGTCGAGGCCGTCGACGGAGGGGAGCTGGTCGGCACGGTCGGCTCCCACGAGGCCGATGCGCGCAGTGGCCGGTTCATGTACGGGATCGCGATCGGCTCCGCGCATCAGCGCAAGGGGTACGCGGCGGAGGCCGCGGTGTTGTTCCTGCGCTATATGTTCGCCGAGCGGCGCTTTCACAAGTGCGAGGCGAGGGTGTACGCGTACAACGAGGCGTCCCTGGCGCTCCACCGGCGGCTCGGTTTCACCGAGGAGGGCAGGCTGCGGGACTATGCCTTTCTCGCCGGACGGCACCGGGATCTGATGATGCTCGGGCTGCTCGCCGACGAGTTCGCCGGGCGGTACGGACTCGGCGGGCTCGGGGCGGAACCGCCGGCCGGTCAGGCCCGGTGAGGACCCCCGGCCGGCTCGGGTGATCAGTGGCCGGACGGCCTGCTTCCCGTACGGCCCGGGAGCAGACCGCGGGCCGCGAGGTAGAGGGCCCCGCCGGTCGCGGTGAGGAGAAGGAGCGCGGGGACGAACCCCGGGACCGCGGGCGGGTACCAGCCGAAGGCCGCGTCGAAGAACGGCACCGACGCCAGGGCCGAGGCCGCCAGGGCGGGCGCCGGGCGGCCCCGGTCGAGGGCGAGCAGGCCGCCCGTGAGGGCCAGGACGAGGAAGGGCCACAGGCCGTAGTCCGTCGTCACCGGCAGCAGGTCCAGCGTGAGGGCGGCCAGCGGGATCGCGATCATGGTCCCGGCCGCGGCCGCCAGCAGACGGAGCCGCGGCGCGGGATGTTCGTCCGGCGGACAGGCCAGCAGGACGGTGACGGCCAACGCGCTCGTGCCCACGGCGGCGGCCGTGTCCGCGGCGCTGTGTCCGGCGGTCGCGACGGTGACGGCGTACACCGTCTGGGCGGCCGCGGCCCAGAGCCGGCCGACGGTCCACCGCCCGCTCAGGGCGACCACGGCAGCGGCGACCAGTGCCGCACAGGCGGCCGCCAGGACCATGTCCGTCGGGAAGAACATCGGGATGCGCCCCTCGGCGCGGATCGCGGTGGCGTAGCGGGCCGTTTCGGCCAGTTCCCGGACGGCTTCGGCCGCGGAGACGGCGAGGACGATCGGGGCGGCCGCCGCGCACAGCCGGCCCGGTCCCTGGACGGAGCCGAGACCCAGGCGCAGCCGCAGGGCGTGCGCCGCGATCCCGCCCGCCTCGCGGAGGCGTTCGGCGGGGCCCGCGTCCGCGGTGATCTCCTGGTAGACGGCGGCGATCTCGTCGCCGTAGGCGGTCCGGAAGCGGCGCGGATAGAGCCGTACGAGACGGGCGATCACGCGGTGGCCCCCTTCGCGCCGAGCCCGCCGAGTCGCCGGATCGCTTCGCCGGCCGTGGCGGTCAGCCGGGCGGCTTCCGCCGCCAGGGCCTCGCGGCCGGGTTCGGCCAGGCCGTAGGTGCGGCGCAGCCGGCCGTCGACGATCTCCTCGCGGTCGATCGCGATCAGCCCCTGCGCCAGCAGCCGTTCCAGGGCGCTGTACAAGGTGCCCGTCCGGAGCCTGACGCGTCCGTCGCTGATCGCCGAGACCTCCCGGATGATCGCGTATCCGTGACGCGGCCGGTCCGCCAAGGCGGTGAGGACCAGCAGCGTGGGTTCCTGCATGGCCCGTTCGCTCATCCCGTCAACATATGACGGTCATCGGCATATGGGCAAACAGCGGGCGGGGGCTCCTGCGGTCAGGTGCGGCGGCAGACGAGGAACTGTTCCGCTTCCGGTTCGGCGTCGGGGAGCCGGGGGGTGTAGTGGCCCTGGTGTTCCCATAGGACGGTGAGTCCCGAGCGGACGAGGAGGTCCTTGAAGGGTTCGGCGCCGAAGCTGGTGAACCGGATCGGGCTGCCCATGAATTCGGCGTCGAAGTTCTCGACGTCGAGCGGGACGGTCCCGACGGCGAGCAGACCGCCCGGGGCGAGGGCCCGGGTGATGCGGTGGAGTACCCGGATCTGGTCGGCGCGGTCCATCTGCAGCAGGGAGAAGTAGGCGCAGACCGCGTCGTAGCTCTCCTCCTCCAGGGGGAGTTCGCGGATGTCGGCGCGGCGGAAGGTGCCGCCGGGGACCCGGTCGACCGCGAGGGCGACCATGACGGGCGAGACGTCGATGCCGAGGACGTCGTGTCCGGCGGCGGCCAGGGTCGATGCGGTCGGCCGGCCCGTACCGCAGCCGATGTCCAGGATCCGGCTGCCGGGGGCGAGGTGTTCCTGCAGCCGGTCGAGGGAGGCGCGGCGGGCGGGCGATCCGGCGAAGGCGTCCTCGTAGGAGGCGCCGATCGCGTCGAACGCGGCTGCGGGATCGGGGGCGGGGGTGGCGGGCATACGGGAGCCCGTCCCCGCCGGGCCGCCCGGTGAAACCCCGGCCGGGCGGGGCAGGACGCGCCGATCACCGTAATCAAGTTTGACTAGAAGACAAACGGGCAGTACAGTCCTTGTAGTCAAGTTTGAACAGCTTCTTTGAGGAGAGCACGTGGCCCTGCTGCCCGACGCCGGATACACCCCGACCGCAGAGGACCTCGCCGGGATCGAGGAGTGGTTCGCCGGGTACGACGCCGCCGCCGCCCGGCGCGATGTGGACGCGATGGCCGACCAGGCGGTCTTCCCGCTCAATCTGGTCAGCGACGACTCCCGGGGCGAGGGTGCCGCCGCCCAGTGGGACCGGCGGCAGTTCGTCGAGACCATGACCCATGTGATGGGAGACGGATCCGAGGACATCACCTTCGACTCGGTCCGCACGCCCGTCTTCCTGAGTGCGGCCATGGCCGTGGTCTTCACCGACTCGACCATGACCGCGAACGGCACCACCCAGCAGTTGCGGTACGCCGACATCCTCGTCAAGCAGAACGGGAAGTGGGCGTTCCAGACGATGATCCAGGGCGGCTGGGGCGACAACCTGCGCTGACCCGCGGGTCTACGGCTCTACAGGTCTACACGTGCGCGGTCCCGGCCGGGGCCGCGCACGGCCGTTCCGGAGCCCGGGGACCTGAGTGCGGTAGTGGACGGGCGGCCCGTCAGCGGGGCAGCGCGTCCAGCCAGTCGACGAGGAGACGGCTGACCTCGCCGGGGGCCTCCTGCTGGACCCAGTGGCCGCAGTCCGCCAGGAGATGGGAGGAGACCAGCCCCGGCAGTACGGCCGGCTGGGCGTCGATCGCGGCGGCCAGCCAGGACATCGCGGCGTCCCGGGCGCCTCCGATGTAGAGGGCGGGCCGGGTGACGGGGGCGCCGTCGAAGGCGGCGAGATCCTCCCAGTCCCGGTCCATGGCACGATAGCGGTTCAGCGCGCCGGTGAATCCCGTCCGCTCGAACTCCCCCGCGTAGACGTCGAGATCGTCCTCGCCCAGCCAGCCGGGCGGTCCGCCGGCCGGGAACCGCTCCCGCAGCAGCCCGTCCACGGGAACGAACAGCGGATCGGGGGCACCGGGCGGGGGCATGGTGTCGGCGGACAGCGCGGCGTAGAAGCCCGCCAGCCAGCCCCGTACATCGGGCTCGATTTCCGCCTCGGCCCGCCCCTCCCGCTGGAAACGGGTGATGTAGAACTCCTCGTCCCCGCCCAGCGACGCGAACACCGCACCGGGGCGGGAACCGCCCCGCGGGATGTAGGGCACGCTCAGCAGCCCCACCGCGCGGAAGATCTCGGGCTCCAACAGCGCGCAGTTCGCCGCGATCGCCGAACCCCAGTCGTGGCCCACGACGACCGCGGATTCCTCGCCGAGCGCCCGGACCACGGCCGCGGCGTCCGCCACCAGCTCCACCATCCGGTAGGCCGCCGCTCCGGCGGGCCGGGAGGAGCGCCCGTAGCCGCGGACGTCGACGGCCGCCGCGCGGTATCCGGCGGCCGCCAGGGCGGGCAGTTGGTGCCGCCACGAATACCAGCACTCGGGGAAGCCGTGGAGCAGCAGCACCAGCGGGCCCGTGCCCTGTTCCACCAGGTGGATCCGGCCGCCCGGGGAGGGCACCAGCCGGTGGGTGAGCTCCCGTGCCTGCTGCGCCATGCGTCCCTCCAGGACTGTCGTTCCGCCGTACGCCGCCCCCAAGGGCCTGTCCGCCGGGCCCGCTTCCGGTGCCGCGGCACCGCTGCCCGTACCGGCGGAACGCCCCGCGGGTACGGTACGCGCCCGCCGGGTCCCCGCACAGCAGCCGTGGCGTGATCGCGGAGGGCGCCGGACGGGTGCGGAGGCGGCCGGGTGATACGGCGGGGCCGTCCGGAGGACCACCGCGGGCCGGTGCCGCCGGGCCCCCGGCGGACCTCCTAGCGTGCCGGCATGAGACCTTTCCGTACCCCCGCCCGGGCCGCCGTCGCCGCCGTGGCCGCACTGGTCTGCGCAGCTCCCTCGGCCCCCGCGGCGGCGGAGGACGGCTGGCTGTCCACCGGCCCCGGCATCACCGCGGGCATCAGCGGGCTCGCGGTGGCGACCCCCGCGGCGGGCGGTACCGCCGATCTGCTGGCCGTGCACGACAACAAGAAGGCCGGTGAACCACGGGTCTCCCGGATCCGGATCGAACCCGGCGGAGCGCCCGCGGTGCGGGTGCTGCAGTGGCGGGGGCCGCGGCTGCCGGTGGATCTGGAGGCGCTGTCCGAAGTCCCGGGACAGCCCGGCGAGTTCGTCGCCCTGGAGAGTTCGGGCCGCGGCTACCATCTGCGGCTCCAGCCGGATGCGGTCCGGGTGGTACGGGAGTTCACCGTGCCCGACGCCGCGTCCGGCGAGAACTACGAGGGCTTCGAGCTGACCCGCCGGTCGGGCCGGCTGGTGGCCGTCTGGGCGCACCGCGGCCAGGACGGGGATCCGGCCGTGGTGCGGCTGGCCCGGCTGGACTGGCGGACGCTCGTCTTCGGGCCGCGGCGCTCGGCGGCCGTGACGGTGCCGTATCCGGCGGAGCGTGTGCGCCATATCAGCGCCGCGGAGGTGACGGCGTCCGGGCGGCTGATCACCACGGCCGCGTCCGACCCGGGGGACGACGGCCCGTTCCGCAGCGCCGTGTACGACCTCGGCCGGGTGGTGCTCCGCACGGACGGGGAGCCCGGTCTTGAGCAGCGGGCGCGGCCGCTGCGGCTCGGAGTGTTCGGGGGGCACAAGGCGGAGGCGCTGGCCTGCACCGCGGAGGCACCGGGCTCGGTGCTGGGCTCGGACGACGAGAACCTGGGCGGCTGGGTGCGCCGGGACGGACTGTGCGGGCCGGGCACGGCGGGCTGAACGCGCAGGTGAACGGCGAGAGTTCCGGAGGGGTCGGTCGTGGGCCGTGGGATCATGGGGTTCCACGGCCGGAGCGTTTCTGCGGCCACGGCGCGCGGGGGGCGCGGACCGGGGGCGGCGGACGGGACGCCACCGCGGCCCCTTGCGCCCGACGGGGAGCCGGTCCCGTTCCCGGCGCCGTACGAAGGGACTCCGATCACACGTGTCCATACGAACAAGGCTGTGCGCCGCGGCCGTGCCGCTGCTGGCCTTCCCGCTGGTCCTGCCGGGCGCCGCGCCCGCCGCCGCGGTCTCCGCTCCCCCGCCCGCGCCGCTCGCCGTACCGGCGGGGACGTACGGGGAGCTGACCCCCGAGGGCGCTTTCGCCGCGCCGCCCGCTGCCGGGCTGTGGTGGTCCTCCACGGGCCGTCCCACCTCCTTCGGGCCGGGGGCGCTCACCACCTCCGTGGGTACCGACAAGCCCCGGGTGTGGGACGCGATGGTGGGGCGCAACCAGATCCGGCTGAGGGCCGGTGCTCTGTACACACTGTCGTTCGACGCATCGGCGTCCCGGGCCTCGGACATCCGGGTGACCGTGCAGGAGAACAGCGGGGCCTTCACCGCTCCGCTGGACCGGACGGTGACCCTGGGGCCCGGATCCGTACGCCACCAGTGGACGTTCCGCTCCTCCGTTTCGACGCCGACCGGCCAGATCACCTTCCAGGTCGGCGGGCAGTCCGCGGACACGGGTTTCACCTTCGACAACGTCTCCCTCACCACGTCGACGCCGCGCGAGGGCTTCTACACCGATCCGGACAGCACGGCGCGGCGGTGGGTGGACGGTGATACGACCGGGCATCCGCGGAAGGCGGAGATCCGGTCGAAGATCGCCGACAACACCACGGTGAAGTGGTTCGGCAACTGGTCCGGGGCGACCGACGCGCAGGTGCAGGCCGCCGTGGACAGCTATGTCACGGCGGCGGCGGGCGCGGGCCGGATCCCGACCCTGGTGGCGTACAACGTTCCGGGGCGCGACTGCGGCGGCGCGTCGGCCGATCCGTCGGTGCCGGGGACGGCGCAGGCGTACAAGAACTGGATCGCGGCCTTCAGCCGCGGGATCGGGGGGCGGCCCGCGATCGTCGTCCTGGAACCGGACGCGGTCGCCCAGGCCGACCGGGACTACCGCAAACACGACGGCACGCCGTGTCTGACCGAGATCCAGCGCACGGCCCGCTTCGACATGCTCTCCTACGCCACCTGGCAGTTGGACGCGCAGGGCCCGCTGGTGCGGACGTACCTCGATGCGGGCAACGCGCGGTGGATCCTCGGGGAGCAGCTCGACGACACCGGGCCGATGGGCCTTGCGGAGATGGTGGAGATGCTGGGCAGGTCGGGGCTGGCTCTCGCCGACGGTGTGGCGGTCAACGTGGCCAACTTCCAGTCGAACGCCGTCTCCGACGACTACGGGAGCAGGCTGGCGGCCCGGGCCCTCCAGACCCTCGGCATCACCACCACGTGGGTGGTGGACACCGGGCGGAACGGCACCGTGCAGCCGACGGCTCCGGGTGATTTCTGCAATCCGCGCGGCCGCACGCTGGGGCTGACGTCACGTCAGGGCGACGGCACGGCTGCCGCGTACTACCTGTGGATCAAGAATCCGGGCGATTCGGACGGGCGCCGGGAGGAGGATCCCCGCTGCGAGGCGGGGGTGCCCAAGGCCGGGCACTTCTCCCCCGAGCTGGCGCTGCGGCTGATCGACGGCAGCTGACGCCGGACCGCTGCGCCCGTGGTACGGCCGGTCCCCACCGGCCGTACCACGCGGGGTGCCACGGTCAGTGGGCGCCGTCGAGACGGGCCCGCTGCTCTTCGGTCAGCTCCAGGTCGACGGCGGCGAGGCTCTCGTCGAGCTGGGCCACCGAGGACGCTCCGACCAGCGGGATCACCGGGATCTCAGCGCCGATCAGCCAGGCCAGGACGACCTGGTTGCGGGTGGCGCCGGTCTCCTCGGCGACCGCGTCCAGGGCGGCGAGCCGGACCGGGGTCCCGGCGTGGTCGAAGTCCGGCCCGAGACGGTCCTCCTGGGTGTAGCCGCCGCCGAGGAGCGGGGTGTAGGCGACCATGGCCAGCTGCGGTTCCTCCCGGAGATAGCTGAGGAGGTCGCTGCCGACGAGGCCGAAGGGGCCGTCCTGGGAGGCGACGGCGGGCCGGTCGGTGCGGCGGCGCAGATAGCTGTGGCTGTACTGGAGGACCTCGTAGCCGGGGAGTCCGGCGGCCGCGGCGACGGCGCGGGACCTTTCGATCTGCCAGGCCCAGTGGTTGCTGACGCCGAGGAGGCCGACCGTGCCGTCGGCGACGACGGCGGCGAAGCCTTCGACGGTCTCCGCGAGCGGGGTGGCCCGGTCCTGGACGTGGGCGTAGAGCAGGGGGAGCCGGTCCAAGCCGAGGCGTTCGCGGCTCTGCTCGGACGCGATGCGGATGTTCTCCGCGGACAGTCCGTCGCCGTTCTCCACCCAGCCGGTGCCGAGGGTCCGGGGGCGGGCGCCCAGCTTGGTGGCGATGGTGATCTCGTCACCGATGCCCCGGCTGCGGCGCCAGCGGCCGAGGACTTCCTCACTGGCCCCGCCCTGGCTGTCGTCCAGCCAGTAGGCGTAGTTGTTGGAGGTGTCGACGAAGGTGCCGCCCGCTTCGGTGTAGCGGTCGAGGAGGGCGTACGCCGTCTTCTCGTCGGTGCGGGTGCCGAAGAGCATCGCGCCCAGGCTGAGCACGCTGACGGTGCGGCTGGTGGCCGGGTCGCTGCCGATCTGACGGTACTTCATGGATGGCCCCTCGGTGCGCTAGGTCGCCGGCCCGTGCTGTTCGCCGGGCCTGATGAGGAGCATTCCGGTTGGAGCGCACTCCACGTCAAGCGGTGTTCCGGAGCCCCGCCGGTCAGTCCTCGTCGGGTTCGGCGTGGGCGGCCATGATGTCGGTCTCGTACTGGTCGACGACCTGTTCGGCGGTCCGGCCGGTGTAGCGCGCGACTTCGTCGACGGTGGCGACGGCCCAGTTGGCGAGGGAGAGCGCGAACGCGAGCACGGCGTCGGGGCCCTGGGTGCGGCGGACGCCGAGAAGGAAGGCGAGGTTCAGATAGGGCACGAGTTCCGGCGGCTGTTCGGTGTTCTGCCGGACGAGGGCGATGGTGGTACGGGTCGCCTCGGCGCGCAGCGGCAGCAGCCGCTCCCGTTCGGCCTGGACCTCGGCGATCATCCGCCGGCGCACTTCCCTGTCCACGCGACCTCCCCGTCCGCGGTGTCTTCCGCCGGATGCCACGGTACGGAAGCCGGGCGGGCCGGGGAGGGGAAACGGGTGAGGCGCTACCTGTGGGACGGGGGCGGCTCGGGCGGGGCCGTACGGGCGCCCGGAAGTGGACTGGTGTTCCGTGCGGCGCCGGGGAAGGGGCGCCGCACGGAGAACTGCGTCAGAAGCGGACGGACCAGGTGACCGACGACTTCAGGGTGGCGGCGATCTTCGGGTCGCGGACCGAGGGGGTGCGGTCCTCGGCGGTGACGGTGAGCTGGTGGACGCGCCGGTCGAGCAGGCGCGGGGCGAGGTGGGCGACCTTCACCTCGGTACGGCCCGCGAAGCGGGTCAGTTCCTTGCCGTCGAGGTACCAGCGGAGCGCCAGCTGCCGGCCGTCGGCACCGGTCAGCTTCACCGGGGCGGCCTTCGCGGTGTGGCGCAGCCGGAGGACGCCGGTGGTGGGCGTGACGGCGGTGACCGGCTTGGCATGGCGGTAGAAGCCCGCGATCATCGCCTCGGTGCCGGGCAGGTTGAAGGGCTTGTCGACGGAGCGCATCATCGAGTTCTCGGTGGGCCGGTTGAGGCCCTTGACGAAGTAGCCGCCGCCTTCGTAGGCGCCGACTGTGCCGCCGTCGGGCGAGGTCTCGCCGAGCCACCGGTGCCACTTGACGCGTCCGGCGCCGATACCGGCGGCGGTGAGGGTGGAGATGTTGACGTCGGCGGGCTCGGGGCCGGTGTACTGCTCGTAGCCCGGGTAGCCGGGGTAGAAGTACTCGTCGGCGAGCTTGCCGAGGGAGTGCCCGGTCTCGTGGATGGCGACCTGGCCGGATTTGGGGTTGCCCGCGGAGGCGGTCGCGATGCCCTCGTAGCCGAGGCTCTGGCTGGGCTCGTTGTATCCCGCGCCCCCGTACTTGGCGCTGTTGGCGAGGACGATGACCAGGTCCGCTTCGGGTGCCTTGGCGGCGTAGCGGTCGACCTTGGCCTGGTCGACGCAGAGCAGTCGCTCGATGTCGCCGCACCAGAAGTAGGAGCCGAGGGCGGTGTCGCGGACGGTGGCCCGGTCCGGGTCGCCGGTGACGCCGGTCTCGTTGGAGACGGCGTCGACGGCCCAGACGTTGAAGAGTCCGCGGTAGGTGGTGTACGGCTCGACGGCGGCGGTCTGGTCCCAGATGGCGCGGGCGTCGCTGTGGAAGCGGGGCAGTTCGGCCGCGGTGTAGCCGTCGCCGATGACGACGATGTCGAGGCGGTCGGCGGTGGTGCCGTCGCCGGTGAGGCGGGTGACCCGGCCGTCGTCGGCGGCTTCGGCGGCCGACAGCTTCGGGCGGGGCCGGTCCTGGCCCGCGGCCGGGACGAGGGTGTGGCCGGAGCCGGCCGCGGTGCCGGACTCCGGGCCGGGTATCTCGACCTCGACCCTCGGCGGTACGGTCGGTCCCGCGGTCGCCGGATCGGCGAGCGCACCGGGTGCGACGACGAGGGCGGCGGTGACGACGGCGGCGGCGCCGGCCGCGGTCAAGGCTCCGCGTCGGATGAACGAGGGCATTCGGGTCCCCTCCCCTGAGACGATTCAAGTCGAGTTAAGTGAGGAGTTAACTCCACTTAATGGCGTGCTTAAGCTAGGGGTCCGGGACCCGACTGCGCAATGGTCGGCCGACCGTCGATACTGGGGGTCCGAGTCAACACGGGGGTCTGGGTGCAGGGGGATTCCATGGAAGACCAAGAGACCGGCATCGGGCGCCGGGTGCAACGGCTGCGCAAACAGCTCGGTATGACTCAGCGTCAGCTCGCCGAGCCGTCGTACACCCCCGCGTACATCTCCATCGTCGAGTCCGGGCGGGTCCGGCCGTCGGAGGCGGCGCTGCGGTTCCTCGCGGGCCGGCTCAACACCTCCGTCGAAGAGCTGACGACCGGCCGGCCCGCCCGGCTCGCCACCGAGCTGCGGCTCGCGCTCACCGATGCCCAGCGCGAGCTGGCCACCGGCTCCGCGGTGGATGCCGCCGGTGCCTTCGAGCGGGTGGCGGCCGATACGGAGCGGCTCGGCCTCGGCCCCGAGCAGGCGGAGGCGGTCCTCGGGCTCGGGGACTGCGCGCTGGAGACCGGGGATCTGGACCGGGCCCTCGAACACTTCGAGGAGGCGGAACGGCTGCTGGCCGATGCCCCGCTGCCCCGGCGGGCGCGGGCCGTGCGCGGCCGGGCGGTGGCCCATCTGCTCACCGGTGAGCTGCGGTACGCCTGCTATCTGCTGGAGTCGGCCATCGAGGAGCTGAGCACCAGCGGCCTCGCCGATCCGGAGGCGCTGGTCCTGCTGTACGCGGCCGTCATCGGGCCCTATATCGACATGGGGGCGCATGCCCGGGCGGCGCATGCGGCCGAACTCGCCCTGTCGCTGGCGCCGCGGGTGAGCGATCCGGCGCTGGTGGCGGGAATGCATCGGCAGGTGGCGCGGACCTTCCTCGCCGAGGGCCGGATCGCGGACGCCGATGCCTCACTGGCCAAGGCCCAGGCCATATACCGGCAGCTCAGACTGGGCACCGATCTCGCCCACTGCCACTGGATGCGGGGCTATGTGCACGCCCAGGGCGGCGAACTCGCGCTGGCCGAGGCGGAGCTGCGGACCGCGCGGGACATGCTCAGGGCCCGGCGCGCGGAGCTGTTCACCGCGCAGGTCGAGGTGGAACTGGCGGACGTCCTGCGGCGCATGGGCCGCTACGACCAGGCGGCGGAGGTGGCGGGGACCCTGCTGAGGCTGGATGCCCGCCACGGCGCGGTGCACGCGGGCGGGGCGCACCGGCTGCTCGGGCTGATCGCCGAGGAGCGCGGGGAGACCGAGTCGGCGGAGGAGCACTATGTGAAGGCGCTGGCACTGCTGGAGCGCAGCGGCGCCAGCGGGGATCTGGCGGACCTCTGCCGGCTGCTGGGCGATCTGCTGCGGCGGTCCGGGCGGGTGGAGGCGGCGATGGACGCGTACCGTACGGGTCTGGGCTACCGGGCCACGCCCGGGACGACGACGCTGGGGCCGCCGCCCGCCGCTCCCCCGCGCCCGGAGGAGTGAGGGAGCGGCGCCGGTTCAGGAGCCGGGGCGTTTCAGGGACGGCATCAGCCGCAGGGCGTTGTCCCGGTTGACGCGCCGCCGCTGGAGCGGGGTGAGCCCGCTCGCCCGGTCGAGCGCGGGCACGGCGACTCCGGTGAGGGTGTCGGCGGGAGTGGCGGGCCAGTCGCTGCCGTAGAGGATACGGGCCGGATCGGCGGTGGCCAGCAGGGCGGCTGCGGCGGCCTCCCCGAGGGGGGCGGCGGTGTCGTAGTAGAAGCGGTGCAGATAGTCCCGTACCCGCGCGGCCTCGACCTTCGGCGTCAGGAAGTGGGCGAAGGCGCCCATCCGGTCCGCGATGAAGGGGAGGAAGCCGCCGCCGTGCGGCAGGATGAAGGAGAGGTTCGGGTAGCGGTCGAGGGTGCCGCTGAGGATCAGATTGACGGCGGCGCGGGTGGTGTCGAGGGGGAAGTCGCAGTAGAAGGCGGGCACTCCGGGGACGGCGGGCCGGGCGGGGTCGGTACCGGGCAGCTCGTGCGGGTGCGTGTTGACGACCGCCGACCTTTCGTTCAGTTCGGCGAGGAGCCGGTCGTGCGAGGGGTCGCCGAGATAGACGCCGCGGGTGTTGGCGCGCACCTGGACCCCGACGGCGCCGAGGTCGTCGAGGCCGCGGGTGAAGGACCGGCGCGAGGCTTCGAGGTCGTCGGGGAAGACGGGGGCGAAGAAGGCGAACCGGCCGGGGTGGGCGGCGGTCAGTCCGGCGACGGCGTCCAGCGCGACGGTGACGCTCTCCCGGCGCTGGGCACTGGACTCGAAACCGCGGACCGGCATGGCGGGGCTGACGACCGCGGTCGCGATCCCGGCCCGGTCCATCACATCGAGGGTGCCGGCCGCTTCCCACCGGGTCCACCAGGGCAGTTGGGCGGCTGACACCATCTCCTTCCGCTCGGCCCAGGCGAGCCACTCGGGGGCGGTGTAGTGGTGGTGGACGTCGATGCGGGCGGACCGGGCGTCGGCGCCGGCGTAGTCGGACGCGGTACGTCCGGCGGCGCGGGCGGCGGCCCCGGTGGGGTCGGCGACGGTCACCGCCGCGGCGGCGGGGGCCATCAGCAGCAGACTGCGGCGGCCCACGGCCGGGGACTCGTAGGACATGTCCGTTCCCTGGTCGGTGCGGGAGGTGGGGTTCCACTGTGGGCCGGTGACGGCCGGCCGGCTCCGGGCACACGCCGGTACGGCGGCGGGATCGCCCGAATGCGGGCGGTCCCGTACGGCGGGGGCGGCCGGGCGGGTGACCTGCGCGGCGCGCCGCGAGCCGGGAGAACAGGGCCACCGGTCACCGCGGGGAGGTGCCGCGGGTCAGGGTGACGGGGTGCCGCTGGGCTCCGGGCTGTCGGCCGGTGCGGGGGACGTGGCGGACGGCGGTGCCGATTCCTTCCCCTGGGTGGTCTGGGTGGTGGCCGACGGCAGGGCGTAGACATGGCCGGGGGTGACGATCTCGGTGACGGCCGTGGCGAAGAGGGTGCTCGGCTCGGCACCGTCGTGCAGAATGTCCGTATTGAGGACGATGACCATCGTGGCCTGTGCCTCGGGCAGATAGACGGCGACCGCCTCGTACCCGGGCAGGGAGCCGTTGTGGCCGATCCAGCCGTTGCTCTTGAAGATGCCCAGCCCGTAGCCGGTGCCCGGATCGGACGTGCCTTCGAAGTCGAGCCGCTGGGCCTGGGTTTCGGGGGTGAGCAGGGTGCCGGTGGCCAGGGTCCCGGCCCAGCTCCGCAGATCCTCCAGGTCCGAGATCATCGCCCCGGCGGCCCAGCCCCACGAGGGGTTCCAGTCCGTGGCGTCCTCGACCTTCCCGGATGCGGTCTGGTCGGTGTAGCCGTGGGCGTGCGGGCTGGGGAACTCGGCGCCGACCGGGAAGAGGGTGCGGTCGAGTCCCGCCGGGTCGAGGACATGGTCCTGGATATAGCGGCCGAGGGTGGTGCCGCCGGCCTTCTCCACGACCAGCCCCAGCAGGATGAGGTTGGTGTTGCAGTAGTCGAAGCGCTCGCCGGGCGGGAAGAGCACCGGGTGCTTGAAGGAGTAGTCGAGCAGCTCCTGCGGGGTGAAGGGCCGCTCCGGGTCGGAGGTCAGGGCCTGGTAGAAGTCCGGGTCCTCGGAGTAGTTGAAGAGCCCGCTGCGCATCCCCGCAAGCCGGCGCAGGGTGATGGTGTCGCCGTTGGGGACCCCGGACACGTACCGGCCGATCGGATCGTCGAGGCCCACCTTTCCCTCGTCGACGAGTTCGAGGAGGGCCGTGACGGTGAACGTCTTGGTCAGGCTGCCGATCCGGGTGTAGAGGCCGCTGTCCATGGGGGCGCCGGTGGTCTTGTCCGCGACGCCGAAGGAGCGGACGTAGCTGCCCTTGCCGGGTGCCCACAGACCCACCGTCACACCGGGCACCGAGGTCTCCTTCAGGACCTTCCGGACGGCGTCGTCGAGTTTCGCGGCGACGGACGCGTCGAGGTCGGGGAAGGCGGCGCTCGGTGAGGGTGACGGGGTACGGGCGGAGCCCTCGGCGGCGGCGACGGCGTACGGCGCGGGGGCGGGGGCGGCGTACGCGAGGCCGGAGGACACCGGTACGGCCAGCATCGCGGCGACCGCCGCACTCACCCACACGGTGCGCCGGTGCGGTGACGGACCCTTCACGGCGCCCCTCCTCCTGACGGGGACAGGGGCCAGTCCAGGCTAGGCCCGTCCGGGTGAGCCCGCACGGCGGGGCGGCGGCCGTCCGGGGCGGAGCCCGGAGCCCGGGCCGCCCGCGTGGGCCCGTGCGAGCGGGGGGCGGAGTCCGGCCGTCCGGCGGCGTGCAATTGCATATGGGATTGCATCCGGGTTTCGCTTCGGTGGAGAGTGGACGGACCGGTTCCCGCAAGGACCGGAAGCTGAATGACGTGTTCGATGAGGGGCCTCGCAGTGGAACAGATCTACAACGGTGTGCGGGCGACCGCACTGTCCTCGGTGACCTGGACGAAGAGCAGTCACAGCAATGCCACGGGGAACTGTGTGGAGCTGGCCGCGCTCCCGGACGGCGCGGTGGCGATCCGCAACTCCCGCGACCCCCACGGCCCGGCGCTGATCTATACGCGGGACGAGGTCGCCGCGTTTGTGGCGGGTGCCCGCGCAGGCGATTTCGACGCGGTTATCGGCTGAGAACCTCCGGGCGGGCGCGGGGGCTCCGGCCGGCGGCCGCGGCATGGTGAATACTGGCGTTTTCCCCGCATCCGCAGGAGCGCCCGATGGCTGCAGCCGACCCTCATGAGCCGTGGTTTCTCCGGCCCTTGGGCCCGGTGGAGAACAATCCGACGGCGCTGCGGCTGATTCTCGGCGGCAAACTCCGCGAACTGCGGATCGCGGCGGGCCTGGAGCCCGCGGACGTGGACTCCCGGCTCGGCTTCTCCCGTTCGAAGACCAGCCGGATCGAACTCGGCCGGCACGGCTGCAAACGCCCCGACGCCCTGGCATTGCTGCGGTTGTACGGGGTGGAGGGCGAGGAGCGGGTCGGGGAGTTCATGCGGCTCCTCGACCAGTCCCACCGGTCGGACTGGTGGCGCTCGTACAGCGATGTGCTCTCGGACTTCTTCACCCCGCTCGTCGCCCTGGAGGGGGCGGCGGAGCGGATCCGGACCTATGAGCCGTTCTATGTGCCCGGGCTGCTCCAGACGCCCGCGTACACCCATGCCGTGATCAAGGCGGGCCCGGGCGGGCTGCCGGCCCGGGACGCGATCCGCCGGGTGGAGCTGCGGCAGGAGCGGCAGCGGCAGCTCGACCTGCCGGACGCACCGCGGCTGTGGGCGATCGTCGACGAGTCCGTGCTGCTGCGGGCGGTGGGCGGCCGGGAGGTGATGCGGTCTCAGCTGGAGCATCTGCTGAAGATGATGGAGCGGCCGCGGGTCACGCTCCAGGTGGCGCCGCTGGATGTGTCGGGGGCGATCGGGATCGGCACCGGCGTGACCTTTCTGCGGTTCGCGCTGGGCGATCTGAAGGACGCGGTGTACGTCGAGCATCTGACGGACTCGACGTTCAGCCAGAAGCCCCGGGTGGTGGAGGAGTACCGCGACATGCTGGACCGGCTGGGGGCCTGTGCGCTCACCCCTGTCGAATCGGCGAAAGTCCTGCGCAGACAGCTCGGGGTGCTGAGTACGCCCTGAGGGCTGCCGGTGTCCGGCTCCCCGCGCCCCGCGGACCGGAGGCCGGAGAGAGCGCGGGAGCCGTACGCGGCGTCAGCCGATCCGGGCGACGCCGCCCCATTCGAGCCATTCGTCGGTCTGCTGCACGGGGGCGAGATCGCTGTCGGGCCGCCACTTCGACACCTCGACCAGACCCGGTGCGAGGATCTCGAACCCGTCGAGGTAGGCGCGGACCTCGTGCTCCTCCCTGACCCGGCCCCAGGCACCGCCGGTCGCCTCCGCCATGAAGTCGGTGACGTAGCCGCGGATCTCGGGACGGTCGCTGACCAGCTGGCAGACGACGAGGAAACTGCCGGGCGCGAGGGATCCGGCGACCCGGCGCAGCAGGGCCGCCGGGTCGCTCTCGTCCGGGATGCAGTGCAGGACCGAGACGAAGAGCGCGGCGACGGGCCGGTCGAAGTCGATGAGCCGGCGGGTCTCCTCGTGGCGCAGGATGCCGTCCGTGTCCCGCAGATCGGCCTGGACGACGGCGGTGCGGTCGTCCTCTTCGAGCAGGGCCCGGCCGTGGGCGAGGACGATCGGGTCGTTGTCGATGTACACGACCCGGGAAGCGGGGTCGACCGCCTGGGCGACCTGGTGGACGTTGTCCCGGGTGGGCAGGCCCGAGCCGTGGTCGATGAACTGGCGTATGCCGTAGTCGCGGGCGAGGACGCGCACCGCGCGCTGGAGGAAGCGGCGGTTGTTGACGGCCAGGACACGGGTGCTGGGCACCTGTTTCAGAAGCTCCTCGCTGGCGATGCGGTCGGCCGCGTAGTGATCGCTGCCGCCCAGGTAGTAGTCGTACATCCGGGCCACGCTCGGCACGGTGGTGTCGACGGCGTCGGGGCGCCACGACGTGGTCTGCATCCGGTACTCACCCGCATCCTCGGTCGCTTCAGCGGTGCCATGCTAGGGGCTGTCCGGCAGGCGGTGTCCGGTCCGGATGAGTGGCCCGTACCGGGCGGGCAAAGGCTGTTTCCGGCCAGAGTTGAACATCAAGACATTATTAGCTTAGGCTTGCCTAACTCGACCGCGTCCGACCCTGATCGGCGCTTCGGCCATCAGTTCTGCACTTCTCACAACCCTTTGAGGAACATCCATGCTCGGGTTCACTCGCGTACGTCGTCGCGCCCTCGCCGCTGCGGCCACGGCCGCTGCCGTCGTCCTCACCGTCGGCGGCTGCTCGAAGGACGACGGCGGCAAGGAGTCCTCCGGCTCCGCGGACAAGAGCAGCGGTGCGTTCCCCGTCACCATCAAGAGCGCCCTCGGCTCCGCGGAGATCAAGAAGGCGCCGAAGCGGATCGTCACCCTGGGCCAGGGCTCGGCCGAGACCGCGATAGCCCTCGGCACCACGCCGGTCGGCATCGAGGGCTACCCCTGGGGCAGCGACAAGACCGGCTATCTGCCGTGGATCCACGAGGCCGTCACGAAGAAGGGCGAGAAGCTGCCCAAGCAGTTCACGGGCGGCGAGGAACTGGACACCGAGGCGATCCTGGAGCTGGACCCCGATCTGATCCTGGCGCCCTGGTCGGGCATCACCCAGAAGCAGTTCGACGTCCTCAAGGACATCGCCCCCACGATCGCCTACCCGGACCTGCCGTGGAGCACGAACTGGGACCAGCAGATCGAGACCATCGCCACGGCCATGGGCAAGCCCGAGGAGGCGAAGAAGCTCGTCGCCGGCATCGAGAAGCAGCTCGCCGACGCCGCGGCCACCCGCCCCCAGTACAAGGACCTGAAGTTCTCGTACATCTACAACAGCGGTCCCGGCACCCTCGGCGTGTTCAAGCCCGAGGAGCAGCGGGTCAAGATGGTCTCCTCCCTCGGCCTCACGGTCGACCCGGTGGTGAACCAGTTCCCGGAGACCAAGGGCACCGACTCGGCGCTGATCGGTCTGGAGAACGCCGGGAAGCTGAAGGACAGCGACCTGGTCTTCACGTTCTACACGGACGAGAAGAACCGCCAGGAAATCGAGAAGCAGCCGCTGTACGCGGGCATCCCGGCGGTCAAGAAGGGCGCCGTCGTCGTCGGTGACACGCCTTCCTTCGTCACCGCGTCGTCCATCATCAACCCGCTGACCGTGCCGTGGGTCGTCGACCGCTACCTGCCGCTGATCGACAAGGCCGTCGCCGCGGCCAAGAAGTAGGACCGTAAGGACCGTACCGCCAGATGGCCACGATCTCACCGGCACCGCCGGGCGGTGTCTCCCGTACGGGGGGCACCGCCCGGCGGGTTGTCGGCATGTCCGCGGGGCTGCTGCTCCTCGCCCTCGCCCTGTTCGCCAGCATCATGTTCGGCAGCCGGACGACCTCGTTCGGGGATGTGGTGGACGTGCTTTCGGGCACGGCCGACGCCCAGCTCACCGCGGTCGTCGAGAGCCGCTATCCGCGGACCGCGCTGGGGGTGCTCGCCGGGCTCGCACTCGCCGTCGCGGGCACCCTGATGCAGGGCGTGAGCCGTAACGCGCTCGCCGAGCCGGGGCTGCTCGGCATCAACGCGGGCGCCTCCGCGAGCATCGTCACCGCGACCGCCTTCCTCGGCGCGAGCGGCGGCACGGCCACCATGTGGTGGGCGCTGCCCGGCGCCCTGCTGGCGGGCGTGCTCGTCCTGGCGATCGGCTCCGGGGGCTCGGGCCGCAGCCAGGTGCGGCTGGTCCTGGCGGGGGCGGTGCTCTCCGCCGTACTGATGGCGTTCATCCAGGCCGTGACACTGACCCGGCCGCAGGTGTTCGACAGCTACCGGTACTGGGTGGTCGGCGCGCTCGGCGGCCGGGACTTCGAGGTGTTCCGGGCGATGCTGCCCTTCGCCTGCGCGGGCCTGGTACTGGCCCTGCTGCTGGCGCGCGGGCTGAACGCGCTGGCGCTGGGTGATGCCACGGCCGCCGCACTGGGCGCCCGGCCCTGGCTGGTCCGCTCCGGCGGACTGCTGGCCGCGACCCTGCTGAGCGCGTCCGCGACGGCGGCGGTGGGGCCGATCGCCTTCGTCGGGCTGGCCGTGCCGCATGTGGTGCGGGCCGTCGTCGGGGTCGACTTCCACCGGCAGATCCTGTTCTCGTGCGTGGCGGGGCCCGCACTGCTGCTGATCGCCGATGTGGTGGGACGGATCGTGCTGCGCCCGCAGGAACTGATGGTCGGGGTCGTGACCGCATTCGTCGGCGCACCGGCCCTGCTGGTCGCGGTGCGACGGATGAGGGGGAACGCATGACCGCCCCGGAGACCCGGGTACGCGACCGGGCACCGCTGGAGACACCGCTCCCCGGTCCGGCCGTGCCGCGGGCCGCCGGACGCCCGAAGGGGCTGCTGCGGATCGGTCCGTACGCCACCGTGTCCGTACGTCCCGTCGCCGTCCTCGTCGCCCTCGGTCTGCTGCTGCTGACCGCGGCCACCGCGGTGGCGACCCTCTCGATGGGCCGGCTCGGGATCCCGCTCGCCGAACTCGGTACGGCGCTGGGCGGCGGTGCCGAGGGCCGGGACGCCTTCGTCCTGGAGCGGCTGCGCGGGCCCCGGCTGGTGGTCGCCGTCGGCACCGGGATCGCGCTGGGGCTGTCCGGCGCGCTGTTCCAGTCGGCCACCCGCAATCCGCTGGGCAGTCCGGATGTGATCGGGGTGGCCGCGGGGGCCGGCGCGGGAGCGGCGATGGCCGCGCTGTTCCTACCGGGCACCCTCCCGGTCCCGGTCGGGGCGCTCCTCGGGGCGGTCCTGGCGATGGTGCTCGTCTATGTGTCGACGGGCACCGGCTTCCGCAATCCGGCGCGGCTGGTGGTCGCGGGCATCGGGGTGGCGGCGATCTGCCAGGCGATGACGCAGTACGTCGTGTACGCGATGGAGCGGGACAACGCGTCCGCGCTGACGGCGTACATCAACGGCAGTCTGTCGTCGCGGTCGTGGGAGGACGCGACGACCATCGGCCTGGTGCTGCTGGCGGCGGTGGTCCCGCTGGCGCTGCTGGCGCGTCCGCTGGGCGCGGCCGAAATGGGTGACGACATCGCCCAGGGGCTGGGGGCCGAACCGCGGCGGACGAAATCGCTGGCCGTGGTGCTGGCGATCGTGCTGGCGGCGGGGGCGGTCGCGGTGGCGGGCCCGATCGCGTTCATCGCCCTGACCGCGCCGCAGGTCGCGAAGCGGCTGACCCGGCTGCCGGGTCCGCATCTGGTGCTGTCGGGGCTGACGGGGGCGCTGCTGCTGGTGCTGGCCGATCTCTGTGCGCAGCAGTTGCCGCTCTTCGACAATCTGCCCGTCGGGATCTACACCATGGCGATCGGCGGGGCGTATCTCGGCCTGCTGCTGTTGCAGGAGCGGCGGCGCGGAAGGCTCTGAGCAGCGGCCGTCTCCGCGAGGTTCCGGACGGGGCCGTTCGCGCGGCGCGGAAAGGCTCTGAGCAGGGGTGTTGACCGGGGCCTTGAGGTGCCGGGGCCCTGCCGGTGGCGGCCGCCGGGCGGCCCGGGCGGCGGGGACCGGCGCGCTTCCCGGTACGTGGTGGTGCCAACCCTCCCCCAGTACGCGTCGCGCACCCTAGAGTGGGCGACCACGGCGGGGGCCTCTGTCCGGCCGGTTCCGGCCGCCCCGGGCGCCGTGGCAGCTGAGCACGGCCGTGGCTTTGGGGGCGATACGGGCCTTGACCAGGCAAGACTTTACGTTCTGCGGGGCCGGTTGTGCGGCCGTGTATCTGCTGGACGAGGGAGGGGACCGGCTGCGGCTCGCCGAGGCCGCGGAAGGACCCGGTGCCGGGTACGGGATGCCGCCGTCCCTCCGGCTCGCCGACCGCTCCCCCGTCGCCGAGGCCTTCCGCACCGGGCGGCCCCACTGGCTGGGACCCGGTGCGCTCACCGTCCCCGGCGAGTCCGGGGCGGCAGGGGCGGCCGGGTGGGAGGAAGCGGACGACGAGACGGCCGCGCTGGCGAAGTCGGCCGCGGGCTGGCCCGTGGACACCTCCCTGGCCGTGCTGCCGCTCGGCGGGCACGCCGGACGGCGCGGCTGTCTGGTGGTGGCGGGGTTCGCGCCGGGGGGTTTCGACGCCGACCACCGATTACTGCTGGAGCTGTACGCGGACCAGGTGGCCGCCCGGGTCGAGGCCTTCGAGTCCCGGCTGGTACGGCGCGGGGAGCCGCACCCCGAGGGCGGGGCCGGTCTGGTGCCGGTGCGCAGCGGGGCGTTCGTCGTCGACCTGGCGACCGGCGCGATGACCGCCGACGATCAGGTGCTCGACCTCCTCGGTCTGCCGCCCGGCGAGTTCGACGGGCGGGCGGCGACGCTGATCGCCTGTGCCGTGCCGGACGATATTCCGGCGCTGATGTCGGTGGTGGAGCCGGGGCCGTGGGCGCCCCCGGAGCACCAGCTGGCGTTCCGGGTCCGCTGTCTCAGCGGTGAGCTGCGCTGGCTGGGGCTGCGCTGCCGGATCCTCGTGGCGTCCGACGGGACCCCGGGCCGGCTGCTGGGGGTCGTCGCGGACGCCGCCTATCTGCGGCCGAATGCCGACGAGGTCTCGCAGGTCCAGCGGCTGTCGGCGGCGCTGGCGGGGGCGGCGACGGTCCGCGAGGTGAGCGAGACGGCGGTGGCCGCGCTGCGGGTGCCGCTGGGCGCGAGCCGGGTCGCGGTGGCGGAGGTGGTCGCGGAGCGGCTCTTCGTCACCCTGCTCGACCCGCCCGAACCCGAGGCCTGGCCCGGTCTGTGGCGTACGGAATGGCGTTCGGAGTGGCCTGACGCGGCGGGCAGCGCGCTGCCCACGCTCCGCCGGGCGCTGCGCGAGGGGGCCGTCACCGCCTGGCTGCCGGGGGCCGATCTCGAACCGGGGCTGGTGGACGTCGGTCCCGGCGGTCTCGCGGTGCTGCCGCTCCAGTCCGACGGCCGGGTGGTCGGCGTCTGTCTGGTGGGCTGGGACGAGGAGCACCGGTTCGGCCCCGAGGAAAGGTCTCTGCTGACGGCGGCGGCCAGTCTGGTGGGCCGGGCGCTGATGCGGGCCCATACCCTCGACGCCCGTACGGAGCTGGCGCGTACGCTCCAGCGGAGTCTGCTGCCGCGCACCCTGCCCCGGCTGCCGGGGGCGCGGGCCGTCGCCCGCTATCTGCCGGCGACGGAGGGACTGGAGGTCGGCGGCGACTGGTACGACGTGATACCGCTGCCGGACCGGCGGGTGGCCCTGGTCATCGGCGATGTGCAGGGGCACAGCGCGGAGGCGGCGACCATCATGGGGCAGATGCGGACGGCGATCCGGGCGTACGCGGTGGAGGGCCATCCGCCCGATGTGGTGCTGAGCCTGGCGAACCGGCTGCTGACGGGCATGGAGACCGATCTCTTCGCGACCTGCTGCTATGTGGACCTCGACCTGGAGGACGGATCGGCGCTGCTGGTGCGGGCGGGCCATACGTCTCCGCTGCTGCGGCATCCGGAAGGTGCCACCGAGGAGCTGGCCGTGCGCGGCGGGCCGCCGCTCGGGGTCGTACCGGACGCGCAGTACCCCATGACCGAGGCGGGGCTGAAGCCGGGGACGGTCCTCACGCTGCTGACGGACGGTCTGGTCGAGGCGGCGGATCTGCCGCTGGACGACGGGATGGCCCGGTTACGGACCCTGCTGTCGGCGATCGACCCGGCGGATCCGGGGCGGGCGGCCGACGAGCTGCTGACCAATGTGGAGCGGCGGGACGACGATGTGGCGGTGCTGCTGCTGCGGTACGACGGTACGGACGTCCGGCCGCAGCGGGCCCGCTGGGCGGTGTGGCGGCTGCCGGACGCGATCGTGCACGCCCGCCGGTTCACCGAGCGCACCCTGCGGTCGTGGGGTGCGGCCGGACCGCTGGACGTACCGCTGCTGATCGTGTCCGAGCTGGTGACGAACGCGGTGGCGCACACCCGGGGGCAGGTGGGTCTCGACCTGACGCTGACCGGGGCGAAGCTGCGGATCTCGGTCAACGACTCGTCGCCGCGCGGGCCGATGCGGCCGATCGTGCTGGACCCGGACGCGACCTCGGGCCGGGGGCTGCTGCTCGTCAAGGCGCTGGCGACGGCGTCGGGTTCGCTGCCCTTCGCCGGGGGCAAGCGGGTGTGGGCGGAGACGGCGGTGGAGCTGGGCGGGGCAGGGGGTGCGGAGCGGCCGGGGTGATCATGCCGTGATACCCCGCTGCGGGGAGCCGTCCCTCGTACGATCGGTGCATGAGACGACGACATTGATACCCCGCGGCGGTCCGTCTTCCCGGACCGGAGAGTGCCGGTGCGGCGGCCGGAGCGTGCTGCCGCGGACCGCCGGTGGTGCGTGCCCGTGCCGCCCGCCGTCCGTCCTCATCTCTCCGGAGCCGTCGTCGTGCCCTTGTTCTCCACGGATCCGTCGCTCTCCGCCGAAGCCCGCGGGCCGCTGCCGCCCGGCCGTGCGCTGCGCCGGCTGGAGCGGTGGCTGTACGCGTATGCCGCGCTGAAGGATCTCGTCCTCCTCTATCCCGTCTACGCCCTGCTCTTCGCCGGACACGGGCTGAGTACGGGTCAGATCTCGTCCCTGTTCGTCATCTGGTCGGTCACCGGGGTGGTGGCCGAGGTGCCGTCGGGTGTCTGGGCCGATACGGTCTCGCGCCGCTCGGCCCTGGTCGCCGGTGCCCTGCTGACGGGTGCCGGGTTCGGGCTGTGGGTGGCCGTGCCGTCGTACGCGGCGTTCGCCGCGGGTTTCGCGCTGTGGGGGCTGGGCGGTGCGCTGGGCTCGGGGGCGCTGGAGGCGCTGGTGTACGAGGAGTTGGAGCAGCTCGGTGCCACGGACCGGTACGCGGGGCTGACGGGCCGGGCGGCGGCGGTCGCGACGGTGGCCACCGCGGTGGCGACCGCGGCCGCAGCTCCGGTGTTCGCGGCCGGTGGTTTCACGGCGCTGGGGGCCGCGAGCACGGCTGCGTGTCTGCTGTGCGCGGGGGCCGCGGCGGCCCTGCCGGAGCGGCGCGGCGGTCCGGCACGGTTCGCGGACGACGGCGAGGACGACGGCGAGGCCGCGGGCGGGGGTGCGGGCGTCGGTTACGGTGCGACGCTGCGGGCCGGGCTCGGTGAGGTACGGCGGATTCCGGCCGTCCGGTACGCCGTTCTCGCGGTGATCGTGCTGACGACCGTCTGGGGTTCGCTCGACGAGTACGTGCCCCTGCTGGCCGCCGCGACGGGGACGGCCGTCGGTGACGTCCCGCTGCTGGTCCTGGTGGTGTACGCGGGGGTGGCGGTCGGCGGTGTCCTGGCCGGCCGGGCCCGGCGGTGGGGCGCCGGCGCGACGGCGGGGCTCCTCGCCGGGGCGGCGCTGCTGATGGCGGTCGGCGCCCTGTCGGGCTCCCCCTTCGGCTTCGCGCTGCTGGCCCCGGCGTTCCTGGTGTTCCAGCTGACCGATGTGGTCGCCGACGCCCGCCTCCAGGAGTCCCTGACCGGCCGGGCGCGGGCGACCGTGACGTCGCTGGCGGGGCTCGGGACCGAGCTGACGACGCTGCTGGTGTACGGGTTGTACGGCGCCGCGTCCGGACACGCAGACCACGGCACGCTGTTCGCGCTGTTCGCCGTTCCGTATGTGGTGTTCGCGGCCGCTCTGGCGGTACGGGCGCAGCGCGGCGGGCCCTAGCGGGTGCGGGCGGTGGCCGGAAGGCACCGGCGCCGCTGCGGGCGGGTTGCCCGTGGCTGTACCGTTTGCGCGCCGTCCCTGGATACGGGCGATCCGGCCGGGGGGCCGGATCGCCACCCGGGCTGCCCGCGGGTGCCGCACGGGACCGGTCCCGGCACCGGATGCGTCCTCGTCGATCGGTAGGCCCGGCAGTCCGGTCCGGGTGGGCTTTCCGCTCTGGCCGGATCCGGACGGGCCGGACCGGGTGCGGCCGCTCGGGCGGTTCCCGCCGGGCCATACTGCGATCATGCGAGTGGCGGTCATGACGGCGGGCTCCCGGGGCGATGTGGCTCCTTTCACCGGACTCGGGCACGGTCTGGCGCGGGCCGGGCACGAGGTCACCCTGGTGACCCACGAACGGTTCGGGCCGCTGGCGGAGGCGGCGGGGATCGGCTTCCGTCCGCTGCCCGTCGATCCGCGGGCCGAACTGGAGTCGACCGCCGGGCGGGGACTGCACCGCAGCGGCACGGGGGCGGGAAAGCTGGTGCGGGTGGTCGCGCTGGCGCGGGCCGTGGCGGGGGAGCTGGCGGCGGGCCTGCAGGCGGCGGCCGAGGACAGCGACGTCCTGCTGCTCTCCGTTTCGGTGGCTCCGCTGGGCCTGGCGATCGCCGAGGGGCTGAAACTGCCGAGCCTCGGCGTGTATCTCCAACCGCATGCCGTCACGGGGGAGTTCGCGCCGCCGATGATCGGAACGCGGTCCCTGGGGCGGCCGGGGAACCGGCTGGCGGCACGGGCGGTGAACGCGGCCGTCGACGCGATCTTCACGGATGCGGTCCATGAGCTGCGGGCCGGGCTGGGGCTGCCCCGCGCGGGGACACGGGCCGCCCGGCGGTCCCGGGAGGCCATGGACTGGCCGGTGCTCCACGGTTTCAGCGAGCGGATCGTGCCCCGGCCCGCCGACTGGCGGCCCGGGCTGCAGGTCGCGGGCTACTGGTGGCCGTACGACTCCCCCACCGCCGGGCTCCCCGCCGAACTGAGCGCGTTCCTCGGTGCCGGACCGCCGCCGGTCTTCGTGGGCCTGGGCAGTGCCACCACGCCCGATCCCGAACAGGTCGGCGCGACGGTGGTCCGGGCGCTGCGCGCGGCGGGCCTGCGCGGGGTGATCCAGTCCGGCTGGGCCGGACTGCGGGCCGACGGCGACGACATGCTGACCATCGGCGAGGTGCCGCACCGGGATCTCTTCCCCCGGACGGCCGCCGTGGTCCACGCCTGCGGCGCCGGGACCACGGCGGCCGGACTGCGGGCCGGTGTCCCCGCGGTGCCGGTGCCCGTCCAGTTCGACCAGTCGTTCTGGGCGGCCCGGCTCACCGCCCTGGGCGTCGCGCCCGGCGCCGTACCGCTGCGCAGGCTGACGGCCCCCGCACTGACCGCCGCGCTCCGGAAGGCCACCGGTGACGAGACCTATCGGGTACGGGCCCGGGCGCTGGCGGCGCTGCTGGCCCGGGAGGACGGGATCGGGCCGGTGCTGGAGGCGGTGGAGGCCCGCGCCGGGGGCTGAGACCGGGCCGGGCGGGGACCGGAGGGTACGGCCTCCCCCGGCCAACCGGCCCGGGCGGGGAGACCGTACGGAATCCGTCGGCGCCTACCGGTCGAAGAGCGGTATGAGCTGCTTCTCCTCGTACACGAGATGTGCTTCCAGTTCGGCGGAGAGCCGGTCGACCTCGGCGAGGGTGGCCGCCGCGTCGGGCTTCTCCGCGGTGACGGCCCGCTGGAGTTCGCCGATCAGCTCCGCGACCCTCCGGTGCTCGTCCTCCAGCCGGGCCAGCACGTCCGCCAACTCGGGGAACTGCTGCGCCAGCATCGGGAACATGCCCTGGCTCTCGCCCTCGTGGTGGTTGTGCAGACCCTGGCAGAGGCTGAGGCAGTTGAGCCGGAGCTGGGCGCCGAGACTCGCGCCGGAGGCCGCGACCTCCTGCCGGATCAGTGCGAGTTCACGGCGCAGGACCCCGTGGATACGGACGAGGACGTCCCCGAAGGACTGGGAGCCGCTGATGGTGGGCGGTCCGTCGTGGGCGACCGGCCGGAGGGCGACGACGGGGATGGTCCGGGTGGTACGGCTCTGGTAATCGGCCCAGCCGTCGTCGCTCTCCACGGCCCGGGCGAAGGCCGCCTCGCGCTCCTCGCCGGTGAGGACGACGGCGTCCGCCTCGTAGGTGAAGACGCCGGTCTCGACATGGACGCGGGGGTGCGCCACGAGGTTGTGGTACCAGGCGGGGTGACGGGGGGCGCCCGCGGCGGAGGCGATGACGAGGACCTGCCCGTCGGCGTCCGGCAGATAGCCGAGGGGTGTGGTGTGCGGGGCGCCGCTGCGGGCACCGGTGGTGGTCAGCAGCAGGAGCCGGGCGCCTTCGAACGGACCGCCGACCCTGCCGTCGTTGGCCCGGAACTCTTCGATGATCTTCTGGTTGAAATCGTTGGCCATGCTCTTCTTCCGTGGAATCCGATGACGCCCGCGGCCGGTCGGCCGGAGTGTTCCGGCGCGTCCGGACGGGCCGTTGCGGAACGGCCCGGGGCGATGGTGCTCGGGGGAGGAAGAAGGTGCGGCGGGGCTCGTGCCCGCCCCGGAGTCACTCCGAGGCCGGGAACCCTTTGTGATCATGGCGCGAGGCCGACCCGGTAGTCACGTCGCCGACAGTAACCGACCTGCCGCGAGGGTCGCAACGCACTTCCGTTCGATCACTCGGGGATGCGCGTGCCGATGCCGTTACGGCGACATGTGACGAAACTTCCCGCCTCCGACTGCGGGCCGGAAGCGCCCACCAACCCTTTCCGGCCACACCTTGACAACGGACATAGCCCGCCATACCGCTCGGGCTTGACGGAATTCCGGATCCCCTCGCGGGCGACGGCGGCGCGCCCGGCACGGCCGGACGGCCGACCGGCCCGAGGGAACAGCAGGTCAGAAGCGTGACACCGGAAGGCACGGGAGCAGCTTCCGGACCCGGGCATTACACAGGAATCCTGCAGAAATATGAGAGGGCGTCACTTCGCTCTGCGCCCAATTCCGTTCGATTCCACCGCCCGCGCTGAGCTGCCCCGCGATCGGCCGCTGATCGAACACGGCGGGGGCTCCGGCCCTTGTGGCGCCCGGTACGCCCGCACAGGAACGGCGGACGGCCGGCGGGGGTCCTTGCGGTACCGCCGCCGACCGGAGACCCCGGCCCCGGCACGGCCCGCGGGGCCCGGTACCGGCGTCCGGCTTCACCCGTGCGGGACGCGCGTAGCACGGCCAAAAGACGTTCTTGTTCCGACGGGCACCCGGAGTCCAGGATTCCTAGCGCGCCGCTTGTCAGGGTCATGACCTGGATTGAGTCCCTGGGTCCTGCCTTCTCCGGCGTTCTCAACGGGCCCGCCCCCCAACGGGCCCTGTATCCACCCGGAGGAAGCGGTGCAGTTCCGGCGCTCGTCCCCCCACAGCGGCACCTTCCGGCGGCACGGCCGGACGGCCGCGCCGCCGGGGTGGCCGTGACGGCACCGGCCGCTCCCGCCACGGTGGCCGGGCCGGGCGGTGGCGCCCAGACACCACCGCCCGGCTGGGCCGCCACCGGGTGCCCGCACCCCCGGGGGTGCGGTCCTGACGGCCGCGGCCGGTGGTCCCCTGTCGGCGGGGGACCACCGGCCCCGGCTCCGCTCCACCGCCGGGCCACCGGGTCGCCCGCCGGTGGCGTCCCCTAGGCTGTGACCGGCAGAGGGTCCACGGCCGGGAGGGGGTCGGTGTGCGGCGGTACTCACGCATCGCGCTGTCGACCCTGTTGCCGGTCCTGCTGCTCGCCCTGTGGACCGCCTTCGCCGCACTGACCGGCGGGTCCCCGGTGTCCGGCGCTCCAAGCGCCACGGCCGTCGGGGCGAACGCGGTCACCCCGGTCCGTGCCGACACGCTCCAGCGGGCCGCTTCCGCCACGCGCTCCGATCCGCGCCGCACTCCCGTCGCCCCCGTGCAGACGGTGGTGGCGGCGGACAGCGGTGACCGTCCGGCCGGTCCGCCGACGGCGGCGTCCGGGCCCGTGACCACGGGGTTGCCGCAGCCGGTGACGGGCCGCGAGGCCGTCGGCCCGCGGCAGGAGCGCGCGCCCCCCGCCCGCGGCGTCGACACCCCTCGTACCAGGGCTCCTCCCTCTCCCCACGGCAACTGACGCTCCGGCGACCGCCCTTCGGTCGTGTCCGGCGCCTCCCGTCCGGCCCAGCGGCGGACGGGACCGCTCCGCGGACACTCCCCCGGCGGCCGCCGCCGTCCGTCGCGTCCCCGCACCCCGCAGGCAGCAGCCGGCCGGGGCCGCCGGACGCGCGCCCTCCGGTGCCGTGGTCCCTTGCCGCCCCCGTGCGGCCGTCCGACCGGGCCCGGACTCCTTCCCGTGTCCGCGGACGCGTCACGTCCGCGGACTGCCCGTGGAGCAGCCATGTCTTCCCGTACCTCACCCATATCGCGCGCATCGCGTACCTCGCGCGCACCCCGCGGCAACCTGTGGCGGGCACTCGCCGCGTTCGCCGTCGTCGCGGTCTCCCTGCTGATCGCCCTGACCTCGGCCCCGCGGCTGGGGCTCGACCTGCGGGGCGGTACCCGGATCGTCCTGGAGACCCGGGACTCCCCCACCGTGCGGGCCGACGCCGCCGCCACCGACCGGACCCTGGAGGTGCTCCGCCAGCGGGTGGACGCGCTCGGGGTGGCCGAGGCGTCCCTCGCGCGCTCCGGGGACCGGCGGATCGTGGTCGAACTTCCCGGTGTCGACAACCCCCGTGAGGCGGCGGCGGCGATCGGCCGGACCGCCCAGCTCACCTTCCACCCCGTCCGGGGCGCGACCGCCGGGCCCGCGGCCGCTCCGGCGGCGGACGGGTCGCGGGTGCTGCCCGACCCGGACGCACCGGGCAGCTTCCTGGCCCTGGCGCCTCCGGCACTGACCGGGAACGGGGTGAAGGACGCCGAGGCGGTGCTCGACCCCGCGTCGGGACGCGGCTGGACCGTCGATCTCGCGTTCCGCGGCGGCGGGGCGAAGGACTGGGCACGGATCACCGGGCAGGCGGCCTGTGCCGCGCCGGGCGATCCGGCGCGGCGGGTGGCGATCGTGCTCGACGACCGGATCGTCTCGGCCCCGGGGATGGAACGCACGGTGGCCTGCGGCGCGGGCATCACGGGCGGTTCGGCGCAGATCACGGGAGGGTTCGGCGGGGACGAGGCGCGGGAGCTGGCCGCGCTGGTGAAGGGCGGCGCACTGCCCGTGCCGGTCACCACCCTCCATCAGAGCACCGTCGGGCCCACGCTGGGCGAGGACGCGATCCGGGCGAGCTTCTGGGCGGCGGTCATCGGGCTGGTGTGCACGGGCGTGTTCATCGTCGTCGTGTACCGGCTGCTGGGGCTGCTGGCCACGGTGGCACTGGCGCTGTACGGGCTGATCTCGTACGCCGCGGTGGTGGCGCTGGGGGCGACGCTCACCCTGCCCGGGCTCGCCGGGTTCGTGCTGGCGATCGGGATCGCGGTCGACGCGAACGTCCTGGTCTTCGAACGGGCCCGGGAGGAGTTCCCGCGCGGGAAACGGGACGCGGTGGATCCCCGGAAACCGCTGCGGACCGGTTTCCGCAAGGCGTGGAGCGCCGTCGCGGACTCCCATGTGACGACACTGCTGGCGGCGGGGCTGCTGTTCGCCTTCGCGGTCGGCCCGGTCAAGGGCTTCGGGGTGACGCTCGCGATCGGCGTGCTGGCGTCCCTCGTCTCGGCCATGGTGATCACACGGCTGTTCGCCGAGTGGATCCTGCACCGGCCGTGGGTGCGACGGCGGCCGGGTCTGACCGGGATCGCGTCCAAGGGCAGGCTGCGGACCAGGCTGGAGAAGCGTCCGCCGAGGCTGATGCGCCGCCGGAAGCTGTGGCTCGGGCTGTGCGGCGGGCTGCTGCTGGCCGCGGTGGTCGGGATCGGGGTGCGCGGTCTCGAATTCGGCGTCGAGTTCACCGGGGGGCGTCAGACGGAGTACGTGACCGGGCGGACCGTCGACGCGGACACCGCGCGGCAGGCCGTATCGGACGCCGGGTTCCCGCGGGCCGTGGTTCAGGAGTCCGGCGAGGGCGGGATCACCGTACGGACCGGGGAGCTGAGCGATGCGGAGCAGTCGCGGATCTCGGCGGCGCTGGGCGAGGTCGCGGACGGGGCGCGGGTGGAGCGGGACGAGCGGATCGGGCCGAGTCTCGGCGCCGAGCTGCGCACTCAGGCGCTGATCGCGCTGGGGGTGGCCGTGGCGGCTCAGCTGGGCTATCTGGCACTGCGGTTCCGCTGGACCTTCGCGGTGTCGGCGGTGGCGGCGATGGCTCAGGACGTGCTGCTGGTGGTGGGGCTCTTCGCCTGGCTGGGAAAGCCCGTGGACAGTGTCTTCCTGGCGGCGCTGCTGACGGTCGTCGGCTATTCGGTGAACGATTCGGTGGTGGTGCTGGACCGGCTGCGGGAGCTGCGGCGTTCGGCGCCGCGCGCGGCGTGGCCCGATCTGGCGGACCTGGCGGTGGCGCAGACCCTGCCGCGGACCGTCAACACGGGTATGGGGGCGTTGTTCGTGCTGGCCGCCCTGGCCGTGCTGGGCGGCGATTCGCTGGCGGACTTCTCGGTGGCGCTGCTGGCGGGGGTCGTGGCGGGGGTGGCGTCCACGGTGTTCACGGCGATGCCGCTGGCGGTGATCCTGACCTCGGGCCGCCGGGACCGGCCGCGCCGGGAGCCGGTGCGCTCCGCGCGTGACCGGAATCCTTCGGGGGCGGTGGTCTGAGGCCGGGTGCCTCCGGCGGGGGTACGGTCCCGCGGGTCCGTACCCCCGCCGGTACGGACCCGTGGGCGGCCTCCGGTCCCGGCCGCCGGGCCGCCGGGCCGCCGGGCCGCCGGGCCGTCAGGGACCGGGCCGTCAGGGACCGGGCCGTCAGAGGGCGGCCGGGATGCGGAAGCGGAGTTCGGGGCGGGGCCAGGCCACCGCCGGTGGGTTGGGGGGTGCCGTGCCGGTGCGTTCGGCGCCCATCGCGCGGTAGAAGCCCTCGGCGGGCGGGTGGGAGACGACGCGGACGGAGTCCAGGCCGTGGCGGCGGGCCTCGGTGGTCATATGGGCGATCAGCAGTCGTCCGATCCCCAGACCCTGGGCGCGGTCGGCGACGAACAGCAGGTCCAGTTCGGCGGTGTCGGTCAGGAGGCCGTAGAAGCCGAGCCGGGCTCCGTCGGCACCGACGGCGACATGGACGCAGCGGGCCGCGATGTAGTCGCGGCCGACGGTGAGCCCGGCGACGACGGAGGCGTAGTGGCCGTCGTACGCACCCGAGGTGCGGACCATCCGGGTCAGCGCCCGGGCGTCGGCGCCCGTCGCCCGGCGGATCCGGATGTCCGGGGCCGGACCTGCCGAGCCGGCGGCCCGACCGCCCGTCATGGGTGAACTCATGGAGTGAGTATTACATGCACCGGCGGGGCGGTCCCCCGGGCCCACCGGGCCCGTGGTTCAGGCCGTCGCGCGCCAGTAGCCGAGGGCGTCGACCCGGTCCTTGGGCAGGGCGAGGTTCTTCCGGGCGTACGAGGCGAGGGCCCGCGTGGTGACGGTGTCGCAGGCGATCCACACGTACGCGGCCGTGGGGTCCCCGATCAGCCCGGGCAGGGCCGCCTTCACCTCGGCCACCAGACCGGCACCGCCGCCGGTGCGCGGGACGGTGCGCAGTTCGTGCAGCCGGGGGTCGAGACGGAACGGCAGCTGCTCGTCGGAGGGGTGGCCGGTCTCGAAGAAGACGGTCGCCGGGGTGTCGGGGAGGGCGTCGAGGAGGGAGTTGATCGCGGGCAGGGAGGCGGGGTCCCCGATGAGGACGAGCCGGCCGGGCAGGGGGTCGGGGGCGGTGAAGCCGGTGCCCTGGAGGGTCGCGTCCACGGTGTCGCCGGGGCGGGCGGCCCGGGCCCAGTCGCAGGCGGGGCCGGGGTGCAGGGCGAATTCGAGGCTGAAGGTGCCCTGTGCGGGGTCGGGGTCGACCAGGGTGTAGGCGCGCTGGTGGGGTTTGCCGGCGTTGCCGAACCAGACGCGGACCCACATGGTGGGGTGGGTTCCGGTCTGCGCCAGCATGCCGCCGTCGGTGAAGTGGACGCGGTGGTAGCGGTCGCCGACCGCCTCGCTCCCGGTGACGGTGAACCGGAAGTCCTTCCCCCGCATCAACTTGAGGACCACACCCTCCCAGCCATGTCCCACGCCCTACTCCTTCCTGTTCGTTCGCATTTGTTCATCCGAACGTCCGTACAGTAACTTAGGCGAGCCTAACCTAAATGAGGTGGGGCGTCGTCATCGAGGGGCGGGACAGGTGAACTTCAGGGTCTACCGGGACGACCGGGGGATTCCGCATCTGCGGGCGGAGAGCGCGACGGAGCTCGCCCGCGCCCAGGGGTGGAACGCCGCCGTCGACCGGGCCTGGCAGATCGACGTCGAACGGCACCGTTCGCAGGGCACGTCCGCGTCGTTCCTGGGTGCCGCGGCCGCGGGCTGGGACGCGTTCGCCCGGCGGTCCCTCATCGACGACACCGCACGGCGCTGCTATCTGTCGCTGGACGAAGCCACCGCCGCCTGGGTGGGGCACTACGTCGACGGCGTCAACGCCGGGATGGCCGAGGGCGCCCGGCGGGATCCCCGGTTCGCGGAGACCGGGCTCCGGCCCCGCACCTGGGAGCCGTGGGTGCCGCTGGGGATCTGGCTGAGCACCCATATCCTCTTCGCCGGGTTCCCCACGAAGATCTGGCGCGAGGAGGTGGCCCGGGCGCTCGGCGACGAGGCCGTCGGGCTCTTCTCCGCCGAGGGTGCGAACGGCTCGGGGAGCAACGGCTGGCTGGTCGGCGCGGACCGGACGGCGCACGGCGCCCCGCTGATCGCCGGGGATCCGCACCGGCCCGTCGAGGACCCGGGCGTCTACCAGCAGATCCGGCTGGCCTGCGACGAGTTCGACGTCGTCGGGCTCGCCGTGCCCGGGGTGCCCGGCATCGCCCACTTCGGCCATGCCGGGGGCGTCGCCTGGGCCATCACCAACGCCATGGCCGACTACCAGGATCTGTACCGGGAGCGGCTGCGGGAGCTGCCGGACGGCGGTCTTGAGGCGCTCGGCCCCGAGGGCTGGCGCCCCGCCCGGGCCCGTACCGAAACCGTCGAGGTCGCCGGGGGCGCGCCGGTGGACGTCGAGGTGATCGAAACCGACCGCGGTCCGGTGGTCTCCGGCGGACGCGGCGACGCCGAGGTGCTCAGTCTGCGCACCCCGCCGCGGGTCACCGCCGAACTGGGCTTCGCCGCCCTCCCCGCGCTGCTGCGGGCGCGGACCGTCGGCGACGTCGACCGGGCGCTGGACGGCTGGGCCGAACCCGTCAACGTCGTCCTCGCCGCCGATACCGAGGGCGGGCTGCTGCACCGGGTCGCGGGCCGGGTGCCCCACCGGGACCGGGAGAACCTGCTGCGGACCGTGCCCGCGTGGGAACCCCGGTACGCCTGGCGCGGCTGGCGGCCCCCGCCCCGTGCGGCCGTCGGCGCGATCGCCGTGATGGCGAACGAGCGGGGGCTCGCGGAGCCGCTGGGCGTGGAGTTCGCCGCGCCGCACCGGGCCGCGCGCATCCGTGAGCTGCTGTACGGACGGCGGGCGTGGACGGCAGAGGGCATGGCCGCGGTGCACATGGACACCCGGATCGCATCGGCCCGCCCTCTGCTGGCGCTGCTGGCGGGACTGGAGGGGCTGAGCCCGGCCGCAGCGGCGCTCCGGGACCGGCTGGCCGGCTGGGACCTCCGGATGGACGCGGAGAGCGCGGACGCCGCCCGCTACGCCGACGTGCGGTCGGCCGTGGTCCTGCGGATCGCCGCGCATCCCGTCTTCCGGGGCCTCGCCGAGGCCGTCGGGGGCGGCACCTGGCCCGATGAACTGCGCCCGTGGACCGCGTTCGTGCCGCGCGTCGCGTTCGCCCTCGAAGGGCTGCTCGGCTCGCGCGCGCTGCCCCGCGCCGATCTCACCGAGGCGGTTCGGGAGGCGCTGGAGGACGTCGCGAAGGACCGGGCCGGACGGCCCGACGACGTCTGGGGGGACCGGCACCGGCTCACGCCGTGGCAGGCGCTGCCCGGCGGGGCGCACGAGGCCCCGCCGGAGGGCGGCTGGCCCGGTCTGCCGGGGGACCACGACTGCGTCCTGGCCACCACCAGCGTCCCCGGTGTCACCGATACGAGCTGGCGCGGCCCCGCCGCCCGCTACGTCTGGGATCTGTCGCGCCGCGACAACAGCCTCTGGAGCGTGCCGCTGGGGGCCTCCGGGGTCCCGGGGGACCCCCACCGCCGCGACCAGCTCCCCCTGTGGCTCTCGGGGGAACTCGCCCCCGTCGTCACCGACTGGAACAAGCTCACCGAGGAGACCCCGAACGATGTCCGCTGACTCCCCCGCCGCGCCCGCCGCGGCTCCGGCCGCCCGTGCCGCCGTGCGCGAACCGGTCCATGTCCGGAAGGTCGAGGGCTTCGGCACCGTGAGCGTCCTGACGCTCGACCCGGTCGCCGACCTCGACACCGTCCACTCCTGGGTCACGGCGGAGCGGGCCCGGTTCTGGGGCATGCTCGGGCACAGCCGCGAACAGGTGCGGGACATCTACGCGTACGTGGACTCCCTCACCACCCACCACGCCTTCCTGGTGGAGCGCGACGGTGAGCCCGTCGCGCTCTTCCAGACCTACGATCCGGCCGCGGACCCGCTCGGCGACTGCTACGAGGTACGCCCCGGGGACGTGGGCGTGCATCTGCTGATCGGCCCGGCGGCCGGGGGCGTACCGCACGGCGAACGCGGTTTCACCGCCGGGCTGATGACCGCGCTGCTCGGCTATGTGTTCGGCGACCCGGCCGCCCGGCGGATCGTCGTCGAACCCGACGCCCGCAACGACAAGGCGATCGGCCGGATGCTCAGCGCCGGTTTCGAGGCGGGCCCGGAGATCGACAAGCCGGAGAAGCGGGCCAGGCTCGCGTTCCTGAACCGGGAGCGCTGGGAGGCCGCGGGCCGCTGAACCGGGGCCGCCCCGGATGCCGCGCCCGCGGAGGGGGCGGGCGCGGTATCCGGGCCCTCCGGGCGGAGGACGTACGGCGGCGGGGGCAGCCCCGGACACTTCCTCCCGGACAGGCACCCGGAGGCCGAAAACCCTTGCGGAGGCGGTCGATCGCACGGGTGTCTTGCGCCTGCGCCTCTTCCACGCGGCGCGCCCGGCAGGGTAGACAGGTGCTGATCACCCGCCGCCGCACCCGGCCCGTCCGTCCGACGACATATGCCATCGGCACCCGCTGGTCGAGTGTTGCCAAACGCCTTACGAGCCGCCGCTCCCTGTGCAACAGTCGTCATGACCCCTTGTTCCGACCCGACCCGGATCCGGCCCGAGGCCACGCCCCGCATCGGAGTACGACATGCCCTCCCAGGTGTTCGAGGACCGTCCCGGCGAGCTGCCGGAGGACGGGTCAGACACGGGCCCCGTCGCCGTGGACGCGCTGATCAGCCGGGCGCGCAGACTGCGGGGCGCCGTGGACGCGGTCCGCCGGGACTCGGTGGCGGACGACGACCATCCGCAGGGGCGGTGGCAGCGGGCCCTGTGCGATCTGGCCGTCCATCAGCTCGACGACATCGGCACTCATCTGGGGCAGTTGCGCCAGGGGCTGCCCGGGGACCCGGGTGCCGCGTGGCCTCCGGTGCCGGTGTGGTCCGGGACCGGTGACCTCGGCGGGCCCGACCCCTTCGCCCGTACGCCCGGTCTCGCGGCGTACGAGGCCGACCACGCCCAGAGTTCGGGGACGCTCCTCAACCGGGTGGGCAGCGCCGAGTGGAATCTGCTGACCGATGCGGTCAACTGGTCCGACGAACTGTTCACGATCCTGGGCCGCCGTCCCGGCAGCGGCGCCATGACCCTGGACGAGCTGCCGTCGGTCGTCCACCCCGACGACCAGTCGCTCCTCACCGCCCTGGTCACGGGCTGTCTGGTCGACGGCCGCCCCATCGACGCGGAGTTCCGGATCGTCCGGCCCGACCGTCAGGTCCGTACCGTCCATATGATGGCCGAACCGGTCCTCGACGCCGACGGTTCGACGGCCTCCATGTGGGCGGTGTTCCGGGACGTCAGCGCCTTACGCCGCAGTGAGGAGGCGGTCCGCGACAGCCGGGAGACGCTCCGGCAGCGCCGGCACCGGGAGCGGACCGAGCGCCGGATGGCCGTGGAGATGCAGGAGGCCGTCCTGCCGCCGTGGCGCGGCTCCCTCGCCTTCCCCCTCGGCGGCCCGACCGAACTCGACGTCGCCGCCCGCTACTTCCCCGCCGACAACTCCGATCTGATCGGCGGCGACTGGTACGACGCGCTGGAACTCCCCACGGGCGCCTGTGTCCTGAGCGTCGGCGACCTCACCGGCCACGGGGTGGCGGCGACCTCGTCGATGGCGATGCTGCTGGGCGCGCTGCGCGGGATGGCGGTCGCCGGAATCGCGCCCGAGGCGGTGATGGGGCATCTCAACCATCTGCTGGAGTCCGCCGTACAGCCGACTCTCGGGAGCGCGGTGTGCTGCCGGATCGACCCGGCGCGGCGCACCCTGACCTGGGCCCAGGCGGGCCACCCCGCCCCGCTGCTGTTCCGCGGCGGGACGGGGCGCCCCCTGACCCCGCCGGACGGGGTACTGCTCGGGGCGACCTCGACCCCGCGCTACGAACAGAACGAGGTCGAACTGCACCCCGGCGACCTCCTGGTGCTGCACACGGACGGGCTGACCCGCACGGGCGCGGCGGAGGAGTCCGCGGTCACCGGCCTGCTCGCGCTCGCCCCCCGGTTATCGGACGCGCGGGACGCCCAGGACGGCGTACGGATGGTCGCCGAGGCCTTCGGTACGGGACGCAAGGACGACGCCTGCGTACTGGTGGCACGGATCAGCGCCTGACGCACCGCCGAAGGCACCGTCATCGGGCGGCAGCACGGGACACGGCGGTCAGACCGGCAGGCTCCCGCCCCGCCCGGACGGGCTGTGCGGCAGCACCCGTTCCAGTTCTTCCCTGAGCCCCCCGATCGTGCTGTGGCCGGCGAAGCGGCCGGTCAGCCGGTACATCTCGCGAAGCCGGTCCCAGGTCCGGTGCGACGAGGTCTCCCCCATCGACACCAGCGCCAGCCGGGCATAGCGGTCGGCCTCCTCGGGGTCGTCGGCGATGAAGCAGGCCGACGCCATCGAGATGTAGTCGAAGATCTTGGACCGCTGCCGGCCGCCCTCACGGAGCTGGAGGGCCTTTCTCGCATGGCCCCTGGCGATCGTGGCCGCCGCCGGTTCGTGCTCGGCGAGGGTACGGTACGCCAGCGCCTCCATCCCGTGCAGATCCGCCTCGTCGAACATCTGCATCCAGCTAGGCGGCGGCACATCGCCCCGGTCGGAGACGAACAGCTCCTCCGCCTCCCCCAGTTTCCGCCGCATCGCCTGCCCCTGCCCCAGGGACGCCTGGGCCCAGGCCTCGATGGTGCAGAGCATCGCCCGGGTCCTCGGCAGCGTCTCGTCGCCGGATCCGGACTGGGCCAGCTTCATCAGGTCGAGGGCTTCGTCGGGGCGGCCCAGATGGACCATCTGGCGGGCGGCACGGGACAGCGCCTCGCCCGCCCTGGGCCGGTCGCCGCCCTCGCGCGCCGCATGGGCGGCGATGACGAAGTACTTCTGGGCGGTGGGCTCCAGGCCGACGTCGTGGGACATCCACCCGGCGAGTACGGCGAGATTGGCGGCCACGCCCCACAGCCGCCGCTGGAGGTGGTCGGGATGGCGGTAGGCGAGCATTCCGCCCACCTCGTTCAGCTGGCCGACGACGGCCTTGCGCTGGAGTCCGCCGCCGCGGGAGGCGTCCCAGGCCCGGAAGACCTCGACGGAGCGCTCCAGCGCGGCGATCTCCTGCGATCCGATGGGCGCGGCCTCATAGCGGTCGTACCCGGCGGTGTCGGCGTGGGAGGTGAAGGGGTGGGGGTCGGTCACGAGTGCGGGTTCGCTGTGCAGCCAGTCGTGCATGGCGCCGGTGAGGGCGGAGCCTGCGGCGAGCGCCGCGCCCGCGCCCACCAGCCCGCGTCGGTTGAGCATGAGGTCCATTCCCGTGAATTCAGTGAGGACCGACGCCGTCCGGTCGGGGGCCCAGGGAAGGCCTTCGGGGTTCGCCGCGTGTTCCGCGGCCCGTGCGCCCTTGCGCCTGCCCGCTCTCCCGCTCCGGACGAAGCCCAGGTCCTCGGTGGTCACGACACGGCCGAGCCGCTCGGTGAAGAGGGCGGCCAGCACCCGCGGAACGGGGTCGCGCGGGGTCTCCCCCATGTCGATCCACCTCCGCACCCGCGAGGTGTCGGTCGCCAGCTGCGGATGGCCCATGGCCGCCGCCTGCCGGTTCACGAGTCTCGCCAGTTCACCCTTGGACCAGCCGGCCATGCCGAACAGGTCACTCAGGCGGGTGTTGGGTCCTCCGGTCACGTAAAGCCCCCAGGTTCTCGGCTGAGTTGACAGTAGCCCCGCGCCAGGGGGGTGGCGACTATTCGCCAGGGTTCGCCAGGGTCCGCCAGATGGTGTGCCACCCGTGCGCTGGTGTGACGTAGGAACGCGCCACCCCGGCCCGGCGGGCGGTCGCACTCCCCAGGGTGCGGGGCCGTGAGGCCGGGGCGGCGCACGCTTTCCGTCGGCGCACGAAGGGATCTGTCACCCCCATGTACGCAGCATCGTCCTCCGTGTCCGCCCCGCCCCGGCCGCAGCGTCCCGCCGTGCCGGCCGGTTCGGGGCCGTATCTCGATCCCAAGCCCGCGAACCGGCTGCGGCGGCCGGCCGTGCCGGTGGCGGGCCAGCCGCTCAGCGGCAGGATCGACCTGTCGGGCCCTCAGGGCACCCAGTTGCGGATGGCCGTGGCTTCGGTGCACCGGATCTGCCCGGAGTTCCATCCGGTGCAGGTGCTGCGCCGCAGCGGCCGTTCCGTGCTGATCGTGGGCACCACCGGGCGCACCACGGCCGTCGCCAAATGCCTGCTCGACCACTCCCCCGTCTGGAAGGAAAGGTTCCGGCACGAAATAGCTGTCTACCGCACCTTCGTCCGGCACCGTCCCCAGGACGTCCGGGTACCCCGGCTGGTGGCCGCGGATCCGGAGAACTGCACCCTGGTGATCGAACGGATGCCGGGGAGGGCTGCGGCGCTGGCCCGGCACCCCGTGGAGGCCCCGCCGCGGGCGGACGTACGGGCGGCGGTGGGCGCGGTGACCCGGCTGAACGACTGGCGGCCGCCCGCCGGGCTGTTCGAGGCTCCGCTGGACTACGCGTCCCGGATCTCCCGCTACCACGAGCTCGGGATGTTCACCGACCGCGATCTCGGCGATCTGCGGCAGTTGCTGCGGGGCCCGGGGTCCGCGGGCGGGCGCGGTGCGGTCCGGGAGTTCTGCCACGGCGACGCGCTGCTGTCGAACATGCTGCTGTCCCCGGCCGGTCCGGTGCTGGTCGACTGGGAGCACGCGGGCTGGTACCTGCCCGGCTACGATCTGGCGACGCTCTGGGCGGTGCTCGGGGACGCCCCCGCCGAGCGGCGGCGGATCAGCCAGCTCGCGACCCGGAAGGGGCCCGCGGCCCGGGACGCGTTCCTGGTGAATCTGATGCTGGTGCTGACCCGGGAGATCCGTACCTATGAGACGGCCGTCCAGCGGACCATGCGGGAGGCGCCGCCGGTGAGCGGTGCCACGGGCGGCCCTTCGACCGGTGAGCAGCAGCGGCTGCTGCTGCGGCGGCTGCACGACGACTGCGCGATGGCGCGGCGGGCCGTGCGGGCGGCGGTGGGTACGCGCTGAGCCGAAAGGTACTGCTGTGGCCGTGGTTCCGGTGCGGGGGCACCGGGGCCGCGGCGCGGTCGTTACGGCCCGTTCGCCGCTGCGGTCGTCAGGGCGCGGCGCGGGTGGCGGGTCAGCGGGTGCGGGCGGTGACGTACCGGGCGAGCACCTCGGCGTCGGGGAAGCCGGGCGGCAGGGCGACCGTGCCGCGATGGATCCGGTGGACGGGATCCGGCAGGGGCATGACGCTCAGGGAGTGGACGCGCCGGATCTCGCGGCCCGCGGAATCCTGGACCCGGGTGATGTGGTGGACGGCGCGGTCCATCTCGTTCCAGGCGAGGACGGTGGGCCGGCGGGCGCCCTGCCGGTAGTGGGCGAGCCCGTCGTCGTACAGCTGGAACCAGACGGCGGGCCGTTCGGGTCCGGGGCGGTGGGCGACGGCGGCCAGTCCGACCAGGAGGGTGATGAGATAGCCGAAGCCGAAGCCCATCACCAGCCGGCCGTCGAGCTCGTCCCAGGTGTGGAGGACCCCCCAGGTCGTCAGCGCGCCGGCCAGCAGGGCGAAGGCGCCGATGGCGCCGGCCTGGGTCCAGGAGCCGTTGCCTTCGCGGCCGCCGACGGCATGCCGGACGGGGCCCTCCCAGCCGCGTTCACCGGTGGCCTCATCGAACAGTTCCGCCACGTCCCGCGGGACTCGGACCCTCTTCATCTGCTCCCCCGATCCCCGCTGCCCGCTGCCCGGCGGTCCGGCCGGGTGATGGTCCACGGACAACCCCGGCGAGCGTAACGGACCCCGAACGGACCGGCCAGCAGCGGGATTTCCGCTCCCCGAGTGCCGATCCCGGTACCGATCCGGGCCCGGCCGGGACATGCCGTACGACGGCGGGACACTGCACAGATATTCATGGGTACAGCCGTTCGAGGCTTCTCCCTATCGAGTGGTTCGCGGCACCGGGAGTTCCGGCCGGACCGCCGGACCTCACCCCACCTCCGGAGGGACTTCCGGCTGGTCGCACGGGGTGCGCCGAGCGCAGATGCGCGCGGGCGCACGCCCGTACCGGCGTTCGGATACCGGTACGACTCATCAGATCGGGGCGTAGGCCGTACGGGGGAAGGGCAGGACTGGCCGGAAACGTTCCGCCCGATCCGAGAGGCCCGGCACGTATGGCACAGCCCTTCGTCCTGCCCGACTTCTACGTGCCGTATCCGGCGCGTCTCAACCCCCATGCCGAGACGGCACGGACGCACACCCGCGCCTGGGCCCGGGAGATGGGGATGCTGGAAGGTTCCGGCATCTGGGAGGAGCGCGATCTGGAGGCGCACGACTACGCCGGGCTCTGCGCCTGGACCCACCCCGACTGCGACGCGGACGTCCTGTCGCTGGTCACCGACTGGTACGTGTGGGTGTTCTTCTTCGACGACCACTTCCTGGAGGTCTTCAAACGGCCCCGCAACCGTGCGGGCGGGCGGATCTACCTGGACCGGCTGGCCGCTTTCATGCCGCTGGACCCGGAGAGCGGCATGCCGGAGCCGACCAACCCCGTGGAGGCCGGTCTCGCCGATCTGTGGCGGCGGACCGTGCCGTTCATGGGCCCGCAGTGGCGCGCCCGGTTCTCCGAGTCCACCCGCAATCTGCTGAACGAGTCGGACTGGGAGCTGGCCAATATCAACGAGGGCCGGATCGCCAACCCCGTCGAGTACGTCGAGATGCGCCGCAAGGTGGGCGGCGCGCCCTGGTCGGCGCAGCTGGTGGAGTTCGCGGCAGGGGCCGAGCTGCCCGCTCCGGTGGCCCGGAGCCGGCCCCTGCGGGTGCTGACGGAGACCTTCGCCGACGCGGTGCACCTCCGCAACGACCTCTTCTCCTACCAGCGCGAGGTAGAGGACGAGGGCGAGCTGAGCAACGGTGTGCTGGTCCTGGAGACCTTTCTGTCCTGTACGACGCAGGAGGCGGCGGAAGCCGTCAACGATCTGCTGACCTCCCGGCTCCAGCAGTTCGAGAACACCGCGCTCACCGAGGTCCCGGCGCTCTGTCTGGAGCGGGGGCTCGCGCCGGAGGAGTCCGCGGCGGTCGCGCTGTACGCCAAGGGGCTCCAGGACTGGCAGTCCGGCGGCCACGAGTGGCATCTGCGCTCCAGCCGCTATATGAACGAGGCCGTCCGGCCGAGCGGCGTACCCGTGAGCGGGCTCGGTACATCGGCGCTCGATGTGAAGACGCTCTTCGGCCGCCCGGCGCGGGCCCGGCTGCGGACGCTGACGCACCGGCCGCACGTGTCGGCCGGGCCGCTGCTGCTGCCGGAGTTCGCGCTGCCGTTCCCGCTGCGGCTCAGCCCCCATCACGCGGACGCCCGGGAGAAGTCGGTGGCCTGGGCGCGGGCGACGGGGCTGCTGGACGATATCTGGGACGAGACGATGGCCCGGGGCTTCGACCTCGCGCTCTGCTCGGCCGGTCTGGACCCCGACGCCACGCCGGAGGAGCTGGAGCTGAGCGCCGAGTGGCTGACCTGGGGCACCTATGCGGACGACTACTATCCGCTGGTCTTCGGCCGCTCCGGGAACCCGGCGGGCGCCGCGCTGGCCAATGAGCGGCTGATGGCCTGTCTGCCGATCGACGCCCCCGCCTCGGCCCCGGGATTCGCGGTCAGCCCTCTGGAGCGCGGGCTGGCGGACCTCTGGGAGCGTACCGCCGGGCCCATGGACCGGGACGCCCGGGCCGAACTGCGCGCCTCGGTCGGGGTGATGCTGGAGAGCTGGCTGTGGGAGCTGCACAACACCGTCCAGCGCCGGGTGCCGGATCCGGTGGACTATCTGGAGATGCGGCGGTTCACCTTCGGCTCGGATCTGACGCTGCTGCTGTGCCGGCTGCGACACCGCGCGGAGCTGCCCGCGGAGGTGCTGGGGAGCGGTCCCGTGGCCGCGCTGGAGAGCGCCGCGGTCACCTACGGCAGTCTGATCAACGACCTCTTCTCGTACCGGAAGGAGGTGGAGGCCGAGGGCGATCTGCACAATGCGGTGCTGGTGGTGCAGACCTTCTTCGACTGCGACTATCCGCGGGCCGTGGCGATCGTCCACGACCTCATGGCGGGACGGCTGCGGCAGTTCCTCCACATCAAGGAGCACGAGCTGCCCGTGGTCTGCGCCGACTTCGGGCTCGGCGAGCGGCAGCGGAAGGCGCTCGACGCCTATGTCACCGAGCTGGAGGACTGGCTGGCGGGCATCCTCAACTGGCACCGCCACGTCCGGCGCTACGGCCCGGAGGACATCCGCCCGGACGCACCGGCCGCCCGCATCGGCGGGCCCACCGGCCTCGGGACGGCGGCCGCCCGGCTCGCGACGGCCCGCACGGCCTGAGCCGTACCGCCGCCCGCTCCCGGATACGGCGGCGCGCCGCGTGATCCACCGTGGTCACGCGGCGCGCCGGAGGTACGGAGGCGGGCTCAGCCCTGCTGGAACAGCTCCGCGGGCAGCGGCTTGAGCAGGGCGTACAGATCGTCCGTGATGGGGCGGTCCCAGCTGGCGATGGTGACCAGGACGTTGTCGCTGCGGTCGAACTGGACGCAGGAGATCCGGCTCTCGGTGAGCTTCAGCCGCCGGACGATCAGCAGATTGTCGCCCTGCATCACGGGGACGTCCTCCGAGCCGGTGACCTCGACGGGCTCGTCGTTCTCCAGGGCCAGGAGCAGCTGGGCGACCTCGAAGGGGATCTGGCCCTCCTCCAGCTCCCGCGCCGGGGAGCCCTCGGGCAGATTGCCGATGATCATCGCGGGGCCGCGGCCGCCGAACAGGTCGTACCGGAGGAAGACGCCCTGGCAGGTGCCGTCGGGGGCGGGCAGCAGCCCGGCACCGAGGTTTCCGGGCCAGTCACCCGGGTCCATGGCCAGGACGTCGAAGTCCGGGCCCGCGGGTGTGGCGGCGCTGCGGCGGCGGAGGAAGGACATACGGCCATGGTACGTGTCCGGACGCACGGTCCGGACGCCGGGCGGCCCGCTCACCGGGCCGGGGGTTCGGTGCCGACGACCCACATCGCGAAGAACTGGGAGCCGCCGCCGTAGGCGTGTCCGAGGGCCCGGCGGGCCCCGTCGATCTGGTGCTCCCCGGCCGCGCCGCGGACCTGCTGGGCGGCCTCGGCGAAGCGGATCATGCCGGAGGCGCCGATGGGATTGGTGGAGAGCACCCCGCCCGAGGGGTTGACCGGCAGCTCGCCGTCGAGGGCGGTGGCGCCGGATTCGGTCAGTTTCCAGCCCTCCCCCTCGGCGGCGAAGCCGAGGTTCTCCAGCCACATCGGCTCGTACCAGGAGAAGGGGACGTACAGCTCGGCGGCGTCGATCTCGCGGCGGGGGTCGGTGATCCCGGCCTGCCGGTAGACGTCGGCTGCACAGTCCCGTCCGGCCCGGGGGGAGACGAAGTCCTTGCCCGCGAAGAGGGTGGGCTCGCTGCGCATGGCGCCGCCGTGCAGCCAGGCCGGCGGGCGGGGGGCCCGGGCGGCCCCGGCGCGGCCGGTCAGCACCATGGCGCAGGCGCCGTCGGAGGAGGGGCAGGTCTCGGAGTAGCGGACCGGGTCCCACAGCATGGGCGACGAGCGGACCTTCTCCAGGGTGAGGCCGTGTTCGTGGAGATGGGCGTACGGGTTCTTGAGGGCGTTGAGCCGGTCCTTGTAGGCGACGAGGGTGCCGGTGGTGGCGGGGGCTCCGCTGCGCCGGATGTAGGCGCGGACATGGGGGGCGAAGAAGCCGCCGGCGCCCGCGAGCAGCGGCTGCTGGAAGGGCACGGGCAGGGAGAGGCCCCACATGGCGTTGGACTCGGACTGCTTCTCGAAGGCGAGCGTCAGCACGGTGGGGTGGATCCGGGCGGCCACGAGCTGGGCGGCGACCAGGGCGGTGGAGCCGCCGACGGAGCCCGCGGTGTGGACGCGCATCAACGGTTTGCCGACCGCGCCGAGGGCGTCGGCGAGATACAGCTCCGGCATCATCACCCCCTCGAAGAAGTCGGGGGCCTTGCCGATGACGACGGCGTCGATGTCCGCCCAGGTCAGTTCGGCGTCCGCAAGGGCGCGCAGGGCGGCCTCGCGGACCAGTCCGGCAATGGAGACGTCGCGGCGGGCGGCGGTGTGGACGGTCTGGCCGACGCCGACGACGGCGACGGGTTCCTTGGACACCCGGGGCATCAGGCCTCCCCTTCCAGGACGGTGACCAGGTTCTGCTGGAGGCAGGGGCCCGAGGTGGCGTGGGCCAGGGCGCGGTCGGCCTCGCCGCGGTGGATCGCGGCGGCGGCCTCACCGATGCGGACGAGGCCCGCGGCCATCACGGGGTTGGCGGCCAGGGCTCCGCCGGACGGGTTGACCCTCACCCTCTCGTCGAGGTCGAGGGCGCGGCGCAGCACCACTTCCTGGGAGGTGAAGGGGGCGTGGAGTTCGGCGAGGTCGAGGGGGCGGTCGAAGGCCCCGGCACGCCGGGCGGCGTGCCGGGTGGAGGGCGAGTCGGTGAGATCGCGGACGCCGAGGGCATGGGCCTCGGTGCGGTGGTCGGCGCCGGTGATCCACGCGGGGCGGGCGCACAGCTCCCGGGCCCGGTCCCCGGCGGCGAGTACCAGGGCGGCGGCGCCGTCGCCGACGGGCGGGCAGTCTCCGGTGTGCAGGGGGTGGACGAGCGGGTCGCCGTGGGTGACGGCACCGCGCAGTTGTGCGTACGGGTTGGCGGCGGCGTCGGCGCGGCTGCGGGCGGCGATCGCGGCGAGGGCCGGCCCTGTGGTGTGTCCGGCGTCGATGAGGGCACGGGCCTGGAGGGCGGCCAGGGCGATGGAGTCGGGCCAGAGGGGGGCGGTGTAGTAGGGGTCGAGCTGGCGGCTGAGGACGTCCCTGAGGTCTCCGGCGGAGGAGGTTCCGTAGGCATAGACCAGGGCGGTGTCGGTCTCGCCGGTGAGCAGTTTCACCCAGGCCTCGTAGAAGGCCCAGGCTCCGTCGGTCTCCACATGGGATTCGGAGATCGGGGGCCAGGCGCCGACACCGTCGAGGGCGAGGGTGAAGGAGAAGGCCCGGCCGGCGAGGTAGTCGGAGGAGCCGGAGCAGGTGAAGCCGATGTCGGCGGTGCGCAGTCCGGTGGCGGCGAGCACCTCGTGGAGGACGGGCATCAGCATCTCGGTTTCGGACAGTTCGTCGGTGCGCCGCCGGTGGACGGTCTGGGCGAAGGCGACGACCGCGACGGGTGCCGTGTCCGCGGGGGGTGTCACAGCAGCTCCCGGTAGGTGTCGTCAGGGGCGTCGGGTTCGCCGGTGGGGCGGTAGTGGTCGGGGTGCCGGGCGCCGTCGGTCCAGACGGGTTCCACCCGCAGTCCCATCCGCACCTCGTCGTAGGGGATGCCGCCGATGCGTCCGTGGAGGGCGAGGTCGGCGCCGTCGAGGGCGATATGGGCGTAGACGTACGGCACGTCGATATCGAGGTTGCGGGCCTTGATGTTGACGATGCAGAAGGTGGTGACGGTGCCGCGGGGGCCGACCTCGACCTGTCCGGTGGTGGCAACACCGCAGGTGGGGCAGGCGCCGCGGGGCGGCACGTACACCTTGTGGCAGGAGGGGCAGCGTTCGCCGGTGATCCTCCGTCCGCCGAGGGCCTGGAGATAGCGGGTCTGGGCGCGGCCGGGGGTGTGGGTGTAGTCGAGGCGGGCGGGGGTGGTGATGCCGGTGACCGGGGAGTCGAAGGTGCCGTCGTGGGGGCGGACGGGCCGGGGGGCGGGTGGGGTGTCGTCGGGTGGGGTGTCGTCGGGTTCGAAGCAGGCGATGTCGGTGATCGCGCCGCTGCGGGTCGCGGCCCAGCGGATCCTGACCCGCATGCCGGTGCGGACGGCTTCGGGTCCGGGGGTGTCGAGGACGTGCAGCAGGGCGGTGTCGGCGCCGTCGAGCCTGACCAGTACCCAGGCGAAGGGGTGGGCGAGCGGCTGGCGGGGGCGGGGGCGGGGGTTCCAGGCCCAGGTGGTGACGGTGCCGCTGGTGCCGACCTGGACGAGTTCGCGGAGTTCGGCGGCGGTGGCGGGGTCGTATTCGACGGGTGGGACGAGGATTCCGGCGCTGCTGCGGATGCCGAGGACGACGCGTTCGCGGAGTCCGGTGAGGAAGGCGCTCTGGACGGGGCCGAGGGAGCGGGTGAAGGGGAACTCCACGGTCAGCGGGGCGGTGAGGGGGTTCGTTCCGGGCGGCCCGGGTGCGCTGGTCATACGGGCTCCGTGAGGGGTCGTGGGTGGTCAGCGGCGGTGGTAGACGGGGGCGCGTTTCTCGGTGAAGGCACGGGCCCCCTCCGCGGCGTCCTCGGTGTCGAAGACGGGTCGGCCGCGGGCCAGTTCGGCGGCGAGGCCGTCGGCTTCGGGCAGTCCGGCGGTCTCGTAGACGCAGGCCTTGACGGCTTCGACGGCGAGCGGTCCGCAGGCGTTGACGGCGGCGGCGAGTTCCAGGGCCGCGGCGAGGGCGGTTCCATCGGGGACGACCCGGCCGATCAGTCCGATGTCCCGGGCCTCGGCGGCGGTGTAGGGGCGGCCGGTGAGGAGCATCTCCAGGGCATGGGTGCGGGGGATCTGGCGCGGCAGGCGTACGGTCGAGCCGCCGATGGGGAAGAGGCCGCGGCGGACTTCGAAGAGGCCGAAGACGGCGCTCTCGCCGGCGACCCGGATATCGGTGCCCTGGAGGATCTCGGTGCCGCCCGCGACGCAGGGGCCCTCGACGGCGGCGATCACCGGTTTGCGGGGGCGGTGGTGGCGGAGCATCGCCTTCCAGTGCAGATCGGGGTCGGCCTTCATCCGGTCGCGGTACCCGGATCCGGCGGTTCCGCCTCCGGCGAGCGCCTTGAGGTCCATTCCGGCGCAGAAGGCTCCGCCCGCGCCGGTGAGGACGACGGAGCGGACGGAGTCGTCGGCGTCGGCGGCCAGCCAGCCGTCGTACAGGCCGACGAGCATGGGCAGGGAGAGGGCGTTTCTGGCCTCGGGGCGGTCAAGGGTGAGGATCAGGGTGGCGCCCTCGCGGGTGACGGTCAGATGCTCGGTACCGAGGCCGCCGGCCCCCTGCCCGCCGTTCCCTCCGGCGCCGGAATCCTGGTATTCCGTGGTTCCGGTGCCGGAATCCTGGTGTTCCTTGCCGGTCCGGTGCTGCGGTGTCTCGCCGTTCCGTGCCATCCGCGGGGCCTCCCGTCGTGGACCGGGGAACAGGGTGCAGGAGCCCGGCGGCCGGTTCAATAGTTTCCTGACAGTTAGTCAGATAATTTGTGCGGCGCCTCTTCCCAGTTCCCGCGGCGGGCGCTCTAATGACCGCCTGAGCGCCTCGCCGGGCGTTCGCCCGGACCGGCCGCCCCGAAGGCCGGGCCCCGCGGCCCGACGGTCCGGGCCGACGACCGTCCGGTGCGCGTCCCGGCGTCTGTCCCGGACGCCGGGACGCGCACCCGGACTCCGGCGGGCGGCTCGGACCGAGTCCGCCGCGCCGCGCGGGACGCGCCCAGGGTCAGGAGGAACGGTGGAGTACAACCTTGCCGACCTGTTCGAGTCCGTCGTCGACGCGGTGCCGGACCGGGAGGCGCTGGTCTATGCCGACCGTCCCGGGACGGGGGCGGAGCGCAGGCTGACGTACGCGGAACTGGACGCGGCCGCCAACCGGGTCGCGCACCATCTGACCGCGGCGGGGATCCGGCCCGGCGAGCACCTCGGGCTCCATCTGTACAACGGCGTGGAGTATGTGCAGACGCTCCTGGGCGCCCTGAAGGCCCGGATCGTGCCGGTGAACGTCAACTACCGGTACGTGGAGGAGGAGCTGGTCTATCTCTACCGGGACGCGGATCTCGCGGCGCTGGTCTTCGACGCGGAGTTCGGCGGGCGGGTGGCGGGCGCGCTGCCGCGGACGGAGAAGCTGCGGCATCTGCTGCGGGTCGGTGGGCCGGGCACGGGTGCGGGCGGTGTACCGGGCGCGGTGGACTTCGCCGCAGCGACGGCCGCGGCGTCCCCGGAGCGCGGTTTTCCCGCCCGGTCGGCGGACGATCTGTTCATCGTCTACACGGGCGGTACGACCGGAATGCCGAAGGGGGTGATGTGGCGCCAGGAGGACCTGTTCTTCTCGGGGCTCGGTGGCGGCGCGCCGACGGGGGTGCCGGTGGGGCGGCCGGAGGAGCTGGCCGAGCGGGTGGCCGCGGGCGGTGACGGGCTCACTTTCTTCCCCGCTCCCCCGCTGATGCACGGCACGTCCACCCTGACCGCGTTCATCGCTTTCCACTTCGGCCAGCGGGTGGTGCTGCACCGCCGGTTCACGGCCGATGACGTGCTCCGTACGGTGGAGAAGGAGCGGGTGAGCACGGTGTCGCTGGTCGGCGACGCGATGCTCCGGCCGCTCATCGACGCGCTGTCCGGGCCGATGGCGGGCACGGATCTGTCGTCGCTGTTCAGCGTCTCGTCGTCGGGGGCGATCATGTCGGATTCGGTACGGGCGGAGTTCGCGGCGCTGGCGCCGCACGTCGTGCTGCTGAACAACTTCGGTTCGTCGGAGTCGGGTTTCAACGGGACGGCCACGGAGGACTCGGGGCCGGAGAAGGGTTTCCGGCTCCGGGTCAACGCGCGGACGGCGGTGGTCGACCCCGTGACGTATGAACCGGTCGCGGTGGGCGAACCCGGCCGGATCGCGCAGCGCGGCCATGTGCCGCTGGGCTACTACAACGATCCGGCCAAGACCGCGGAGACCTTCTTCCGGCGGGGCGGCGAGCGGTGGGTGCTGCTCGGGGACATGGCGACGGTGGACGAAGACGGGGTGGTCACCGTCCTGGGCCGGGGTTCGCAGTGCATCAACACCGGTGGCGAGAAGGTGTATCCGGAGGAGGTCGAGCAGGCCCTGAAGGCCCATCCGGGTGTTTACGACGCCCTGGTCGCCGGGGTACCCGACGCCCGGTGGGGGCATCGGGTCGCGGCCGTCGTCCAGGTGCGCGACGGGGTGGTGCCGCCCACGCTGGACGAGATCAGGAACCACTGCCGGGACCGGCTGGCCGGGTACAAGCTCCCCCGTCAACTGGTGGTGGCGGGGGAGATCCGGCGCTCCCCCAGCGGAAAGGCGGACTACCGCTGGGCTCGGTCGGTGGCGTCGGAGGCCGCCGCGGGGTGAGCGGGGTCCCCGGGGCCTTCGGCCAGGGCGGCGCGGATCAGCTGGACGGGGTGCCAGGCGGTGCGCTCGGTGCCGTGGAAGATCTGCTGGCGGCAGGAGACCCCGGTGGCGACGATGACCGTGTCGTCGCCCTCGGCCCGTACCGCCGGGAAGAGCCGGTCCTCACCGACGGTCAGGGAGACGTCGTAGTGCTCCGACTCGAAACCGAAGGAGCCTGCCATTCCGCAGCAGCCGGCGTCGACCTCGACCACCTCGGCGCCCGGGATGCGGCGCAGCATTTCGACGGTGGCGGCGGTGCCGACCTCCGCCTTCTGGTGGCAGTGGCCGTGGTAGAGGAGGCGCCGTCCGGCGGGCCAGGTGTCGGCGCCGAGCGTCAGCCTGCCGTCGTCGATGGCGGCTGTGACCAGTTCTTCGACCTGCTGGACCCGGCCGGCGATGTCCTCGACGGCGGAGTCACCGGGGAGCAGGGCGCGGTGTTCGTCGCGCAGGGTCATCAGGCAGGAGGGTTCGCAGCCGACGACGGGTGAGCCCGGTGGAGTGGACTCGGCGAGCAGGTGCACCAGGGCGAACGCCTTGTTCGCGGCGTCCTCGACCAGCCCCTTGGAGAGGCTGGAGCGGCCGCAGCAGCCCCCGCTCTCCAGCCGGACGTCCCAGCCCGCGCGTTCCAGGACTTCGATGGCGGCCCGGCCGATCTCCGGTTCGGTGTAGGTGGTGAAGGAGTCGGCGAGATAGGTGAGGACGCCCTGGCTGCCGGGGGCGGCCGCGGTCCGCCGGTGGCGGCGGAACCAGCGGACGAGGTTGCGGCGGGCGAAGCGGGGCAGCGGCCGGGCGGGGGCGATGCCGAGCAGGCGGTCCATCAGCTTCCGTACGGGGCCGATCCGGCCCGGCAGGTTCGACAGGGGCGCGGTGGCGGAGCCCAGTCTGTTGAGGAAGCGGATCGAACCGAAGATCCGGGAGCGCAGCGGGGTGCCGTGGAGGTCGTGGTGGTGGGAGAGGGCCTCGGCCTTGAGGGTGGCCATATCGACGCCGAGGGGGCATTCGCTCTTGCAGGCCTTGCACATCAGGCAGAGGTCGAGGACCTCGTGGAGGCGTTCGTCGCCGAGCGCCTTGCGGGGGTCGGGTTCGGAGAGCGCCTTGACCAGGGCGCCCGCCCGGCCGCGGGTGGAGTCCTCCTCGTTGCGGGTGGCCATGTAGGAGGGGCACATGGTGCCGGTGCCGCTCTTGCGGCAGAGTCCGATGTTCATACAGCGGTCGGCGGCGCCGCGCATTCCGCCGAGCACCTCGAAGTCGAGGCGGGTGCGGAGTTCGGGGGCGGGCGGCAGGGCGGGATCGCGCAGATGGTCGGTCATCGACGGGGCGTCGACGATCTTGCCGGGGTTCATCCGGTTGTCGGGGTCGAAGACCCGCTTCACCCGGCGCATCGCCTCGTACAGGTCGTCGCCGAAGATCTCCCGGTTGAACTCGCTGCGGGCGAGTCCGTCGCCGTGTTCGCTGGAGTTGACCCCGCCGTACTCGGTGACCAGGTCTTTGATCTCCTCGGCGACGGTCCGCATGGTGGTGATCTGGTCGGGGTCGGTGAGGTCGAGGAAGGGCCGGATGTGGAGGCAGCCGACGGAGCAGTGGCCGTAGAACCCGGCGGTCAGTCCATGGGCGTCGAGGATGTCCTTGAAGCGGGCGGTGTACTCGGCGAGGTGGACGGGGTCGACGGCGGTGTCCTCGACGAAGGCCAGCGGACGCCGGGTGCCCTCGCCCGCCGCCATCAGCAGTCCGAGTCCGGCCTTGCGGACCTTCAGCAGGGCCGTCTGTTCGGCCGGGGTGACGGCCTGGAGGGTGTGGTAGCCGTGGCCCTCGGCCCGCCACAGCTCGGTCAGCTTGGCCAGCCGGTCCTTCAGTTCGGCCTCGTCGTCGCCGGTGAAGGCGGTGAACAGGAGTGCTTCGGGGTCGCCTTCGAGGAGGGAGCCGAGGGACGCGTATTCGATCCTGCGGCGGGACAGGTCCAGGATCGTGCGGTCCATCAGCTCCACGGCCGACGGGTTGAGGGAGAGGGCGGATTCGGTGGCGCCGATGGCTCCGGCGACGGAGGTGAAGTGGCCGACGGCGAAGACGGTGTGCCGGGGTTTGGGCACCAGATCGACCAGGGCCCGGGTGGCGATCACCAGGGTGCCTTCGGAACCGACGACGAACTTCGCCAGGTCGAAGGGGATGTCGTCGCGGGCGAGCCGGTCGAGGCGGTAGCCGCAGGCGCGCCGCCAGAAGCGGGGGAAGCCGTCGGCGATGGCCGCCGCGTCGGCCCGGATGATCTCCGGGAGTTCGCGGTAGATCCGGCCTTCGAGGGTGGCGCGTCCGGCGCGGCGGGCGCGTTCGGCCTCGTCGACGGGTTCGAAGCGGGCCGTGGTGGCGTCGGAGAGGACGACGTCGAGGGCGCGGACGTGGTCGATGGTCATTCCGTGGCGCAGCGAGCCGCTGCCCGCGGAGTTGTTGCCGATCATTCCGCCGAGGGTGGCGCGGTTGCTGGTGGAGGTGTCGGGGCCGAACATCAGCCCGTGGGGGGCGGCGGCCCGGTTGAGCTGGTCCTGGACGACGCCGGTCTCCACCAGGGCGGTACGGCTGCCGGGGTCGAGCTCGATGATCTTGTTCATATGGCGGGACAGGTCGAGGACGAGCCCGGGGCCGACGGTCTGCCCGGCGAGGCTGGTGCCGGCGCCCCGGGGCAGTACCGGAAGGCCGTGTTCGGCGGCCGCGGCGACGGCCGCCCGGACGTCGTCCTCGTGTCGGGGGAAGACGACGCCGCGGGGTGTGATGGCGTACATGCTGGCATCGCGCGAGAACAGCCTGCGGGTGTAGTCGTCGAAGGCGACCTCGCCGTCCAGTTCGCGGCGCAGGCGGTGTTCGAGATCGCGGTCGGCGGTGGTTCGGTCTGCGGCCGGGGCCGGGGGCACGGCTCCGGGGCTTTCGTGGACGGAGGTCATGGGCGGTGCTCCCGGAAGGATGCGGTCGGGCGGTGGGGCGTCACGGGGTGCTGAGCACCTCCAGCGCGGCGGGGAGCCCGGCCGGGTCGGCGGGGACTCCCGCGAGGTGGAGTCCCATCTGCACCCCGGCGAGGGTTCCGGCGAGGGTGAGGTCGTTGAAGTGGCCGAGGTGCCCGATCCGGAAGACCTTCCCGGCGAGCTTCCCGAGCCCGGCGCCGAGGGACATGTCGAACCGTTCCAGGACGATCCTGCGGACCTTGTCGGCGTCGTGGCCCTCGGGCAGGAGGACGGCGGTGAGCGACCCGGAGTGCTCGCGCTCGTCGGCGCAGAGGACTTCGAGGCCCCAGCCGCGGACGGCGGCGCGGGTCGCCTCCGCGTGCCGGGCGTGCCGGGCGTACACCTCGGGCAGCCCCTCGGCGTTGAGCATCTCCACGGCCTCGACCAGTCCGTAGAGCAGGTTGGTGGCCGGGGTGTAGGGGTACATGCCGCGGCGGTTGGCCTCCAGGATCGGCCCCCAGTCCCAGTACGAGCGCGGCAGTCCGGCCTGCTCGCGGGCGGCGAGCGCCTTGGCGCTGACGGCGTTGAACCCCAGTCCGGGCGGGAGCATCAGGCCCTTCTGGGAGCAGGAGACGGTGACGTCGACGCCCCATTCGTCGTGGCGGTAGTCGATCGACCCGAGGGAGGAGATGGTGTCGACCAGCAGCAGGGCGGGGTGGCCGGCCTCGTCGATGGCGCGGCGGATGTCCGCGATCCGGCTGGTGACACCGGTCGACGTCTCGTTGTGGACCACACAGACCGCCTTGACGGAGTGGTCGGTGTCGGCGGCGAGCCGGCGCGCCAGCTCCTCGGGGTCGGCGCCGTGCCGCCAGTCGCCGGGGACGATCTCGGTCCGCAGGCCCAGGGAGCGGGCCATCTCCTCCCAGAGGGTCGAGAAGTGGCCGGTCTCGAAACAGAGCACCCGGTCACCCGGGTCGAGGGTGTTGACCAGGGCGGCTTCCCAGGCTCCGGTGCCGGAGGACGGGTAGATCACGACGGGGCCCGAGGTGCCGAAGACCGGCTTGATCACATCGAGCAGACGGGTGGTCAGGGCGGCGAACTCGGGGCCGCGGTGGTCGCAGGTGGGGGCGGACATGGCCCGGAGCACCTGGTCGGGGACGTTGGTGGGGCCGGGGATCTGCAGGAAGTGCCGGCCGGTGCGAACCGTCATGGGAGGGACTCCTCCAAAACTCTTGTGCCGTGTAGCGGCACGCTGTACCGTGGGATGGCACGGGGAGAATGGCACGGCCCTACCCGGGAGTCAATAGATGCAGAACGTTCTCAATGCCCTGCGCACCCTCGAAGAGGTCGCGGAGCGGCAGCCCGCGGGGGTCGCCGAGCTGGCGCGGGCCCTCGGCCTGCCGAAGAGTTCCGTGCAGCGGGCGCTGGTCACGCTGCACGAGGCGGGGTGGATCCGGCCGGCCGCCGGAACCCCCACGCGATGGACCGTCACCACCAAGGCACTGCACGTGGGCCGGCGCGCGACGGGCGAGCTGGACCTGCGCGATATCGCGGTCCCGGTGATGGAGGAGCTGCGCCGGCTCACCGACGAGACCGTGCATCTGGCGGTGCCGGAGGGCGGAAAGGTGGTGCTGGTCGAGCGGCTGGAGACCAGCAAGCCGGTACGGATCGTGCTCCCGCTCGGCCATGTGCTGTCGCCGCACGCCTCGGCGAACGGCAAGGCCCTCCTGGCGGCGGGCCCTGCGGAGGCCGTGGAGCGGCTGATCGCGGACGGTCTGGAGCGGTTCACCGACGCGTCGATCACCGATCCGGCCGCGCTCCGCGCCGAGCTGGCGGCGATCCGCGCGCGGGGTTACGCGACCAACGGCGGCGAGTGGCGGACCGATGTGTCGGCGGTGGCGGCGGCCGTGGTCGACGCCTCGGGCACTCCGGTCGCAAGCATCAGCGTCAATGTTCCGAGCAGCCGGATGACGGACGGCTCCCGGGCCGCCCTGGGCGCGGCGGTGCGAGATGCGGCCCGGTCGGTGGGCGAGGCACTGGGGCGGCCCCCGGCCCGCTGAGAGGGCCCGCCGAGACGGCCCGGTGACGTGGCGCGGCAGATCGGACGGCTCGGGGAATCTCTGTCCGACCTCTTGACTCGGCCAGGAGCGGGGGCCTTCCATACTCCCCATCGCGGAACTTGCGTTCCAAATGGCGGAATTCGTTGATGCGTGGGGACAACGCATCAAGGCCCGCCCCCTTCCGGCACCGCCCTCCCCCTCGGCGTACCCGCACGCCCGGTGGTGCCGCCGCCCCGTAGTGACCATCGACCGAAGGCGAGGAAGCCTCGTGTCCGATCACGTCCTGGCCATTGCCGCACTAGCCGTCGTTTTCACCGTCGCCACCATCACCTCTGTACATATGGGCGCCCTCGCCATCGTGGCCGCCTTCGTCACCGGATCCCTCTTCTTCGGCCAGTCGGCGGACGATCTCTTCGGGGGTTTCCCCGGCGATCTCTTCGTCGTCCTGGTCGGCGTCACGTTCCTGTTCGCGATCGCCCGCAACAACGGCACCGTGGACTGGCTGGTACAGGCCTCGACCCGGGCCGTACGCGGCCGGATCGCCCTGATCCCCTGGGTCCTGTTCCTGGTCACGGCCACCCTCACAGCCGTGGGCGCCGTGGTGCCCGCCGCTGTGGCGATCGTCGCCCCCATCGGGGCCGGATTCGCCACCCGCTACCGGATCAACCCCGTACTGATGGGTCTGTTCATCATCAACGGGGCCAGCGCGGGCGGATTCTCGCCCATCAGCGTCTTCGGCAGCATCACCAACGGCGTCGTCTCCCGCAACGGGATCCCGGGCAACCCCGCGCTGCTCTTCGCCGCCTCCTTCGTCTTCAACGTCCTGCTCTGTCTCGTGGTCTTCGCGCTCTTCGGCGGGCGCGGGCTGCTGGGGCGCCGGGTGGGCGAAGAGGGCACGGCCGCGGCACCCCCGGGTACGGGCTCCGCCCCCGCCCCGAGGCCCCCGGGTGCCCCGGGCGGGGCACCCGGCACGGGCGGTGGGGTCGCCCTGGCTCCCGCCCCCGCCGTAACCGCGGTGGAACCGGAGCTGCGGCTCGACCGGGTACGCGCCCTGACCCTGCTGGGTCTGCTCAGCCTGGTCCTCGGGGCGCTCGTCTTCGATCTGCACGTCGGACTGCTCGCGCTGACCGTCACCGTGGTGCTGTCCCTGGTCGCCCCGGAGTCCTCGAAGGGGGCCGTGGACCGCTGCGCCTGGTCGACGGTGCTGCTGGTCTGCGGCATCGTGACCTTCGTGGCGATGATGGAGCGGATCGGCACCATCTCGTATCTGGGCACCGAGGTCGCCGGGATCGGGGCACCGCTGCTGGGCGCCCTGCTGATCTGCGCCATCGGGGCCGTGGTCTCCGCGTTCGCCTCCACGACCGGCATCCTCGGGGCGCTGATCCCGCTCGCGGTGCCGTTCCTGCTGGCCGGCGAGGTGGGCGCGGTCGGCCTGGTGATCGCGCTGGCGATCTCCTCGTCGGTGGTGGACTCCTCACCCGTCTCCACCAGCGGAGCCCTGGTGACGGCGAGCGTGCCGGAGACGGAGCGGGAGACCGTGTTCCGCCGGCTGATGGTCTGGGGATTCAGCATGGCGGTCGTGGCACCGCCGGTGACCTGGCTGCTGTTCGTCGCCCCCGGGTGGCTCTGAGAATTCACGCCGCCCGGGCGGGGTCCGCACACCCCGCCTCCGGGCACTTCCCCGTCCACCGGACCCGCCGCCGCACCGTGGCGCGGCCCGGCCGCGGGCGTTTCGGCACCACGAGAAACGCGCCGCCGCTCCCGCATCACACTCCTCGGGAGAACTCCCAACTCCCGTATCAGCAGGCTGAGTTGTACCGCCTTTCACCGGCCTCCCGGAGGCCTCTCCCGCCTCCCGTTTCCCGTTTCCTACCGGCGGGTCATATTCCGGCCCTGTATTCCGGCCACCGCTCCCCCGCCACCGGGCCGTATTAGTCATTTCGTCAGTGGTGCGCGTTTCAACCGTGCTGAACTGGTGAACAGTGGCGCACAGCGCGTCGTGCAACTGCGCTGTGGATACGCGGCCACGAGCAAAGGAGCATCACATGACGACGGTTCTGCTGGTCCATGCGGTATCTCTGTGGAGGGCCTCGCTGGCCTGTCTGCTGAGCAAGGACGAGAACCTCGACGTACACGCCACCGACAAGGGCGGCGTGAGGACCGCCGTACAGGAGTGTCCACCGGACGTGATCGTCACGGATCTTGAGTGTCCGCACTCCATGGAGGTGCTCACCTTCATGGAGTCCTTACGCGGTGCCGAGGAGTCGGGTCCTGGGCTGGTGGTCCTGGCGCGGGCCGACCGGGCGGGTGATCTGCGCCGCGCCGGAGACGCCGGGGCCATGGGGTACGTCGACAAGCTCGGCCCCGTGGACAGCCTCGGCGATGCGGTCGGGAAGGTGGCGGCGGGCGGGCGGCATATCGACGAGTCGCTCGCCTTCGGTCTGCTCAACGCCTCCGAGGTGCCATTGTCCCCCAGAGAGTTACGGGTGCTGGAGCTGGCCGCCGAGGGAGAGTCGGTGACGTCGATCGCCAGTGCGCTGCATCTGGCGAGCGGGACGGTGCGCAACTATCTGGCCGCGGCGATACGGAAGACGGGCGGCCGGAACCGGCTGGACGCGATACGGCTGTCCCGGGACTTCGGCTGGCTGTGACGGCCGCCGCGGGCACCACGGCTACCGGGACGAACGGACCGCCTGGTCCGCCTGGTCCGCCTGGCCGGGAGGGGCCTCCGGGGCCTGCGGCGGAGCCCAGCGGCCGGTCAGTTCGCGGAAGAGTGCGGAGCGCGTGAGCAGTTCGTCCGGGGTGCCTTCCTCGGTGCGGGTGCCGTCCATCACGAGAACGCGTGCGGCGCGCCGGGCGGACGACAGCCGGTGCGCCACCACGACGAGCGTGTCGGCGCGGGCCGCGAGCGCGGTCTCCGCGCGGGCCTCGGCCGCCGGGTCGAGATGGCTGGTCGCCTCGTCGAGGACGAGCAGCGGCGCGGTCGCCACATGGGCCCGGCCCAGGGCGACGAGCTGCCGCTCCCCCTGGGAGAGCCGGCGGGGGTCGAGGGGCGCGTCCAGTCCGCCGAGGCGTGCCGCGAGGGCGTCGAGGCCGATGGCGGTGACGGCGGCCGCGAGGTCGCCGTCGGGCGCGCCGGGCCGCAGATAGCGGAGGTTGTCGCGGAGCGTGCCGGTGAAGACGTACGGCTGCTGGGGCAGCAGGGTACGGACCGCGGTCGGCTCCTGACCGGCGGCCGGGCGGCCCAGCCAGCGCACTTCACCGGCGGTCGGCCGCGCCACTCCGGCGAGTACGGCGGCGAGCGTGGACTTGCCGCTGCCGCTGGGGCCGACGACGGCGAGGTGGTCGCCCGGGAGCAGGCGCAGGTCGAGCCGGTCGAGAACCGGCCGGGCCCGGGGGCCGTACGCGAAGGACACCTGCCGCAGTTCGGCGCGGGGCACCGGGACGACGGCAGCGGTGCGCGGGACGGTACGGTGCACGGCGCCCCGGCCGTCGGGTGCCGCGGCCGGGTCGGGGGGCAGTTCGGCCCGTCCGGTGAACCGGTCCAGGACGACGAGGAGCCGTCCGCCTGCCGTGCCGAGGGCGGCCAGCAGGGCGTTGAGCGCGGGCGCGAGGGACGTCGTCAGATAGGTGAAGGCGCCGATGAGTCCGCCGGTGGTCAGTCCGTGGTCCATCAGCCAGGGGGCGGCGGCCAGGAGCAGGACTGGGGGCAGCCGTTCGCCGACGGCGAGCGCGATGATCCGCAGGGCGGACCAGCGGGCGAGGGAGCGGGCGGCGGCGGTCTGGGCTTCGGCGAGCTCCCGGCTGCGCCCGGCGATCGGGTCGGCCGCCCCGGTGGCTGCGATATCGCGGAGGGCGGCGGTGGTCCGGCCGGTGTGCGCGGCGAAGGCCTCGTCGGCGTCCAAGTAGTCCCGCTGCCGGGCGCCCATCGGGATCAGGGTGGCGAGGAAGAGTCCGGTGCCGAGCAGCAGCGGCGGCAGGACGACGACGAGCAGCAGCGGGGAGAGGGTCGCGAGTCCGGCGAGCGCCCCGGCGGAGGTGAAGACGAATCCCCGGAGCGCGAGGACCAGTCCGGCCCAGCCGTCGCGGGCGATTTCGCTCTGGTGGGTGACCCGGGAGACTGCTCCGGTGCCCGTGGTGGGGTTGCCCCCTTCCGTGGTCAGGGCCCTGGCGGTGGCCCTCCGTACCAGACCGTCCCGCAGGGGTTCGACGAGGTCGGCGAGGCCGGCGAAGACGCCGCGCTGGGCGAGGAAGGCGGGGACGACGGCGACGGCGGCGAGCGCCAGCCAGAGCGTTCCGGTACGGGGTTCTCCGGCGAGGAAGCCGTCGTCGAGGGCGCGGGCGACGGCGTATCCGCCCGCGAAGGTCTGCGCGAACTCCAGCAGGGACCAGCCGAGCAGTCCGCGGAGCACCCGGGTGCGGGCCCGGAGGAAGGGCAGGCCTTCGGCGGCGACGCGGCGCAGGGCGCGCTGTTCGGCCCGGCGTCCGGAGCCGGAGTGGCTGCTTCCGCGGGAGTCGTTGCTTCCGTGGGCGCCGGATACGTCGTCGGGTGCACCGGTCATGACGGCTCCTCGGCCGCGGTGAGGGCGTGGGAGGGCGCGGGGAGGGAGTGGGAGTCGTCTCGGGCGCCGGAGGGACCGGGCGGTTCCGGTGGTTCGAGCAGCTCGGGGGCTTCGGGCGCCTCTGCGGAGTCGGGCGCCTCTGCGGGGTCGGGGGCCTCTGCGGGGTCGGGTGTGCTGAAGACCGCCCGGTACTCCGGATCGCGCCACAGGTCGGTGTGGCGCCCGGTCGCGCGCAGCCTCCCGCCGTCCAGCCAGACCACCTGGTCGGCGGCGGCCGCGGTGGCCGCGCGGTGGGCGACCAGCAGCCGGGTGCAGGTCCCGGCCCGGCGGGCGAGGGCGTGCTGGATACGGGCCTCGGTGACGGTGTCGAGGCTGGAGGTGGCATCGTCGAGGACGAGGAGGCGGGCGTCGCGGACGAAGGCCCGGGCGAGTCCGAGGCGCTGGTACTCGCCGCCGGAGAGGGGCGCTCCGGCGAGCGGGGTCCGGGCTCCGGCGGGCAGCAGGGCGACGAATCCGTCGGCGCTGGCGTCGCGGAGCGCGGTGTCGACGGCTCCGGGTCCGGGCCGGTCGGGGCCGAGTGCGACGGCGTCCTCGACCGTGGTGCCGAGGAGGGCGGGGCGGGCGAAGGCGTAGCCGATGTCGTGCCGGAGCCGGATCGGGTCGGCGCCGTCCAGGGGGACGCCGTCGACGGCGACGGTCCCGGTGTCGGGGTCGGTGAGCCGTCCGGCGACGGCGGCGAGCAGCGATTTCCCGGCGCCGGAGCGGCCGACGACGGCCGCGGACGTGCCGCCGGGCACGGTGAGCGTGATGCCCTCCAGCAGGGTCCGGCCGTCGCGGACGACGCCGACGTCCCGGAGTTCGAGGGTGCCGGGGCCGCCGGGCGGCAGGACGAGGGAGCGGTGCGGTACGGGTGCGAGGGCGAGCAGCGGGTCCAGCCGGGCGGCGGCGGCGCGGCCCCGGGCGAGGGCGCCGAGGGTGCCGGTGAGGGCGCCGAGGCCGAGGGCGAGTACCGCGTACCGCGAGACGGCGAGGAGATCGCCGACCGTGATCGCGCCCGCGGCGAGCCGGGTGCCCGCGACGGCGAGGACGACCACGGTCAGCAGGGGCATCAGGACGGCGGCCTGGCCGGTGGCGGTGCCCTGGATGCGCCAGGTGCGGCGGCCGTGGGCGGCGAGGCGGCCGAGTGGTTCGGTGATCCTGCTGTGCTCGCGGGCCGCCGTACCGGCGGCGCGGACGGTGGCGATGCCGTCGAGCGCCTCCGTCAGCCGGGTGGCGACGAGGGCCTGTTCGCGCTGGTAGTCGGCGGCGGCGTCGGCGCTGCGCCGCAGCAGGACACGGAGCAGGAGGACGGCGGCGGGGAGTCCGGCGATGAGGGCGAGGCCGGTCCACGGGTCGATGAGGAGCAGGGCGACGGCGGCGCCGAGGGGCAGCAGCGCGCCGGGGACGGCGGCCGCGGCCGTGACGGGGACGGACGCGGCGTCGGCCGCGTTGGCGGTGACCCTGGTGGTGAGGTCCCCGGGCG
>NZ_CP020700.1:1430000-1570000 GCF_003932715.1 Streptomyces tsukubensis | reverse complement strand
CACGTTGGTGGTGGGGTGACGGGTGGCTGGTCGTTGTTTGAGAACTGCACAGTGGACGCGAGCATCTGTGGCCAAGTTTTTAAGGGCGCACGGTGGATGCCTTGGCACCAGGAACCGATGAAGGACGTGGGAGGCCACGATAGTCCCCGGGGAGTCGTCAACCAGGCTTTGATCCGGGGGTTTCCGAATGGGGAAACCCGGCAGTCGTCATGGGCTGTCACCCGCTGCTGAACACATAGGCAGTGTGGAGGGAACGAGGGGAAGTGAAACATCTCAGTACCCTCAGGAAGAGAAAACAACCGTGATTCCGGGAGTAGTGGCGAGCGAAACCGGATGAGGCCAAACCGTATGCGTGTGATACCCGGCAGGGGTTGCGTATGCGGGGTTGTGGGATCTCTTTTCTGCGGTCTGCCGGCCGTGGGACGAGTCAGAAACCGTATGGATAGGCGAAGGGCATGCGAAAGGCCCGGCGTAGAGGGTAAGACCCCCGTAGCTGAAATTCATGCGGCTCGTTTAAGAGACACCCAAGTAGCACGGGGCCCGAGAAATCCCGTGTGAATCTGGCGGGACCACCCGTTAAGCCTAAATATTCCCTGGTGACCGATAGCGGATAGTACCGTGAGGGAATGGTGAAAAGTACCGCGGGAGCGGAGTGAAATAGTACCTGAAACCGTGTGCCTACAAGCCGTGGGAGCGTCGGGGGTCGGACTTGTCCGGCTCCTCGTGACTGCGTGCCTTTTGAAGAATGAGCCTGCGAGTTTGCGGTGTGTTGCGAGGTTAACCCGTGTGGGGAAGCCGTAGCGAAAGCGAGTCCGAATAGGGCGATTTAGTAGCGCGCTCAAGACCCGAAGCGGAGTGATCTAGCCATGGGCAGGTTGAAGCGGCTGTAAGAGGTCGTGGAGGACCGAACCCACCAGGGTTGAAAACCTGGGGGATGACCTGTGGTTAGGGGTGAAAGGCCAATCAAACTCCGTGATAGCTGGTTCTCCCCGAAATGCATTTAGGTGCAGCGTCGTGTGTTTCTTGCCGGAGGTAGAGCACTGGATAGGCGATGGGCCCTACCGGGTTACTGACCTTAGCCAAACTCCGAATGCCGGTAAGTGAGAGCGCGGCAGTGAGACTGTGGGGGATAAGCTCCATGGTCGAGAGGGAAACAGCCCAGAGCATCGACTAAGGCCCCTAAGCGTACGCTAAGTGGGAAAGGATGTGGAGTCGCAGAGACAACCAGGAGGTTGGCTTAGAAGCAGCCACCCTTGAAAGAGTGCGTAATAGCTCACTGGTCAAGTGATTCCGCGCCGACAATGTAGCGGGGCTCAAGCGTACCGCCGAAGTCGTGTCAATCCAGCAATAGGGCCAACGCCTGTTGGGTTGGGTAGGGGAGCGTCGTGTGCCGGGTGAAGCCGCCGCGTAAGCGAGTGGTGGATGGTACACGAGTGAGAATGCAGGCATGAGTAGCGATACACACGTGGGAAACGTGTGCGCCGATTGACTAAGGGTTCCTGGGTCAAGCTGATCTGCCCAGGGTAAGTCGGGACCTAAGGCGAGGCCGACAGGCGTAGTCGATGGACAACCGGTTGATATTCCGGTACCCGCTTTGAAGCGCCCAGTATCGAATCCTCTGATGCTAAGGCCGTGAAGCCGCCTTTGATCTCTTCGGAGTGATGGGGAGTGGTGGAGCCGCTGAACCGAGGTGGTAGTAGGTAAGTGATGGGGTGACGCAGGAAGGTAGTCCAGCCCGGGCGGTGGTTGTCCCGGGGTAAGGGTGTAGCCCGTGTGGTAGGTAAATCCGTCACACATTGAGGGTGAGACCTGATGCCGAGCCGATTGTGGTGAAGTGGATGATCCTATGCTGTCGAGAAAAGCCTCTAGCGAGTTTCAAGGCGGCCCGTACCCTAAACCGACTCAGGTGGTCAGGTAGAGAATACCGAGGCGTTCGGGTGAACTATGGTTAAGGAACTCGGCAAAATGCCCCCGTAACTTCGGGAGAAGGGGGGCCATTCCTGGTGATCGTCTTTACGATGTGAGCTGGGGGTGGCCGCAGAGACCAGCGAGAAGCGACTGTTTACTAAAAACACAGGTCCGTGCGAAGCCGTAAGGCGATGTATACGGACTGACGCCTGCCCGGTGCTGGAACGTTAAGGGGACCGGTTAGTGACCTTTCGGGGTTGCGAAGCTGAGAACTTAAGCGCCAGTAAACGGCGGTGGTAACTATAACCATCCTAAGGTAGCGAAATTCCTTGTCGGGTAAGTTCCGACCTGCACGAATGGCGTAACGACTTCTCGACTGTCTCAACCATAGGCCCGGTGAAATTGCACTACGAGTAAAGATGCTCGTTTCGCGCAGCAGGACGGAAAGACCCCGGGACCTTTACTACAGTTTGATATTGGTGTTCGGTTCGGCTTGTGTAGGATAGGTGGGAGACTTTGAAGCGGCCACGCCAGTGGTTGTGGAGTCGTTGTTGAAATACCACTCTGGTCGTGCTGGATGTCTAACCTGGGTCCGTGATCCGGATCAGGGACAGTGTCTGATGGGTAGTTTAACTGGGGCGGTTGCCTCCTAAAGAGTAACGGAGGCGCCCAAAGGTTCCCTCAGCCTGGTTGGTAATCAGGTGTTGAGTGTAAGTGCACAAGGGAGCTTGACTGTGAGACCGACGGGTCGAGCAGGGACGAAAGTCGGGACTAGTGATCCGGCGGTGGCTTGTGGAAGCGCCGTCGCTCAACGGATAAAAGGTACCCCGGGGATAACAGGCTGATCTTCCCCAAGAGTCCATATCGACGGGATGGTTTGGCACCTCGATGTCGGCTCGTCGCATCCTGGGGCTGGAGTCGGTCCCAAGGGTTGGGCTGTTCGCCCATTAAAGCGGTACGCGAGCTGGGTTTAGAACGTCGTGAGACAGTTCGGTCCCTATCCGCTGTGCGCGTAGGAGTCTTGAGAAGGGCTGTCCCTAGTACGAGAGGACCGGGACGGACGAACCTCTGGTGTGCCAGTTGTCCTGCCAAGGGCATGGCTGGTTGGCTACGTTCGGAAAGGATAACCGCTGAAAGCATCTAAGCGGGAAGCCTGCTTCGAGATGAGGACTCCCACCCCCTTTGAGGGGTTAAGGCTCCCAGTAGACGACTGGGTTGATAGGCCGGATCTGGAAGCCAGGTAACTGGTGGAGGTGACCGGTACTAATAGGCCGAGGGCTTGTCCATGTTTGCTCGCGTCCACTGTGTTAGTTCTGAGGCAACGACCGTTGCCGGTTTCCAGCAGAACATCAATTGAAGAGTGTGCTTGTTCGCTCGAAACCGTTAGGGTTTCGGTGGTCATAGCGTGAGGGAAACGCCCGGTTACATTCCGAACCCGGAAGCTAAGCCTTTCAGCGCCGATGGTACTGCAGGGGGGACCCTGTGGGAGAGTAGGACACCGCCGAACAATCTTTCAGGGCCCTGGGTCCAGCGTTCAACGCTGGGCCCAGGGCCTTTTTGCTTTCCGTCGTAGAGCGCACCCCCTCGGGGTGCGCGAGAATGGCCGCAGTACCCGAAGACAGGAGTCACGTCGATGTCCACCAACTCTCCCGACGACCGTCCGGAGCGCGAACCGCGCCGTCGAGACGGCAGCGACCGGGGCGGATTCCGTGGTAGTCGTGACGACCGTGGTCCGCGGCGTGACGGTGACCGTGACCGTGGCGGATACCGCGGACCCCGGGACGACCGGGGCGGCCGGCCTTCGGGCGGTGGCTATGGACGGCGTGACGACGACCGTGGTCCGCGTCGTGACGACCGTGGCGGCGACCGTCCGTCGTTCCGCCGTGATGACGACCGCGGCCCGCGTCGTGACGACCGTCGTGATGACCGTCCCGGTGGGTTCCGTCGTGACGACAACCGCCGTGATGACAACCGTGGTGGCGAGCGCAGCGGCGGGTACCGCGGCGGTGACCGTGACCGTGACCGTGGTCCGCGTCGTGACGACAGCCGTGGTGGCGACCGTCCCGGTGGCTTCCGCCGTGACGACCGGCGTGACGACCGTCCGTCGTTCCGCCGTGATGACGACCGCGGCCCCCGCCGCGATGACCGGCGTGACGACCGGCCCTCCTTCCGCCGCGACGACAACCGCGGCGACCGCGGTGGATACCGTTCGAACGAGCGCCGTGACGACCGGTCCAGCGGCTTCCGCCGTGATGACGACCGCGGCCCCCGTCGTGACGACCGACGCGACGACCGTCCCGGCGGGTTCCGCCGTGACGACAACCGCGGTGGCGAGCGCAGTGGTGGTTTCCGTCGTGATGACCGTCCCGGTGGGTTCCGTCGTGACGACAACCGTGGCGGCGAGCGCAGTGGCGGGTACCGCGGTGGTGACCGTGGTCCGCGTCGTGACGACAGCCGTGGTGGCGACCGTCCCGGTGGATTCCGCCGTGACGACCGGCGTGATGACCGTCCGTCGTTCCGTCGCGACGACGACCGCGGCCCGCGTCGTGACGACCGGCGTGATGACCGGCCCTCCTTCCGCCGTGATGACGACCGCGGCCCGCGTCGCGATGACCGGCGTGATGACCGGCCCTCCTTCCGCCGCGACGACAACCGCGGTGGCGAGCGCTCCGGTGGCTTCCGCCGCGATGACCGCCGCGATGACCGCCGTGACGACCGGCGTGATGACCGGCCCTCCTTCCGTCGTGACGACGACCGTGGTGGATTCCGCGGCGGCCGCCCCGCCGGACGGCCCGGCGACCGTGACCGCGACCGCGGGGGCCGCCCCGGCGGCGGCGGTGGCGGCGGTGGCTACGGGCGCCGTGACGACCGCTCCGGTGGCTTCCGCCGCGACGACCGGGACCGCGACCGGCCCGAGCGCGAGCCCGTCAAGCGGCTGCCCATCCCGGACGACGTCACCGGCGACGAGATCGACCAGGACGTACGGCAGGAGCTGCAGAGCCTGCCGAAGGGCCTCGCCGAGGACGTCTCCCGTAACCTCGTGATGGTCGCCAAGCTGATCGACGATGAGCCGGAGGAGGCGTACGGCTACTCCCGTGTCGCGCTGCGGCTGGCCTCCCGGGTCGCCGCGGTCCGCGAGGCCGCAGGGTTCGCCGCGTACGCGACCCAGCGGTACTCGGAGGCGCTCGCCGAGTTCCGGGCCGCCCGTCGGATGACCGGTGGCGTCGAGCTGTGGCCCGTGATGGCGGACTGCGAGCGCGGCCTCGGCCGGCCCGAGCGGACGCTGGCGATGGCCGGCGAGCCCGAGGTGCTCAAGCTGGACAAGGCCGGTCAGGTCGAGATGCGGCTGGTGGCCGCCGGTGCCCGGCGGGACATGGGGCAGCTGGACGCCGCCATTGTCACGCTCCAGAGCCCGGAGCTGGCCTCCACCTCCGTCCAGCCGTGGACCGCGCGGCTCCGGTACGCCTACGCCGATGCGCTGCTGGCCGCCGGGCGCGAGGACGAGGCACGCGAGTGGTTCGCCAAGGCCGTCGAGGCCGACAAGGACGGTACGACCGACGCCTCCGACCGGCTTGCCGAGATGGACGGCGTGGAGTTCGTCGACGCCATGGACCTCGACGACGACACCGATGCCTCCGATGAGGCCGCCGACGCCTCCACGGACGTCGACGTCGACGTCGACGTCGACGCCGAGGCCGCCGACGACGAGTCGGACGAGGACGACGAAGACGACGACGAAGATGAGGACGACGAAGATGAGGACGATGACGAGGACCGGGACGGCGACCGGGACGCGTAGCGTCAGCGCGTAACAGACGACAAAGGGCGGTCCCTCACCGAGGGGCCGCCCTTTTTCGTGCCCGGGCTACTCCAGCGCCAGGCTCCGCAGCACCAGCCCGGTCGCCGGCTTGGGGCCGAAGGACGTCGATTTACGCGGCATTGTCACGCCCTGGCGGGCCAGTTCGCGGACGATCTCCTCCCGTACCGGATGCAGCAGCACCGCCGTACCGCCGTGGCGTTCCGCCTGGTCCACGGCCGCCGCCGTGTCGTGGATGTAGCCGATCTCGTCCGGCGAGTCCGGGATCCGCCACAGCTCCTCCAGCACCGTCGCGTGCAGCACGGTCGCGTCCAGCGCCCGCCAGGCCTCCGGACGGTCGGCGCGGACCGTCCGGGCGATCAGCGCGGGGTCCGGCCGGTCGGCCAGATGGAAGGAGCCGTCACCGGCGAGCAGGAAGGCGTTGCCGTCGGCCGTGGCCTCGGCGAGGGCGTCGAGCGCCTCCGGCAGCGGCAGGTCCAGCCGGCGTACCCGGAACGAACCGCCGAGCGCGGCGAGGGCCTGTTCCGGCGGAAGGCGGCGGATCAGCCGGTGGATCGCCCGGACCCGCAGCGGATAGCGGGCCGTGTCCACGAGAAGGACTAGACCGTAGTTCCAGGGGCCCGGATCCGGATGCTCGGCACGCAGCCGCAGATAGGTGGACCAGCGGTGGTGGCCGTCGGCGATCAGCGCCTGACGGCCGGCCAGGTCCTTCGCCACCCCCGCGATGTCCACCGGATCGGTCAGCGCCCACAGCCGGTGGCTGAAGCCGTCCTCGGTGGTCGTGGCGAGCAGCGGGGGCCGCAGGACGGCCTGTTCGACGACGGCCGTCGCACCGGTCGCCTCCCCTTCGCCGCGGTAGGTGAAGAGCAGGGGTTCGAGATTGGCGTCGGTGGTACGCATCAGGGCGGCCCGGTCGGCAACGATGTCGGGCATGACGTCCTCGTGCGGCAGGACGATCCCCTCGGCGGGTTCGGAGAGCGCGAGGGCGCCGATCAGACCCCGCTGCAGAAGATCGCCGTGCCGCTGCTCGTACACGTACAGCGCGGGCTCGGGATCGGCGGCCAGCACTCCCTCGGCCAGCCAGCGGGCCAGGGTGTCGGCGGCCTGGCGGTGGCGGTCCCCGGGGGTGGGCGCCTGCGGCAGGATCAGCCGGACGATGTTGTGCGGATCGGACGATTCCAGATGGTCGAGTCCGTCGGGCCGGACCACGACGTCGTACGGCGGGGAGGTGACGGCGGCGAGGGAGCCGACCCGTTCGGGGACGTAGCGCAGCCCGCGGAAGGGGAGCAGACGCAGGCCGTCGGTGGCCGCGGGACCTTCGCTGTTCATCCGTGCATCGTAAGCGCGGCCGGGCATGCGCGATGATCGGGGGAGTGACCGCCGGTATGAGGAGTGTTGACGGATGAGTGGGCTGCGGGTCAGGAACCGGCCGGACGGCAGCGGAGACGCGCTGTGCACGGCGTACGACACCGCTCTGCTCGACCTGGACGGGGTCGTGTACGCGGGCGGGGAGGCCGTCGTGCACGCCGTGCCGTCGCTGCTGGCGGCCCGGGACGCCGGGATGAGGCTGGCGTACGTCACCAACAACGCGCTTCGCCCGCCGGATGCGGTGGCCCGGCATCTGACCGAGCTGGGGGTGCCCGCGACGGCCGGTGAGGTCATCACCTCGGCGCAGGCGGTGGCCCGGCTGATCGCGGAGCGGGTCCCCGCGGGGGCGCGGGTCCTGGTGATCGGCGGGGAGGGGCTGCGGCTCGCGCTCCGGGAGCGCGGGCTGGTGCCCGTGGAATCGGCGGACGACGATCCGGCGGCCGTCGTCCAGGGGTACGGCGGGCCCGAACTGCCCTGGGGGCGGTTCGCCGAGGCGTCGTACGCAATCCGGCGCGGAGTGCCGTGGTTCGCCTCCAACACCGATCTGACGATTCCCGGCGCCCGGGGCATCGGGCCGGGCAACGGGGCGGCGGTGGAGGTCGTCCGGATCGCCACCGGCGCCGAGCCGGAAGTCGCGGGCAAACCGCTGCCGCCGATGCACCGGGAGACGGTGCTGCGGACCGGGGCGCGCCGGCCGCTGGTGGTGGGAGACCGGCTGGACACCGATATCGAGGGCGCGTTCAACGGGGACGTCGACTCGCTGCTGGTGCTGACCGGTGTCACGGATCCGGCGCAGCTCCTGGCGGCGGAGCCACGGCACCGGCCGACCTATGTGGACGCGGATCTGCGGGGGCTGCTGACCGGGCAGCCGGAGGTCACCGGGGACGCAGCGGCCGGGTTCGGCTGCGGCGGCTGGACCGCTTCCGTACGGGACGGGGCACTGGTCCTCGACGGCGAGGGGCAGGCACTGGACGGGCTGCGGGCCCTGGCAGCGGCGGCCTGGACCGATGCGGGCGACGGGGTCTGCACGGCCGCGGCAGGCAAGGCGCTGGCAGGGCTGGGGTGGTGACGGACACCCCGGCACACGGACGACCCCAGTGGTCGCGAGGGTAGGCTAACCTAACCTTTTCGTCGGTATCCCGGCGTCGGCGGTGGTGCGCCCGGACGGGGTCCGGGCCCGGCCGCCGGAGCCGGAGCCTTCGCACGCGAGCGCAGGAGTACGACCCCATGCAGCGACTCACCGCGGAATCGGTCACGCTCGGCTACGACCGGCGGGTGATCGCCGAGGGGCTGACGGTGGCGATCCCCGACCACTCCTTCACGGTGATCGTCGGCCCCAACGCCTGCGGCAAGTCCACCCTGCTGCGGGCCCTGTCGCGGATGCTGAAGCCCACCGAGGGCCGGGTGCTGCTGGACGGTCAGGCCATTCACTCGCTGCCCGCGAAGAAGGTGGCACGGATCCTCGGACTGCTCCCGCAGACGTCGATCGCGCCCGACGGGATCACCGTCGCGGATCTGGTCGCCCGCGGCCGGTATCCGCACCAGGGTCTGCTGCGGCAGTGGTCGCCCGAGGACGAGCGGATCGTCCGGGAGTCGATGGCCGCCACCGGGGTCCTCGAACTCGCCGAGCGCTATGTCGACGAACTGTCCGGCGGACAGCGCCAGCGGGTGTGGATCGCCATGGCACTGGCCCAGCAGACCCCGCTGCTCCTGCTCGACGAGCCCACCACCTTCCTCGACATCCAGCACCAGCTCGAAGTGCTGGACCTCTGCGCCGAACTCCACGAAACCCAGGGGCGGACCCTGGTCGCGGTCCTGCACGACCTCAACCAGGCCGCGCGGTACGCCACCCATCTCGTCGCCCTGCGCGACGGACGGGTCGTCGCCGAGGGGCCGCCGTCGGAGGTGGTGACGGCCGAACTGGTGGAAGAGGTGTTCGGGGTACGGAGCCGGGTGATCGACGACCCCGAGTCGGGGACGCCGCTGGTGGTGCCGGTGGCCCGGCGGCGCGCCGCGACGGTGCCCGGGAGCCGCGGGGAGACGGCGAAAGCCCTGTAGGGCCCCCGTGGTCCCGGGGGCGGCCGGTCAGAGGAGGGAGCGCAGCCGCATCAGATCGCGGAAGCCGGCCTCCAGCTTCACCCGGCCCGACGCCCACGCCTTCCCGAAGTTCAGCTTGCCGTCGACCATCGCCACGAGATCGTCGCCGGTCATCGCCAGCCGGATCTCCGCCTTCTCGCGCGGCGGGCCCGGGTGGTCGTCCGCGACGTCGATCACGCCCTGCCGCAGCCGGCCGGTGAACGTCACGTCCAGGTCCCGGATATGACAGCTCATGGAGCGGTCGAGCGCGGTCGCGCCGCGGACGTCGCCGTCCGCCCGCGCGAGATTGTCACTGAGTCTGCCGAGCGCCTCACGGCACTCTTCCTTCGTCGCCATCGGGATCGACCGTACCTCAGTCCTTCGGGGTAGCGTCGGGGCATGAACGACGTGACGCCCGGCCCCCCGGACCAGGGAGGGGCCCCCGCCCCCGAGCCGGCAGCAGTCCCGGCAGCCGACCCGGCGGCGAACCCGGTGGCGGACGAATCCGGCAGGCCCGGCGAACCGGGCGGGGAGGCGGGTCCTGCCGCGTACGAACCGGCCGCGCCCGCGCCGCTGGGCGTGGTCCGGGAGCCGACCGGGGACGCCGCCGTCGACGCCGTACTCGACCGGCTCGCGGACGCCGACCACCTCACGGCCGACGGACACCTGGACGTGTACGAGGATGTACACGAGGGTCTGCGCACGGTGCTGGGCGCGCTCGACGCGCCCGACCGCACCGCGCACCACCCCCCGCACCCCGTACCGCACGACCACAGGAGCTGAACCGAACGTGGCAGGAGCCGCCCGTCGCCGTCTCGACGCAGAGCTGGTACGCCGCAACCTCGCGCGCTCGCGCGAGCACGCGAGCCAGCTGATCGCCGCAGGCCGGGTCACCGTCGGCGGCGCCACCGCGACCAAGGCCGCCACCCAGGTCGAGACGGCCGCCGCGATCGTGGTGACCGCCGACGACGACGATCCCGACTATGTGTCCCGCGGTGGCCACAAGCTCGCGGGCGCGCTGGCCGCGTTCGTCCCCCTCGGCCTGGTCGTGGAGGGCCGGCGGGCGCTCGACGCCGGGGCGTCGACCGGCGGCTTCACCGATGTCCTGCTGCGCGCGGGCGCCACCCGGGTCTTCGCCGTCGACGTCGGCTACGGGCAGCTCGCCTGGTCGCTCCAGAGCGACGACCGGGTCACCGTCAAGGACCGCACCAACGTCCGCGAACTGACGCCCGAAACCCTCGACGGCGAACGCGTCGACCTGGTCGTGGGCGATCTCTCGTTCATCCCCCTCGGGCTGGTGCTGCCCGCGCTGGTCCGCTGCACCGTACCGGACGCCGATCTGGTGCTGATGGTCAAACCGCAGTTCGAAGTGGGCAAGGAGCGGCTCGGCAGCGGCGGTGTCGTCCGCAGCACCGAACTGCGCAAGGAGGCCGTGAGGACCGTGGCGGCACAGGCCGCGGCCCTCGGACTGGGCGTGCTGGGCGTCACCGCCAGCCCGCTGCCCGGGCCCTCCGGGAACGTCGAGTACTTCCTCTGGCTGCGGGCCGGGGCGCCCGAGCTGGATCCGGCGGACGTCGAACGAGCAGTGGCGGAGGGACCTCGTTGACCACAGCAGGGACGACCACAGCAGGGACGACCACGGCGGATGCGGCAGGAGCGGCCGCACCCGGCGAACGGACCGTCTTCCTCCTGGCGCACACCGGCCGGAAGGCCGCCGTCCGCAGCGCCGAACTCGTCGTCCAGGGCCTGCTCCGCAGCGGACTGCGGGTCCGGGTACTGGAGGCCGAGGCGGCGGACCTGCCGCTGCCCGCGGCCGTGGAGACCGTACCCGAGGCCACGCCGTGCGCCCTCGACGGCTGCGAACTGATCGTCGTCCTCGGCGGTGACGGCACCCTGCTGCGCGGCGCCGAGTTCGCGCGCGCCTCCGGGGTGCCGATGCTCGGGGTCAACCTGGGGCGGGTCGGCTTCCTCGCCGAGGCCGAGCGTGACGATCTCGACCGGGTCGTCAACCGGGTCGTCGACCGGGCCTACGAGGTCGAGGAGCGGATGACCATCGACGTGGTGGTGCACCGCAACGGCGATGTGGTGCACCGCGACTGGGCGCTCAACGAAGCCGCCGTCCAGAAGGTGTCGCCCGACCGGATGCTGGAGGTCGTCCTGGAGATCGACGGGCGCCCGGTGACCGCCTTCGGCTGCGACGGCATCGTCTGCGCCACCCCCACCGGCTCCACCGCCTACGCCTTCTCGGCCGGCGGACCGGTGGTGTGGCCGGAGGTGGAGGCGCTGCTGATGGTGCCGATCAGCGCCCACGCCCTGTTCGCCAAGCCGCTGGTCACCTCCCCGACGTCGGTGCTCGCGGTGGAGGTGCAGGAGCACACCCCGCACGGGGTGCTCTGGTGCGACGGGCGCCGCACGGTGGAACTGCCGCCGGGGGCCAGGGTGGAGGTCCGCAGAGGAGCCGTACCGGTACGGCTGGCGCGGCTGCACCATGCTTCGTTCACGGACCGGCTGGTGGCGAAGTTCGCCCTGCCGGTGGCGGGGTGGCGGGGCGCTCCTCCGACGCACTAGGTCCGGGGCGGAGGCGGGGGTCAGCCGCCGCCCACCAGCATCCCGACGGACACCGCAAGCATGACCAGCCCCAGCACGACGGCGAAGGCCGCGAAGGGCTCCCGGGGGCCGGTGACCGAGGCGAGGGCGGGCTCCTCCGGGTCGTAGACGACGAGAGTGAACCCGGGGAGCCGCTCCTTCTCCCACACGGTCCGGAGGGACACGACGCCCTGGAGTTCCTGCCCGTCGGCCGTCGTGAAGTCGAGCAGGGGGAAGTACTGGGCGTCGAAGCGGACCGCGCGGTAGCCGGTGATCCGGGCGCCGACCGTGATGCCGTGGCGGCGCAGCCGCCGCAGGGAGCGGGTGCGGCGGGGGCGGCTGCGGGCCGGTATCCCCATGAAGAAGATCCGGCATCCCAGCGGGGCGATCCAGAAGGACAGGAAGGCGAGGACGGCGGTCGCCCAGGGGTGCTCCGCCCGGAGGGTCACCGCAAGGACGACCGCGAACCAGACCAGCCAGGCCGCGCCGTACAGGACCCGGATCCGGATCCTGTACGGCGCGGACCGGCGGATCCGGTCCCGCCTCGACGGCCGTACGACCACCGTGACCAGGACCTCCGCCGCGTCCACCACCGGGGCGGCGGCCACCGCCCCGGCCACTGCGGCCCGGAACGCCTCGGCGGTGTGCACGTTCCGCGCGGGCAGAAAGAGAAACGGAGGGGTGCCTGCCGGAAGGGGTAGGCCCGGCCGGAGGTGGAGCATGACGCCCGGGCGGGGATCCGGTCCGCCCGTCTCCGCCGCCCGGATCGCCGTCGCCGGGACCTGCCAGGTGGTCCGGCCGTGTACGAACGTCAGACCGAGGCCGTCGAGACGCGCCGACGCTCCCGCAGCCGCGATCACCAGTTCCGGTGAAGTGTTTTCCGGCATCTGCGGAGCATAGAGGCGTACGAGACCGGTAGTACCAGGTGATGACGGGGATATCCGCACGGGGTCCGCGTCGCGCGCCGCCCGGGAAACCTCGTATGGTCGTGTCCGTGTTGGAGGAGATGAGGATACGGTCCCTCGGGGTCATCGACGACGCCGTCGTCGAGCTGTCCCCCGGGTTCACCGCGGTGACCGGCGAGACCGGAGCGGGCAAGACCATGGTCGTCACCAGCCTGGGGCTGCTGCTCGGCGGAAGGGCCGACCCCGCGCTGGTGCGCATCGGCGCGAAGTCCGCCGTCGTCGAGGGGCGGATCGCCGTCGGCAAGGACGTCTCCGCCGCCCGGCGTGCCGAGGAGGCAGGAGCCGAGCTGGACGACGGAACCCTGCTGATCAGCCGGACCGTGTCCGCGGAGGGCCGCTCCCGGGCGCACCTCGGCGGCCGGTCCGTACCCGTCGGACTGCTGTCGGAACTCGCCGACGACCTCGTCGCCGTCCACGGCCAGACCGACCAGCAGGGACTGCTGCGGCCCGCCCGGCAGCGTGCGGCACTCGACCGCTACGCGGGCACCGCCGTGTCCGGGCCGCTCGCCGACTACACCACCGCCTACCACAGGCTGCGGGCGCTCACCGCCGAACTGGCCGAGCTGACCACCCGGGCCCGGGAACGGGCCCAGGAGGCCGATCTCCTCCGGTTCGGACTGAACGAGATCGCGCGCGTCGAACCCCGCCCCGGCGAGGACACCGAACTCGCCGCCGAAGCGGAGCGGCTCCGTCACGCCGAGGCCCTCGCCTCCGCCGCCGCGGCCGCACACGCCGCGCTCGCCGGCCACCCCGAGGACCCGGAGGGCGTCGACGCCACGACCCTCGTCGCGGGCGCGGGCCGGGCCCTGGACGCCGTACGCTCCCACGACCCCGCCCTGGCCGCGCTCGCCGAGCGCATGGGCGAGATCTCCATCCTCCTCTCCGACGTCGCCGGGGAACTCGCCGGATACGCGGACCGGCTGGAGGCCGACCCGCTGCGGCTCGCGGCCGTGGAGGAACGGCGGGCCGCGCTCACCGCGCTCACCCGCAAATACGGCGAGGACATCGCGGCCGTCGCCGCCTGGGCCGAACAGGGCGCCGCCCGGCTCACCGAACTCGACGGCGACGACGACCGCATCGGTGAGCTCACCGCCGAACGCGACACCCTCGGCGCCGAGCTGGCCGGGCTCGCCCGCCGGCTCACCGACGCCCGTACCGATGCCGCGGCCCGCTTCGCCGCCGCCGTCACGGAGGAACTGGCGTCGCTGGCCATGCCGCACGCCCGGGTCTCCTTCGCCGTCGGACAGCAGGACGACCCGGACGGCGTCGACATCGGCGGACGGACCGTCGCCTACGGCCCGTACGGCGTCGACGAGGTCGAACTGCTGCTCGCCCCGCACCCCGGCGCCCCGCCGCGGCCGATCGCCAAGGGTGCGTCCGGCGGTGAACTGTCCCGGGTGATGCTCGCCGTCGAGGTCGTCTTCGCCGGTACGGACCCCGTCCCCACCTACCTCTTCGACGAGGTCGACGCGGGCGTCGGCGGCAAGGCCGCGGTCGAGATCGGCCGGCGCCTGGCCAAGCTCGCCCGCTCGGCCCAGGTCGTCGTGGTCACCCATCTGCCGCAGGTGGCCGCCTTCGCGGACCGTCAGCTCCTCGTCGAGAAGACCAACGACGGCACCGTCACCCGCAGCGGCGTGACCGTCCTGGAAGGCGAGGACCGGGTCCGCGAACTGTCCCGGATGCTCGCGGGCCAGGAGGACTCCAGCACCGCCCGCGCCCACGCCGAAGAGCTGCTGGCCGCGGCCCGGAGCGACGGGTGAGGGCCCGGGCGTTCGGGACCGCCTTCGCGGTCGGAGCCGGGGTGTACGGGGCGCTGCGCCGCGGCGGCCCCGCCGCGCCCGGCGGCCTCGGCGCCCGCTTCCGGCGCGAGAACCGCGCGGGCCGGGCCGTCACCCTCTTCGCGGGACCGGCCGTCGCCGCCGGGGCCGCGGCCGGGACCGGCGGCGTCACCGCAGTGACGGTCCTCGCGGCCGCCGCCTGCGGAGCCTTCGACGACCACGCCGCCGCGGACGACCCCCGGCGCGGGTTCCGGGCCCACCTCGAAGCGCTGCGGAACGGCGAACTCACCGGCGGCGGGGTGAAACTGCTCGGCATCGGGGCCGCCGGACTGGCCGCAGGCCTGCTCCTCAAAGAGCGTCCCGTCGACCGGATCCTCGCCGGAGTGGTGATCGCGGGCACCGCGCACCTGGTCAACCTGGTCGACGTCGCCCCCGGGCGGGCCGTGCTCGCGGTCCTCGGCGCCGGCGCGCCCGGACTGCTGCGCGGCGGCCCCGCCGGAGCCCTCACGGCGGCCACGATGGGCGCGGCGGCCTCCGTCGCGGTCGCGGACCTCACCGAGGAGACCATGCTCGGCGACACCGGAGCGCATGCGCTGGGCGCCGCGCTCGGGACCGCGATCGTGGCCGCCAACGGACGCACCGGACTCGCCCTGCACGCGGCGGGCGTCGTCGCGGCGGCCGTGTACGGGGACCGGAGCGCCGCGGTCGGGGATGCGGAGACTCACCCGGGCGGGTGAGGTACGGGCACGGCGGTAGCGGCCCCGTACACACACATTGCCGTAACGGCCTTACGGGCTGGCATCCTTGGCGGGTGACACAGTTGCGTACGGTCCAGGTGCTGGGCGGCGGCAGCGCGGGAAGCGGCACGCACGTCCGGTCACTGGCCTCGGGGCTGGTCGCGCGGGGCGTGCGGGTGACCGTCTGCGCCCCGGCGGGACCGGCACACGCCTACGACTTCCCCGGCGCCGGTGCGGACTTCGCGCCCGTGCCACGGCGCAGCGACCCCGTCGCGGTCGGCGCGCTCCGGGCGGTCTGCCGCGGCGCGGACCTGGTCCACGCGCACGGGCTGCACGCCGGGGTCCGGGCCGCGATGGCGCTCGGCGGGCTGCGGGTGCCGCTCGTCGTCACCTGGCACACCCGGGCCCGGGCGGACGGCGCCCGCAGCCACGCGGTGAACCTGCTGGAACGCCGGGCCGCCCGGGCGGCGGCCGTCGTCCTCGGCACCTGCTCCGAACTCGTCGACCGGGCCCGCAGCCGGGGCGCCCGCGACGCCCGGCTGGCGCCCGTCGCCGTACCCCTGCCCAGGGTGCTCACCGGGGCGGAAGCCCTCTCGCCCGACAAGGCACGGGCCGAACTCGGCGCCGTCGGACGGCCCGTGGTGATGTCGGTGGGCCCTCTCGTACCGCATCAGGGGTACGACGTCCTCCTCGACGCAGCCGCCGGGCTGCGGGACCGGGGCCCCGCGCCGGGGCCGCTGGTGCTGATCGCGGGGGAAGGCCGCGAGCGGGGCGCCCTGCAGCGGCGCATCGACACCGAGGAACTGCCGGTCCGCCTGCTGGGGCACCGGGACGACATCGGTGATCTGCTGTGCGCCGCCGACGTGGCCGTCCTGCCCAGCCGCTGGGAGGCCCGGTCCGTTCTCGCCCAGGAAGCGCTGCGGCGCGGGGTGCCGCTGGTCGCCACGGCCGTCGGAGGCGTACCGGAACTCGTCGGCGACGCGGCGGAACTCGTCCCGTACGGCGACGCCGCCGCGCTGGCGGAAGCGGTACGGGGCCTGCTCGCCGCGCCCGGCCGCCGTGCCGAACTGGCCGAGGCGGGCAGGGCGCAGGCGGCGACGTGGCAGACGGAGGACGACACGGTCGCGCAGATCCTGAGCATCTACGACGAACTGGTCCCCCCGCTCCGCCGGGTCGCCTCCCGCGGGGTCGCCTCCCGCTGAGGGTCCTCGCGCCGGGGTTCCCGGGGGTGCCGTTGCCCGCGGGGTGCGGGCGGCTCCTGCGCCTCAAGCTCCCCCAAAGCTGCCTTTGGGGGGACCCCCAGCGGGGCTTTAAAGATGGGTGACCGTTGCTCCGTGGTGTAGGTCGCCGGTCCTGCCGGTGCGGGTGGGTCGGTGGCCTCCGGGCTCACCTCCTCGCGGCCTGCGATGCACCACTCCACGGGGAGCCCTGCTTGTCGCAGGCCACTGCGGGGGCGACCCTGCACCCCCCTCCCACGTGATCCCCGCATGATCAGACGCCCAAGGTCCCCGTGTTGTCGCGCGTCACCGGGGACGGGGAACTCTCCTGATCACCGCCCGGGGAGATTTCCCCTTCTCGGGGCACAGGCACCCCCTGATCTGCGGGGACCACTTGGTGGGTGACCGGGCGGACTCGTTCTCCCCGGGGGTCAAGTCGGGGTGATCTCCGGAGGGGGGTGCAGGGTCGCCCCCGCAGCCGGTGGCGACAAGCAGGGCTCCCCGTGGAGCGGTGCATCGCCGCCGGCGAGGAGGTGAGCCCGGAGGCCCACGACCCGGCCGCACCCGACAAGACCGGTGCCCTACCCCACGGAGTAACGGGACTCGACCACCGGAGGACCCGCACCCCGCTGGGGCGGCAAGGACACGTACCTGGGGGCGCGAGGAACTGCGCGACAAGCCACAACGGCCCGCGGCCGGACACGCAACCCCAAACCACCAACGGCGCACCCCGCCCCCCGAGGCCCGGGCCTACCCCACGGGGTGACGGGACTCGACCACCGGAGGACCCGCACCCCGCAGGAGCGAAGAGAACAAGAAAGGGGCGCGAGGAACTGCGCGACAAGCCACAACGGCCCGCGGCCGGACACGCAACCCAAACCACCAACGGCGCACCCCGCCCCCCCGTACCGCCCGTCAGGGCACGTGGCGGCGGGCGCGGAGCGCCAGGCTCAGCGTCAGCACCGACTGCGGGTCGTCCAGATCCGTCCCCAGTAGGTCCGAGATCCGGGCCAGCCGGTTGTACAGCGTCTGGCGGTTCAGATGGAGCTCCCGCGCGGTCTCCGCCTTGCGGCCCGCGTGCGAGAGGTACGTCTCCAGCGTGGGCAGCAGCGGCGGGCGGGCCGTCGCGTCGTACGTCCGCAGCGGGCCGAGCGCCCGTTCCACGAACGCCGCCAGATCGGGATCGTCCCGCAGCCGCCACAGCAGCAGTTCGATATCGAGGCGGCGCGCGTCGTACCAGGGCCGGCCGGTCAGGCCCTGCGCGGCGGTCGCCGTCTCCGCGGCGTGCCGCAGACTCGCCGGGACCGCGCTCCAGCCGCCCGCGCGGCCCACGACCACCACGGGCGGACGGGCACCCGCCCGGTCCGCCCCGGCGCGGGCCACCCCGGCGCGGAGCGCGGCTGCGACCCGGTCGGCGACGGGTTCCCGTTCCTCCTCGGTGCGCAGCCCCACCAGCAGCGGTACCCGGCCTTCCACGGGACGTACCCCGAGCAGTACCGGCACTCCGGCGGCGGACAGTTCCTCCTGGAGCGCGTGGGCCAGCGGCGCCCAGGTGCAGCCGCCGGGGGAGAGCCGCATGACGACCGGCAGCAGGGGTCCCGTACCGGGGCGGAAGCCGAGCACCTTCGCCTGGGCGGGTGCGTCCCCGGCCGCGATCCGGCCCTCCGCGAGGTCGGTGAGGAAGTCGCCCCGGCCGCGGGCGGCCAGCTCCTCCTCCTGGCGGGCCTGCATCAGAACGACCGCGAGCAGTCCGGCGGCCCGTTCCGCGGCCATCCGGTGGACCGTGTGCGGCGGGGTGCCGACCGGGGGCAGCACCAGTCTGGCCCGGACGGACGAGGCGCCCTGGCCGCCGCCGGGGACATCGACGAGGACCGTGCCCGCGGGCGGGGAGAGCCGGGTCTCCCGGGAGCCCCGCAGTCCCTCCCACACCTGGAGCGGATCGGCCGCGGTGTCGGCGGCGCCCGGCCCGGCCGCGTACAGCAGCTCCCCTTCGGCGGTCTCCAGGAAGACCGGCCCGGCGGCGAACTCGGCGAGGATCCCCAGGACCTGCGGGATGCCGCCGCCCCCGAGGAGCACCTCCGTACAGCGGCGGTGGACCTCGTCGGCGCGGCGCAGCAGGGCGTAGTGCCCGTTGACGATCTCGGTGTGGATCTCCTCCGTCACCGAGACGAAGGCCACCTCCCGGTGGAGCTGCACCAGCGGCAGACCGCTGGAGCGGGCGGTGTCCACGATCGCCGACGGCAGCTTGCTGAACCGCGGCCCCAGCTCCACCACGAGGGCGGCGATGCCCCGCTCGGCGAGCTGCCGGACGAAGGCGCGCTGCTCGGCGGGTCTGGTGCCGAGGCCCAGACCCGTCGTCAGCAGCAGCTCGCCGCCCTTGAGGAGCGACGCGATGTTCGGCACCTCGCCCGCGTGGACCCAGCGCACGGTGCGGTTCAGCTTCTCGGCCCCGGTGACGACCTCCGGCAGGCCGGACCGCAGCCCGGGCAGTTCGAGCGCCCTGCGGACGGTGATGCCACCCCGGGGCTCTCCTCGGATCTCCACGGACGTGCCGTTCCTATCCGCCGTAGGCGCCGGATGCGGTCAGCCGCAGCGCCGTGTCGATCAGCGGGACATGGCTGAAGGCCTGGGGGAAGTTGCCCACCTGGCGGCCGTTCTTGGAGTCCCACTCCTCGGCGAGGAGCCCGAGGTCGTTGCGGAGGGCCAGCAGCTTCTCGAAGAGCTTCCGGGCCTCGTCGACCCGGCCGATCATCGCGAGATCGTCGGCCAGCCAGAAGGAGCAGGCGAGGAACGCGCCCTCGTCGCCCTCCAGTCCGTCGACCCCGGCGTCCTCACCGGCCGTCGGGTAGCGCAGGACGAAGCCGTCCTCGGTGGACAGCTCGCGCTGGATCGCCTCGATGGTGCCGATGACCCGCTTGTCGTCGGGCGGCAGGAAGCCCATCTGGGGGATCAGCAGCAGGGAGGCGTCCAGCTCCTTGGAGCCGTAGGACTGGGTGAAGGTGTTGCGCTCCCGGTCGTAGCCCTTCTCGCAGACGTCCCGGTGGATGTCGTCGCGCATCTGCCGCCAGCGCTCCAGCGGTCCGTCGACGTCACCGGCCTCGATGAGCTTGATGGTGCGGTCGACCGCGACCCAGGCCATGACCTTGGAGTGGACGAAGTGGCGGCGCGGTCCGCGGACCTCCCAGATGCCCTCGTCCGGCTCCATCCAGTGCTTCTCCAGGTATTCGATCAGCTTGAGCTGGAGGAGGGAGGCGTAGTCGTTGCGGGCGAGACCGGTCATATGGGCGAGGTGGAGGGCCTCGGTGACCTCGCCGTAGACATCGAGCTGGAGCTGGTGGGCGGCGCCGTTGCCGACGCGGACGGGGGTGGAGTTCTCGTACCCCGGCAGCCAGTCCAGCTCCGCCTCGCCGAGCTCCCGCTCACCGGCGATGCCGTACATGATCTGAAGGTTCTCCGGGTCTCCGGCGACGGCCCGCAGCAGCCACTCGCGCCAGGCGCGGGCCTCGTCCCGGTAGCCGGTGCGCAGCAGGGAGGAGAGGGTGATCGCGGCGTCCCGCAGCCAGGTGTAGCGGTAGTCCCAGTTCCGTACGCCGCCGATCTCCTCCGGCAGGGAGGTGGTGGGCGCGGCGACGATCCCGCCGGTGGGGGCGTAGGTGAGGGCCTTCAGGGTGATCAGGGAGCGGATCACCGCCTCCCGGTAGGGGCCGTGGTACGTACAGTGTTCGACCCACTCGCGCCAGAACTCCTCCGTGGCCTCCAGCGAGGCCTCCGGCTCGGGCAGCGCGGGCGGCCGGTGGTGCGACGGCTGCCAGGAGAGGGTGAAGGCGATCCGCTCGCCGGGGGAGACGGTGAAGTCGGAGTAGGTGGTCAGGTCCTTGCCGTAGGTGTCGGTGGGGGAGTCGAACCAGACCGAGTCGGGGCCGGCCACGGCGACCGTCCGGCCGTCGACCTTGTGGACCCACGGCACGATCCGGCCGTACGAGAACCTCATCCGCAGTGCGGAGCGCATCGGGACCCGCCCGCTGACGCCCTCCACGATCCGGATGAGCTGCGGGGCGCCGTCGCGCGGCGGCATGAAGTCCGTCACCCGGACCGTGCCGCGCGGGGTGTCCCACTCGGACTCCAGGATCAGGGAGTCGCCCCGGTAGCGGCGGCGGTCGGCGGCCGGGGGCTCGGCTCCGGGGGCGGGGGCGGGCCCCAGCCTCCAGAAGCCGTGTTCCTCGGTTCCGAGCAGTCCCGCGAAGACGGCATGCGAGTCGAAGCGGGGCAGGCACAGCCAGTCCGCCGTGCCGTCCCGGCAGACCAGTGCTGCGGTCTGCATGTCCCCGATGAGTGCGTAATCCTCGATGCGCCCGGCCACGTGCATCTCCAGTCGAACGGCCACGTCCGCCCCGTAGGGCGCTTGCTGTGGTCGGGGCCGCGTACATCACCGGTACGGGGCCCGGACGAGCTGCGGAAACACGGCTGTGAACCGTTCCGACGCCATCGTCGCCACCCTGCTCCGATGCGCTCCGCGCGCCCCTCGGCATCGCTCAGAAGAGCGAGTGTCCGAGCAGGATACGACGCGACACAGCCATCCGCGTGGCGCTCTCGACAACGTGAGTCATCCGAACGAGTGAGCCATGGGTGAACCGCTGGTGAGGGGTGGTGTCAGTGAGGTGTAAGCGCAGAAAAAGGGGTGCTGCGGCGGCCGGGACAGGGGAGGCGGGGAGGGGTCCGGGGGAGCAGAGGGAGGGACGGGAGCGCGCGTGGCCGGAAGCAGCCTCCCCCTGTCGCTGATACCCTGGTACCCCGTGGACCGGTGGCATGCCTGTCGAGAACAGGCGCCCCGAAACCGCAGCGACGGCACCCCCCGAACCCCTTCCGGGCCTCGGTACGGGCTGCCGGAACGCACCTCACCTCGCGACCACGGGAGCCCCCTCTTGGCGATGCCGCCCAACACCATGACGACCAAGCACATCTTCGTCACCGGGGGTGTCGCCTCCTCCCTCGGAAAGGGCCTGACGGCCTCCAGCCTGGGTGCGCTGCTGAAGGCCCGGGGACTGCGGGTCACGATGCAGAAGCTCGACCCCTATCTGAACGTCGACCCCGGCACGATGAACCCCTTCCAGCACGGTGAGGTGTTCGTCACCAACGACGGCGCCGAGACCGACCTGGACATCGGCCACTACGAGCGCTTCCTCGACGTCGACCTCGACGGCTCGGCCAACGTCACCACCGGCCAGGTGTACTCGCAGGTCATCGCCAAGGAGCGGCGCGGCGAGTACCTGGGCGACACCGTGCAGGTCATCCCGCACATCACCAACGAGATCAAGAGCCGGATCCGCCGGATGGCGACCGACGACGTCGACGTCGTCATCACCGAGGTCGGCGGTACGGTCGGCGACATCGAGTCGCTGCCGTTCCTGGAGACCGTCCGCCAGGTCCGCCACGAGGTCGGCCGGGACAACGTCTTCGTCGTCCACATCTCCCTGCTGCCCTACATCGGCCCGTCCGGCGAGCTGAAGACCAAGCCGACCCAGCACTCGGTCGCCGCGCTCCGCAATATCGGCATCCAGCCCGACGCGATCGTGCTCCGCGCCGACCGGGAGGTGCCGACCGCGATCAAGCGGAAGATCTCCCTGATGTGCGATGTCGACGAGGCCGCCGTGGTCGCCGCCATCGACGCCAAGTCGATCTACGACATCCCGAAGGTGCTGCACACCGAGGGCCTCGACGCCTATGTGGTGCGCAAGCTCGACCTGCCGTTCCGCGATGTCGACTGGACGACCTGGGACGATCTGCTGGACCGGGTCCACAACCCGGCCCACGAGGTCACCGTCGCCCTCGTCGGCAAGTACATCGACCTGCCCGACGCCTATCTCTCGGTGACCGAGGCGCTGCGCGCCGGCGGTTTCGCCAACCGGGCCCGGGTCAAGGTCAAGTGGGTCACCTCCGACGACTGCAAGACCCCGGCCGGGGCGAAGAAGCAGCTGGAGGACGTGGACGCGATCTGCATCCCCGGCGGCTTCGGCGACCGCGGTGTCAGCGGCAAGGTCGGCGCCATCCAGTACGCCCGGGAGAACCGCGTCCCGCTGCTGGGGCTCTGCCTCGGCCTCCAGTGCATCGTGATCGAAGCGGCCCGCAACCTCGCCGCGATCTCCGAGGCCAACTCCACCGAGTTCGACGCCGCCACCGCCCACCCGGTGATCTCCACCATGGAGGAGCAGCTGGCGTACGTGGAGGGCGCGGGCGACCTCGGCGGCACCATGCGGCTCGGGCTCTACCCGGCCAAGCTGGCCGAGGGCTCCATCGTGCGCGAGGTCTACGGCGACCAGCCGTACGTGGAGGAGCGCCACCGCCACCGCTACGAGGTGAACAACGCCTACCGTGCGGAGCTGGAGAAGAAGGCGGGCATCGTGTTCTCGGGCACCAGCCCGGACAACAAGCTCGTCGAGTACGTCGAGTACCCCCGCGAGGTGCACCCGTACCTGGTCGCCACCCAGGCGCACCCGGAGCTGCGGTCCCGCCCGACCCGCCCGCACCCCCTCTTCGCGGGTCTGGTGAAGGCCGCCGTCGAGCGGAAGTCCGGCGCCTGACGATCAAGGCGTTACGGTTGACCGGGGTACGGGCCCGAGAGGCGGCCCGTACCCCGATCGACTTTCTGCGGGAGGGCCGGGATGGGAAACGAAGCGACCGGGACGGCGGCCGGAGCCGTCGTGGACACGCCGGAGGAGTGGCGGGTCACGGCGACGGTCACCCCGTTCCGGGGCAACAAGACCAGTGTCCGCACCGACGACGTGGTGATGCCCGACGGTTCGGTGGCCCGCCGCGACTACCAGGTCCACCCGGGTTCGGTGGCGGTGCTCGCCCTCGACGCCGACGACCGGGTCGTGGTCCTGCGCCAGTACCGCCATCCCGTACGGCAGAAGCTGTGGGAGATCCCGGCCGGACTGCTGGACGTGCCGGGGGAGAACCCGCTGCACGCGGCCCAGCGGGAGCTGTACGAGGAGGCCCACGTCAAGGCCGAGGACTGGCGGGTGCTCACGGACGTGTACACCACCCCCGGCGGCTGCGACGAAGCGGTACGCATCTTCCTCGCCCGCGATCTCTCCACCGCCGAGGGGCAGCGGTACGAGGTCTCCGAGGAGGAGGCCGACATGGAGCTGGCCCGGGTGCCGCTGGCCGATCTGGTCCGCGGTGTGCTCGCCGGGGAACTGCACAACAACTGCCTGGTGGTGGGGGTGCTGTCGGCGGTCGCGGCCCGTGCGGGCGAGGGCTTCGACGCACTGCGCCCCGCCTCGGCGCCCTGGCCGGCCCGCCCCTTCGAGGTCTAGCGCCGCCCGAAGTTCCGTCCGGACGTGCCGCCGACCCCGGTGGCACGTCCGGCTCCCGTTGCGGGGTTCCCGCGCCGTGGTGCCCCTCCACCGGAGCTATTCATCATCCAGTCTGATGATCTGCAGATATTACTGATCCGATCAGGTGATCTATCGGGGCTGCGCGTACGGGATCGTCGCAGAGAGTGAACTACGCTCGGAACGCCCGTGCGGATTCCCTTGCGGGCTCGGCGAGTGCACGGACTGGACGGGAGCGTGGCCCGTGACGGATCAGGCGACGGATCAGGCGGTGGGCCGGGTCGGCCGGACCGGTGCGTCCAAGGGATCCGGAAGGTTGTTCTCCGGCCGTCAGCGGGAGCTGAAGACCCTGTTGGCCGACGTGGAACGGGCCGGACTCGACACCATCGCGGGCCGGGCCGCCGCCCGCGCCCGGGTACTGCTCATCGCCGGACGGCCCGGCTCCGGACGGAGCGCGCTCGCCGCCCGCCTCGTCGAAGGACTCGCCGAGCGGTATCCCGGCGGAGTGCTGCGGGCCGCCCTCACCGAACCCGGCGGCCGGGCCGTCCCCACCGAGGAGACCGCCCGGGAACTGCTCGACGCCCTCCGGGTGGCCTCACCGCCCGGAGCGGACGGGGACGAACTGTCGCAGCTGCTCCGCGAGAGCCTCGCCGGGCGCCGCGTCCTGCTGCTGCTCGACGACGCCGCCGACGCGGAACAGGTCGATGCGCTCCTCCCCGACGACCCCGGATGTCTGCTGGTGGTCGTGGGCTCGGGACCGCTGACCGGTATCCCCGGGGTACGGCCGTGCACGGTCGGCGGCCTCGACCCCAAGGCCGCCATCGAACTGCTCACCGCCTTCACCGGCTCCGTCCGGATCACCGTCGATCCGCAGGCCGCGGAATCCGTCGCCGAGGAGTGCGGCGGACAGCCCGCCGCACTGGTCATGGTCGGCGGCTGGCTGGCCGCCCGGCCCCAGGCGTCGGTGGCCGACGCGGTCCGGCGGCTGCGGGCGCTGCCCGAGGACGAGGAGGTGCCGCAGGCGCTGTGGCCGGTCTCCCGGGCGTTCCGGCTGGTGCACGGCTCGCTGCCGACGGGCGCCGCCCGGCTGCTGCGGCTGCTGGCGCTGGCGCCCGCCGGGATCGTGGATCCGCAGACCGCTTCGGCGCTCGGGGCCTGCTCGCCGGACGAGGCGCACAGTGCCCTGGAGGGATATGTCGCCCTGGGCGTGCTGCACCGGCGCGGCGAGGGGCTGTACGGCGTGCCCGGGGTCCTGGTCCCGCTGATGACGGCGCTCTCCGAGGCGCACGACAAACCGGCCGAGGTGCAGCTGGCCCGGGCCCGGATGCTGGAGCGGGCCGTCCGCCGGCTCCAGTCCTGCCGGGCGGCCACCGAGCCGGAGGGGTCGCCCGCCCGGACCGCTGTGGAGTCGCTGCCGCGCTCCCTCCGCTTCCCGGACGCCCCGGCCGCGGCCGACTGGCTGCGGATCCACCGCCCCGGGCTGCTCGCCGCCGCCCGGCTGGCGGTCGGCGACGGCGAACTGGACACTCTCGCGAGACGCCTGGTCGCCGCGCTGGTCAGAGCGCTGGCCGCGCACCGGGGCACCGATGCGGCGGCCCCCGATCTCTACGGGCTCCATCAGCTCGTCCTCGATGTGGCCGAGCGCCGTGGGCTGCACCGGGAGGCCGCTGCCGCGCTGCTGAACCTCGGCGATCTGGACGCCGAGACCGGCCGTACCGAGGACGCCCTCGCCCGCTACCGGGCCGCGCTGGACGCCGGAAGGGCCGCCGACGACCCCTATGCGATCAGCCGCGCGATGGAATCCGTAGGCGGTGCCTGGCAGGAGCTGGACGACTGGCAGCGGGCCGCCGACTGGTACGGCCGGGCGCTGGCCCGGCGGCAGACGCGGGGGGAGCGGGCGGACGAGGCCCGGCTCTACGGACGGCTGGGCACCGCCCACACCTATGCCGGGCGGTACGGGGAGGCCCTGCGCTGCTGGCGCGCCTCGGTCGCCGGCTACCGGCGGGTGGGCGATCTGCCGGCCCAGGCGCGGGCCCTCAGCGAGGCGGCCCGGGTGCAGGAGTACGCGGGACGGCCCGAGGAATCGCTGCGGACCTGCCGGGAGGCGGTGGAGTGGGCGCGGCAGGCCGGTGACGTACGGCTCCAGGCCGCCCTGCGGCTGCGGCTGGCCGACACCCTGGACCGGCTGGGCGATCCGGCGGCCGCCCGGCTGCAGCGGACCGGTGCCGAGCGGCTGCTGGAGACGGCGGACGGCACCGGAGACGGGCCCGGCCCGGACGGCACCGGGGGTCCGGCCGATACGGCTGAGCCGGAAGAGGCTCCCGGGAGCCCCGGCGGTCCCGATGGAGACGAAGGCAAGAAGGCGGGTTCCACCTACGAAATCCGTAGTGGTGCCAGACGAGAATAAAGGTTTGTAAGGCTAGACAGCGGGAAACCCTTCATTAATACTGGCTCCATCGCGTTATCTCGCGGTGTGTACCCCTGCGCCCTGTGCGTCCGGGTTTATCTGTCAAAACCCTCCTTATCCCCTGAGCCAAGGACCGTGATCGACGTGAAGGTCGGCATCCCCCGCGAGGTCAAGAACAACGAGTTCCGGGTGGCGATCACCCCCGCCGGCGTGCACGAGCTGGTGCGCAACGGTCACCAGGTCTTCGTCGAGCAGAGCGCCGGCCTCGGCTCCTCCATCACCGACGCGGAGTTCGCCGCCGCCGGGGCCGAGATCCTTTCCACTGCCGACGAGGTCTGGGCCACCGCCGACCTGCTGCTCAAGGTCAAGGAGCCGGTTGCCGAGGAGTACCACCGCCTCCGCAAGGACCAGACCCTCTTCACGTACCTCCACCTGGCCGCCTCCCGCGAGTGCACCGACGCGCTCCTGGAGTCCGGCACCACGGCCATCGCCTACGAGACGGTCGAGACCGCGAACCGCCAGCTCCCGCTGCTCGCCCCGATGTCCGAGGTCGCCGGGCGGCTCGCCCCGCAGGTCGGCGCCTACCACCTGATGCGCTCGGCCGGCGGCCGCGGTGTGCTGCCGGGCGGCGTCCCGGGCACCCACGCGGGACGCGCCGTCGTGATCGGCGGCGGTGTCTCCGGCTGGAACGCCACCCAGATCGCCGTCGGCATGGGCTTCCACGTCACCCTGCTCGACCGGGACATCAACAAGCTGCGCGAGGCCGACAAGGTCTTCGGCACCCGGGTGCAGACCGTCGTCTCCAACGCCTACGAGCTGGAGAAGGCCGTCGTCGAGGCCGACCTCGTCATCGGCGCCGTCCTCATCCCGGGCGCCAAGGCCCCGAAGCTGGTCACCAACGAGCTGGTCGCCAAGATGAAGCCCGGAAGTGTCCTTGTCGACATCGCCATCGACCAGGGCGGCTGCTTCGAGGACTCCCGGCCGACCACCCACGCGGAGCCGACCTTCACGGTCCACGGTTCGGTCTTCTACTGCGTCGCCAACATGCCGGGCGCGGTGCCCAACACCTCGACGTACGCGCTCACCAACGCGACGCTGCCGTACATCGTCGAACTCGCCAACCGCGGCTGGGTCGAGGCGCTGCGCCGTGACCCCGCTCTCGCGCTCGGCCTCAACACCCATGACGGAGAGGTCGTCTACGGTCCCGTCGCCGAGGCCCACGGTCTGCCCCTCGCCGAGCTGAGCACGCTCATCGGCTGACCCCTCCCGACGGCCGCGGTCCCCGCGGACCCCTTGGCACGCCCGGCCCGGGCACCGGTCCCGGCGGGTCAACGGAGACCGTCAACTTCGCGCCCCCGGCCGGATCTTGCTGAGCAAGGTCCGGCCGGCGGCGTATCTCCCCGCGGTCACCGGGGGCGGTCCGGTGCCCGGTCGTTCAACCCGGCACCAACGCCGCTCGTCAGTGGACGCGCCCCTTCCGAAACCAGTGGGGCGGATCACACTCCGGTGGCCGCGTGCTCTTGACACCGCGGTGTTCCGTTGCCGACACATCGGGCCGGGTCCGGTGGATTGTGTTGCTGCGGAGCGGTGACACGCCATAGAGTCGCCAACCGTCGGCATGATGCCACGCTGACCTAGTCGATAAAGACAGATGAAGCCCCGACCGCGGCCGAGGAGGTAAGACGACTTGTGAATGAGTCGACATTTACTCCCGGAGGCGGTTACTCGGGAACGCCTTCGACGCTCCCGGCCCCGCCCTTCGGGCGGGAGACAGTCGGCTTCGCCGGAACCTCCGGCACCGCCGGTCCCGTCGCTGCGCGGACCGCCACGGCACACCGGGGCGCCCCGCACACCACGCACATGACGACAGCCCACACGATGACGATGACGGACGGCCTACACGTGAACGCCACGGCAGGCGACGAGAGTGGCCGAGAGTCCACGCACTTCGCCGCCTACGAGGAACTCCCCGAGGGGCACTTCTACGACCCCGACGCCGAATACGAGCCCGACCCCGAGTACGCGGCCACGCTCGCGCCCGACGCGGCGCGCCAGCGCCGTGAGCGCATCGGCCCCACCGGCCGCCCGCTGCCGTACTTCCCGATCCCGGGCCCGCTGACCGACCACGGCCCCGCGAAGATCATCGCGATGTGCAACCAGAAGGGCGGCGTCGGCAAGACCACGTCGACCATCAACCTGGGCGCGGCACTCGCGGAGTACGGACGGCGCGTGCTGCTGGTCGACTTCGACCCGCAGGGCGCCCTCTCGGTCGGCCTCGGCGTCAACCCGATGGAGCTGGACCTGACGGTCTACAACCTGCTCATGGAGCGGGGCATGTCGGCCGACGAGGTACTGCTGAAGACGGCCGTGCCCAATATGGACCTGCTGCCGAGCAACATCGACCTGTCAGCCGCGGAAGTGCAGTTGGTGAGCGAGGTCGCCCGGGAGTCCACGCTCCAGCGGGCGCTGAAGCCGCTGCTCCCCGACTACGACTACATCGTGATCGACTGTCAGCCCTCCCTCGGCCTGCTCACCGTGAACGCGCTGACCGCGGCGCACAAGGTGATCGTCCCGCTGGAGTGCGAGTTCTTCGCGCTGCGCGGGGTCGCCCTGCTGACCGAGACCATCGAGAAGGTCCAGGAGCGGCTCAACCCCGAACTGGAGCTGGACGGCATCCTCGCCACGATGTACGACTCACGGACCGTGCACAGCCGTGAGGTGCTCGCACGGGTGGTCGAGGCCTTCGACGACCACGTGTACCACACCGTCATCGGGCGGACGGTCCGCTTCCCGGAGACCACGGTCGCCGGTGAGCCGATCACCACCTACGCGTCGAACTCGGTGGGCGCCGCCGCGTACCGCCAGCTGGCCAGGGAGGTGCTCGCCCGGTGTCACGCCGAGTGAGTCTGCCCGGAGCCGACGAACTGTTCCGTACGACCGGGGGCATGGCGCTTCAGTCGTCCTCGCCGCGGCGCGCGGCGAACGGCGAACCGAGGGTCCCGGCCCCCGCCGGGGAGAGCGATCCGCTCGACGCGGCCGCGCTCCCGCCGTCCTCGTCGCAGGAGCACACCGCGGCCGAGGCGGAGGGGGGCACGGAAGGGCGCAGCCGGGCGGAGGAGCCCGATACGCCCGTTCCCGGGGTGTCGGGCCGGTCCCGCCGTTCCCAGGCCGCCCAGGAGGCCCCCGGGGCCTCCGCCGCGGCGCCGCGGCGCCGCGGCCGGGCCGCGAACCGCCGGCCCAGCGGCCGCGAGCGCCACGACGAGAAGATCACCGTCTATGTCTCCGCCGAGGAGCTCATGGACCTCGAACACGCGCGGCTGGTGCTGCGCGGCGAGCACGGGCTGGCCGTGGACCGCGGCCGGATCGTCCGTGAGGCGGTCGCGGTGGTCCTGGCCGACCTCGAACAACGCGGCGAGGCGAGCATCCTCGTCCGCCGACTGCGCGGACGCTGAAGGTAGCCTCGCGCTGCCCAGCCCCCGTTCCACACTCCTGGACCGCCCATGCCCCCGGCCGCTCCGCCGCCCCGCTCGTCCCGCCGCCCCCTGGGCCGCGGCCCGGGCACCCCGCCGCTCGTGCCTCCGTCGCCGGAGCGCGGTGCGGGGGAGGGGCTCCCCGATTCCGCCGGTGCCGCCCCGGGTGCGGCCGAGGTTTCTTCGGCTCCCGGAGGGACGAGCGGGCCGGAACCGCCGGCCGCCGCAGCCGACGAGGGGTCCGGTGCCGCCGGGAGAGCATCCGCCGGGGCTGCTCCGGAAGGGTGGGAAGGCGTTCCGGATGCCGGGACGACGAGTGCGTCGAGCCGCGGTGCGCACGGACCCGTGCGGGAGCCGGACACCGCGGTGACGGACGCGACCGGGGACCCGGCCCCCGCCCCGGAAACCCCGACGGAAACCCCGCCGGAGGCTCCGCTCCCGGCGGACGGGCGGTTCACCGTGCGGCTCAGCAACTTCGAGGGGCCCTTCGATCTGCTCCTCCAGCTGATCGCCAGGCACAAGATGGACGTCACCGAGGTCGCGCTCTCCAAGGTCACGAACGAGTTCATGGCCCATATCCGCGGTATGGGCGACGACTGGGACCTCGACCAGACGACGGAGTTCCTGGTTGTCGCCGCGACCCTGCTGGATCTGAAGGCCGCCCGGCTGCTGCCCGCCGCCGAAGTGGAGGACGAGGCGGATCTCGCCCTGCTGGAGGCGCGCGATCTGCTCTTCGCCCGCCTCCTGCAGTACCGGGCGTACAAGCGGATCGCGGAGATCTTCAGCGAGCGGATGGCGGCGGAGGCGCTGCGCCGGCCCCGGACCGTGGGCCTGGAGGAGCGCTATGCCGAACTGCTGCCCGATGTGGTGATCAGCATCGGCGCCGAGGGCTTCGCGCGGCTGGCGGTGAAGGCGATGCAGCCCAAGCCCCGGCCGCAGGTGTACGTGGACCATATCCACGCGCCGCTCGTGAGCGTGCGGGAGCAGGCGGAGTACGTCGTCGCCCTGCTCCGGGAGCGCGGTGAGACCGGTTTCCGGGAGCTGACCGCCGACACCACGGACACCCTGACCGTCGTCGCGCGCTTCCTCGCGCTGCTGGAGCTGTACCGCGACAAGGCGGTCGCCCTGGAGCAGGAGGAGGCCCTCGGGGAGCTGCTGGTCCGCTGGACCGGCGGGGACGCGGCGCCGACGGTCACCGACGAGTTCGACCGCCCGGTGCGGCAGGCGGACCGGCAGCACGGCAGGAAGACGGAGGTCACGGCGTGACAACCACCGAGAACGGAGCCGGAGCCGGGTCCCCCGCCGCCGACCTGGCCCTCAAGCCCGCCCTGGAGGCCGTGCTGATGGTGGTCGACGAACCCGCCGCCGAGGAGCATCTGGCCAAGGTGCTGGAGCGGCCCCGGCGGGCCGTCGCCGCCGCCCTGCGGGAGCTGGCCGACGAGTACACCGCACAGGGCCGCGGTTTCGAGCTGCGCCTGGTCGCGGGCGGCTGGCGGTTCTCCACCCGGGCCGCCTACGCCCCGGCCGTCGAGCGGTTCGTCCTCGACGGCCAGCAGGCCCGGCTCACCCAGGCGGCCCTGGAGACCCTTGCGGTGGTCGCGTACCGTCAGCCGGTCAGCCGTTCCCGGGTCTCCGCGGTGCGCGGGGTGAACTGCGACGGCGTGATGCGGACCCTGCTCCAGCGGGGTCTGGTCGAGGAGGCGGGCGCGGAACCCGAAACAGGTGCGATCCTGTACAGGACGACGAACTACTTCCTGGAGCGGATGGGCCTGCGCGGCCTGGACGAGCTGCCGGAGCTGGCGCCCTTCCTCCCCGAGGCCGAGGCGATCGAGGCCGAGACGCAGGAGGGCGTGCCGTCGTTCGATCCGGACGCTCCGGAACCGGACTCACGGTCCGTACCGGACGAAGATGACAAGACGACGGAAACTTGATGCGAAGCAGCGGCAGCGGCAGGAACAGCAGCGGTAACAGCGGCGGACGCGGTAACCACCGCGGCGCGGGCAACAGCCGCGACGACAGGCAGAAGCGCGCGGGCAAGCCCCGTCCCGAAGAGCGCCGCTACGACGTCGGCGGTTCCGGTGGCGGTGCCGGAGCGGGCGAGGGGCCGAAGAAGGGCCGCGGCGGCACGGCGCGCGGCGGCGCCAAGGGCGGCCCCCGGCAGTCCCCGAAGCAGGACCCCCGCGGCGGCCGCGGCGCGCCCGCCCGTTCGCGCGAGTACGACGCCAGGACCGAGGAGCGCAACCGCGAGCGGTACGCGAACAAGCCCGAGGTCCGCACCCCCAAGACGTTCCCCGGCGCCGAGCAGGAGGGCGAGCGGCTGCAGAAGGTGCTGGCCCGTGCCGGAATGGGTTCGCGGCGGGCCTGCGAAGAGCTGATCGACCAGGCCAGGGTCGAGGTCAACGGGAAGATCGTCGTCGAGCAGGGGCTCCGCGTCGATCCGCAGAAGGACGAGATCAAGGTCGACGGTCTGACCGTGGCCACCCAGTCGTACCTCTTCTTCGCGCTGAACAAGCCCGCCGGTGTGGTCTCCACCATGGAGGACCCGGACGGCCGCCAGTGCCTCGGCGACTACGTCACCAACCGGGAGACCCGGCTCTTCCACGTCGGCCGGCTGGACACCGAGACCGAGGGCATCATCCTGCTCACCAACCACGGCGAGCTGGCCCACCGTCTCACCCACCCCCGCTACGGCGTGAAGAAGACCTATCTGGCCGCCATCCAGGGTCCGCTCCCGCGCGATCTGGGCAAGCGGCTCAAGGACGGCATCCCGCTGGAGGACGGCTACGCCCGCGCCGACCACTTCCGGGTCGTGGAGAACACCGGCAAGAACTACCTCGTCGAGGTCACCCTGCACGAGGGGCGCAAGCACATCGTCCGCAGGATGCTCGCCGAGGCGGGCTTCCCGGTCGACAAGCTGGTCCGTACGGCCTTCGGCCCGATCGCGCTGGGCGACCAGAAGTCCGGCTGGCTGCGGCGGCTGACCAACACGGAGGTCGGCATGCTGATGAACGAGGTGGGTCTGTAGTACCCCCGGACCCTGCTCGAAGAGGTCCGGATACGGCTCCGAGGGGCCCGCGGCGCACGGTGCGCCGCGGGCCCCTTTTCCGTGTCCCCGGCGTGGAGGCCTTGTGCCGCCCGTCACGGACTGTTTATAGTCAAGATGACTATAAAGAGCGACGGGGGCTCACGGATGTACGGGTACGGGGCAGCGGCAGCCGTTCGGCGGGCCGGACCGGAGGACGAGGGCAGGTATGCCCCGGTATACCCCCGTGTGCCGAGGCCCGCCGCCGCTCCCCGTACCCGATCCCACGGAGCACCGCTGATGCCCCCCGCGCCCGAAGCCGCCGCCTACGACCCGTACGCCTTCCCGCCCTTCGCGGTCACCGTCGACCTGGCCGTCTTCACCGTCCGCGACGCACAGTTGAACGTCCTGCTCGTGGAGCGCGGCGAGGACCCCTACCGCGGCGACTGGGCCCTGCCCGGAGGCTTCGTCCGGCCCGGGGAATCCGCCGGACAGGCCGCCCGGCGGGAGCTGGCCGAGGAGACCGGGCTCTCCCACGGGACCGTCCACGGCCTCCACCTCGAACAGCTCCGCACCTACAGCGAACCGGACCGGGACCCGAGGATGCGGGTCGTCTCCGTCGCGTACACCGCGCTCCTGCCCGATCTGCCCGAACCGCGCGGCGGCGGCGACGCGGCCGTCGCCCGCTGGACGCCCCGCGCGGACACCGGCCCGCTCGCCTTCGACCACGACCGGATCCTCGCCGACGCCGTCGACCGGATCCGCGCCAAATTCGAGTACACCGGGCTCGCCACCAGCTTCTGCCCCGCCGCCTTCACCCTCGGGGAGCTCCAGCAGGTCTACGAGACCGTCTGGGGCGTCCCGCTCGACCGGCCCAACTTCCGGCGCAAGGTCCTCGCCACCCCCGGCTTCGTGGAGCCGGCCGAGGGCCCTCCGCGCCGTACCGGCGGCCGGGGCAAACCCGCCGCCCTCTACCGCGCGGGCACCGCCGCGGCCCTCCACCCACCCCTCCTGCGCCCGGAAGGACGCCAGCCATGACCATCCTCGGGACCACCCAGGCAGGCCCGCACCGGATCCGTATCCGGCAGGCCGCCACCGGCTCGCTGATCGGACTCGCCCTCGGGGACGCCCTCGGCTTCCCCACCGAGTTCAACGACGTGCCGCAGATCCTCGCCAAATGCGGCCCCTGGCGCGAGATGCGCCTGCCCCGCCCGGCGTACGTCACCGACGACACCCAGATGGCCCTCGCCGTCGCCCGCGCCCTGCGTGCCGCCATGGACCGCGGCGCCCTCGACGCCGCCCGCTTCGTCCCGCCGCTGCGCGCCGAGTTCGTCTCCTGGTACCACTCCCCGGACAACAACCGCGCCCCCGGCCGCACCTGCCTGGACGCCTGCCGCCGCCTCGACGACCCCGGACTGCCCTGGCAGCACGCCGGAGCCGTCGACTCCAAGGGCTGCGGCGCCAATATGCGGGTCACGCCCGTCGGACTCGCCCCCGGTCTCAGCGCCGAGCAGCGCGCGGGCGCCGCCCAGCTCCAGGCCGCCCTCACCCACGCCCACCCCACCGCGCTGGCCGCCGCCGACCTCACCGCCCACGCCGTCCACCTCCTCGCCCGCGGCGCCGAACCCCTGGGCCTCGTCGGCATGCTCCGCTCGTACGCCTACGAGAACCGCGCCCGCTACCACGACCGCTGGCTGGGCGATCTCTGGCAGCGCGCCGACGACCGCACGCCCCAGGCCTATATCGCCCGCGGCTGGGACGAGTGCCAGGAGATCCTGCGGCGGCTCGCCGGCGTCCTGCCCACGGCCGCCCCGGCGGACGACCCCTGCCTGACCACCGGCGACGGCTGGATCGCCGAAGAGGCACTCGCCACCGCCCTCCAGTGCTTCCTGCTCTTCCCCGACGAGCCCCTCACCGCCCTGCGCCGCGCCGCCTGCACCCGCGGCGACTCCGACTCCATCGCCGCCCTCACCGGCGCCTTCGCGGGCGCCCATCTCGGCGCCGCCGCCTGGCCCAGCGCCTGGGCCGACCATGTCGAACACCGCGGCGACCTGATGACCCTGGGGGCGCTCTGGGACGGCTGACCCGCCCGCCGGGCCCCGGTGGGCGCCTGCGATCCTTGGCGACCGTGGACCTCGAACAGTTCGATCTCGCCCCGGTCGTCGCCGAACAGCCCGACCCGCTGCTCTTCGCCACCGTCTCCGGTGCCCATCTGTACGGATTCCCGTCCCGCGACTCGGACGTCGACCTGCGCGGAGTGCATCTGCTGCCGGTGGCGGAGCTGATCGGTCTCGACGACCCGGAGCGGACCAGGACCCGGATGTGGGACCGGGACGGGGTGGAGATGGACCTCGTCACCCACGATCTGCTGAAGTTCGCCGGACTGATGCTCCGCCCCAATGGCTATGTGCTGGAGCAGCTGCTCTCCCCGCTGGTCGTGCACACCACCGAGGCCCACGCCGAGCTGACCGCCCTCGCGCCCGGTGTGCTCACCGCCCGGCACGCCCACCACTACCGCGGGTTCGCGAAGACCCAGTGGGGGCTCTACGAGAAGACCGGGGAGCTGAAGCCGCTGCTGTACACCTTCCGCGCGCTCCTCACCGGTATCCATCTGATGCGCACCGGCCGGGTGCTGGCCTCCCTGCCGCAGCTCCTGGACGAGATACCGGCCCCCTCCTTCCTGCCCGACCTGATCGCCGCGAAGGCGGAGGCCGAGCACGGGACGGGTGCCGGGCTCGTCCCGGACTCCGCCGCCGGTGAGGTCGCCGCGCTCCACTCCGTACTGGACCTGGCGCAGCGGGACACCGGTCTGCCGGAGGCGCCGTCGGCCCGGGCCGCCCTCGGGGATCTCGTCGTACGGGTCAGACTCGCGGGCTGAGCGGGCTGAACAGCCGGAGCGGGCTGAGCGGACGGAACCGGCTCAGGCCCGCGGTCCGGGCCCACCGGCCGAGGCGCGGCGGACCCGGACCAGGAAGTCCTCCACCCGGGCGCGGTCCGCGGCCTCCGGGAGCGGGGAGCGGGTCAGCGCCTGGTCCGCCTCCGCCACCAGCTCCGCCAGCCGGGCCTCCACCCGCGGCCAGGGCACCTCGCCCCGCCGTACCGCCAGCAGCCCCTCCCGCTCCTCGCCGACGTCGAGCACCAGCTCACCCGAGCGCAGCAGATCGCGGCAGCACAGCAGCAGCCGCAGCAGATGCATCGCCGGTTTCCAGCGGGGCTCGTGGCCCGGCCGCAGACTCGCCGTCAGTTTCCGGTGCTGCCCGTGCGCGTACTGCACGAAGGTGCGGTGGACCTCCCGCGAGACAAAGGCGCCGCGCAGTGCCAGCAGCTCCCGCCCGGTGTCGTCGATCCGCTCCACCAGCGGGGAGTACAGCACCTCCAGAATGTTCGGATTGGCCCGCAGCCCCAGTTCGCAGAAGCGTTCCAGCTCCCAGGAGAACTGCTCGGGCAGCGGGCCCTCGGCATGCGCGGGGGGCTTGTCGAACCGCCAGAACAGCGAGGTGGGGGCGAGGAAGACGCCCCGGCGGTCGGTATCGCTGTCACCGGTCGCGAGCCCGAAGGCCCGCGACCCCATCACACAGGAGTAGACGGTGTGGTCACGGACGAGCTGTTCGGGTGCCGGGCCGCTGTACATGGCCGTAAGGCTAAACGCCCGGCGGACGTGCACCCTCAGGAGAGCAGTACCGCGTCCCCGGTGACCGTGATCGAAGCGGTCGGCAGCGGTCGGGCGGCCGGTCCGCGCTCGACCGAACCGTCCGCGATCCGGAAGCGGCTGCCGTGACAGGGGCAGTCGATCGTGCCGCCGGCCACCTTGTCCACCAGACAGCCCTGATGGGTGCAGACCGCGGAGAACGCCTTGAACTCCCCGGCCGTCGGCTGGGTCACCACCACCTTCTCGGCGGTGAAGACCTTCCCGCCGCCGACCGGGATCCCGGACTTCTTCGCCAGCTCCTTGCCGAGCGACGGGCTCCCGGACGGGGCCGCGGTCGCGGTGCCCGTGGCGGACCCGCTCTCCGGGGCGCTCGCGGCGGGCGTCGACGAGGGCGCCGCCGAACCCCCGCCCCCGCCGGAGCACCCCGCCGCCAGGCCCGCGGCCGTCGCCGCCCCGGCCGCCAGCACCGTCCGCCGCCCTGTGCTCATCGCCATACCCCTTCAAACAACCTCGAACGCCCTCGAACGCCCGGCACCCGGCCGGGAACCGCGCGGCGTGCATTCTGTCACCGCGGTCACCCCGCCCGGGGAACCGGACACGCCGGTACGCCACCGGCCCCGGCGGCGCCCGCGGCCGGGCGCGTCTCGCCCACCGGCCGCCGCGCTGCCGTCCCCGCCGGGCTGACTAGGCTGGCCACCAGAAGCAGGCGCAGACACAGGACGAGAGACAGGAGCGGGGACGTGGCGGTACGAGCGGTCCGCGGGGCCGTCCAGCTGGAACGGGACGACGCGGAGCACATGGACGAGCAGGTCGGCGAGCTGCTCACCGCCGTACTGGAGCGCAACTCCCTCACCGCGGACGATCTGATCAGCGTCTGGTTCACCGCGACCCCCGATCTGCGCAGCGCCTTCCCGGCCGCCGCCGCCCGCCGCCTCGGCATCACCGACGTCCCGCTCATATGCGCCCAGGAGATGGACGTCGAGGGCGCGATGCCCCGGATCGTCCGGATCCTGGCCCATGTCGAGACCGGGCTCGGCCGGTCCGCCGTCACCCATGTGTACCTCGGCGCCGCCGCCGCCCTCCGCAAGGACATCGCCCAGTGAGAACCGCCGCCGTCATCGGAACCGGACTGATCGGTACGTCCGCCGCCCTCGCCCTCGCGGGCCGCGGTGTCGTCGTCCATCTGGTGGACCACGACGCCGAACGGGTCCGTACCGCCACCGCCCTCGGCGCGGGCACCGAGGAGCCCCCGGAGGGCCCCGTCGACCTCGCGATCGTCGCCGTACCCCCGGCCAGGGTCGCCGGGGCGCTGGCCGGGGCCATGGAGGCCGGTCTGGCCCGCGGCTACCTCGACGTCGCCAGCGTCAAGGGCGGGCCCCGCCGGGAACTGGAAGCCCTCGGTCTCGACCTCTCCGGATACATCGGTACGCATCCGATGGCGGGCAAGGAGCGCTCCGGCCCGCTGGCCGCCAGCGCCGACCTCTTCGAGGGCCGCCCCTGGGTGCTCACCCCCACCCCGGACACCGACACCGAGGTCCTCAACCTCGCCCTCGAACTCGTCGCCCTCTGCCGGGCCGTCCCCGTCGTCATGGACGCCGACGCCCACGACCGGGCCGTCGCCCTGGTCTCCCACACCCCCCAGCTGGTGTCGTCGATGGTCGCCGCCCGGCTCCGGGAGGCCGACGAGACCGCGGTACGGCTCTGCGGGCAGGGCATCCGCGATGTCACCCGGATCGCCGCCTCCGACCCCCGGATGTGGGTGGACATCCTCTCCGCCAATCCCGGGCCGGTCGCCGAGGTGCTCGGGGCCATCGCCGCCGACCTCGACGAGACGGTCCGGGCCCTGCGGTCGCTGGAGTCCGCCGAGACCGCCGAGCGGCGCGACGGGGCCTCGGGCATCGAGGACGTACTGCGGCGCGGCAACGCCGGACGGGCCAGGGTCCCCGGCAAGCACGGCGCGGCCCCGGCCGCCTACGAGGTCGTCGCCGTCCTGATCAGCGACCGCCCCGGCGAACTGGCCAGGATCTTCGCCGACGCCGGGCGGGCGGGCGTCAATATCGAGGACGTCCGGATCGAACACGCCACCGGCCAGCAGGCAGGTCTGGTGCAGCTGATGGTGGAACCCGCGGCCGTCACCGTCCTCAGCGCCTCCCTGCGCGAACGCGGCTGGTCGGTCCGCCCCTGACCGGGCCGGGTCCCGGACCGGCCGCCCCCGGTCCGGGCCGCCGGGACGCGCCCCGGGGGTCGCCCCGGCCCGCCCGGTCCCGTTGCAGGTCGGCGGGGAAGGGGCAGGGTCCGGCAGTCGGTAACCTGGTACGGGACTCCCTCCAGCGGAGCCCGCCGTCCCCGCCCCGCGGGAAGGCCGCCCCGCGCCCGCGGGAACCCCAGAACGAAAGGTGTCCGACACCGTGGAATCCGCCGTGATCGTTGCCATCGACGGCCCCGCCGGCACCGGCAAGTCGAGCACGTCCAAGGCGGTGGCCGCCGCCCTGGGGCTGCGCTACCTCGACACCGGCGCGCAGTACCGCGCGATCACCTGGTGGATGATCACCAACGGAGTGGACACCGCCGACGCCGCCGCGATCGCCACGGCATCGGACAAGCCCGCGATCGTCTCCGGCACCGACCCGGCGGGCCCCACGATCACCGTCGACGGCGAGGACGTCTCCGCGCCCATCCGCACCCCCGAGGTGTCCGCCCGGGTCAGCGCCGTCAGCGCGGTGCCCGAGGTCCGGACCCGGATCACCGGCCTCCAGCAGGCGATCGCAGCCGCCGCGGAGACCGGCATCGTCGTCGAGGGCCGGGACATCGGTACGACGGTCCTTCCCGACGCCGATCTCAAGATCTTCCTCACCGCCTCCGCCGAGGCCCGCGCCGCCCGCCGGGCCGGCGAGCTGAAGGGCGCCGACGTCGAGGCCACCCGGCAGGCGCTGGTCAAGCGGGACGCGGCCGACTCCGGCCGGGCCACATCGCCGTTGGCGATGGCCGCCGACGCGGTCGAGGTCGACACCACCGAGCTGACCCTCCAGCAGGTCGTCGACCGGGTGGTGGCCCTCGTCGAGGAGCGCCGGGCGGCCGCCCGGTGACCACCCTGCCCTCCGCCGCGGGCGCGGCCGTCGGCCGCCGGATCGGCATCGGCCTGATGTACGGGCTGTGGCACCCCCGGGTGCTCGGCGCCTGGCGGGTCCCCGCCGCCGGACCGGTGATCCTCGCCGTCAACCACTCCCACGCCGTCGACGGACCCATGCTGATGGGCACCGCACCGCGGCCCGTGCACTTCCTGATCAAGAAAGAGGCCTTCGTCGGCCCCCTGGACCCCTTTCTGCTGCGCATCGGCCAGCTGAAGGTCGACCGGTCGGGCACCGACCGCGCCGCCGTCACCAACGCCCTGGGGATCCTGGAGCGCGGCGACGTCCTGGGGATCTTCCCGGAGGGCACCCGCGGCGAGGGCGATTTCGCGTCCCTCCGCGCCGGTCTCGCGTACTTCGCGGTACGGTCCGGTGCCCCGGTGGTCCCGGTGGCGGTGCTGGGAAGCACCGAGCGCCGTGGACGGTTGATCGGTGCACTGCCCCCGCTGCGCGGCCGGATGGACGTCGTCTTCGGCGACCCCTTCCAGGCGGGCGACGGATCGGGCCGCCGTACCCGCACCGCCCTGGACGAGGCCACGGTCCGGATTCAGCAGCGGCTCACCACCCATCTGGAAAACGCCAGGCGCCTCACCGGGCGCGCCGGGTAAGACTTGACCATCCGGACCACCCGAACCCGGGACAGGGTCCGGTCGAGACACGAGGAAACGGACTTCATGAACGACCAGCACGACCACGGAGCGCTCGGCGACGCCGAGTACGCGGAGTTCATGGAGCTTGCCGCAGTCGAGGGCTTCGACGCCGAGGACGTGGAGGAGGCCATCGACGAGGCCGGTCACGGCCCGCTGCCCGTCCTCGCCGTCGTCGGCCGCCCCAATGTCGGCAAGTCGACCCTGGTGAACCGGATCATCGGCCGCCGCGAGGCGGTCGTCGAGGACCGGCCCGGCGTCACCCGCGACCGCGTCACCTACGAAGCCGAATGGGCGGGCCGCCGCTTCAAGCTCGTCGACACCGGCGGCTGGGAGCAGGACGTCCTCGGGATCGACGCCTCCGTCGCCGCCCAGGCCGAGTTCGCCATCGAGGCCGCCGACGCGGTCGTCTTCGTCGTGGACGCCACCGTCGGCCCCACCGACACCGACGAGGCCGTGGTGAAGCTGCTGCGCCGGTCGGGGAAGCCGGTGGTGCTCTGCGCCAACAAGGTCGACGGACCCAGCGGCGAGGCCGATGCGGCCATGCTGTGGTCCCTCGGACTCGGCGAGCCGCACCCGGTCTCCGCGCTGCACGGCCGCGGCACCGGCGACATGCTCGACGCCGTCCTCGACGTCCTGCCCGACGCCCCCGCCCAGACCTTCGGCACGGCGGTCGGCGGCCCGCGCCGGATCGCCCTCATCGGCCGTCCGAACGTCGGCAAGTCGTCCCTGCTCAACAAGGTCGCGGGCGAGGAGCGGGTGGTCGTCAACGAGATGGCGGGCACCACCCGCGACCCGGTCGACGAGCTGATCGAGCTGGGCGGGGTGACCTGGAAGTTCGTCGACACCGCCGGTATCCGCCGCCGGGTCCACCTCCAGGAGGGCGCCGACTACTACGCCTCCCTGCGCACCGCCGCCGCCGTCGAGAAGGCGGAGGTCGCGGTGGTCCTCATCGACGCCAGTGAGTCCATCAGCGTCCAGGACCAGCGGATCATCACCATGGCCGTCGAAGCGGGCCGCGCGATGGTGATCGCGTACAACAAGTGGGACACCCTCGACGAGGAGCGCCGCTACTACCTGGAGCGCGAGATCGAGACCGAGCTCGGTCAGATCGCCTGGGCGCCCCGGGTCAATGTCTCCGCCGCCACCGGCCGCCATATGGAGAAGCTGGTCCCGGCCATCGAGACCGCGCTCGCCGGCTGGGAGACCCGGGTCCCCACCGGCCGGCTGAACGCCTTCCTCGGTGAGATCGTCGCCTCCCACCCGCACCCGATCCGGGGCGGCAAGCAGCCGCGGATCCTCTTCGGCACCCAGGCGGGCACCAAGCCCCCGCGGTTCGTGCTCTTCGCCTCCGGCTTCCTGGAGCACGGCTACCGCCGCTTCGTGGAGCGCAGGCTGCGGGAGGAGTTCGGCTTCGAGGGCACCCCGCTGCACATCTCGGTCCGGGTCCGCGAGAAGCGCGGCCGCAAGAAGTAGGTCCAGTACGCACGCACCGGCGAAAAGCGCGCCGCCCCGGCCGGAACATCCGGCCGGGGCGGCGCGCCCGTTTTCGTACCGCCTCTGGTACCGCCTCGGTCAGTGGCTGCGGCGCGGTGCCGGAGGCAGAGCCGCCGGATGCTGCCGTACGGGATACGGCTGCCAGCCCGCGCCCGCGTACGGCAACTGACCCGCGCCGCGGGCCGTGGCCTGGGTGGAGAACGCGAGGAAGCCGAGGTGCTCCTCGCCCGACCGGTCCCCGGGCAGGGCCCGGAACGACCGGCGGTACTCCGAGTACAGCGCATCGAAGATGGGCGTCAGGGAGAAGCCCGAGGCTGCCTCGTACGCGGGGCGCATACCGGGGATCGGACTCGGATACGGCTGGCGGCTGGGCTCGTATGTCTGCACGTACCTGCAACGATCCACATCCCGGCCCGTCACTGGCGGGCCGGGGGGAACCACCCGGCCGTCCCCCCGGGCCCCGGCGCCCATGGGCGTCCGGAGGACCGGAGGATCGGAGGTCAGCCGGCAGCGGAACGGATCACGTGCCCGCCAGCGGCATCGCCGCGGCCACCAGACGGCCGCCCGCCGCCGCCTTCTCCAGCGCGTCCCGCAGCAGGTCCTCCCGCGGCTGCTGCCCGATCGAACCGACGGGCGCGCAGAACACCAGCACCGTGTGGGACTTGTTGACCGCGGTCCGCCAGCCCTCCGTGACCTGGAGCGGCTGGTGCGCCTTCCACCAGGCCACCGCGCCCGGCTGGAGGATCGCGTGCAGCTGGCCCATGGCGAGCAGCACCGACCAGCCGTCGAGCGCGCCCGGCCGGACGTTGACGTCGTGGACCGGTGCGAAGCCCTGCTCGATCAGCAGGGGCAGGAAGTCGTCCCCGCCGTTCCCCGTGGTGCCCGGGCGGGCGATGGGCGCCGTGGGCTCCACCACCAGGGCGGGGTGCAGATCGCCGTCCACCAGGATCAGACCGCTGGTGACGCCGAGCACCGCCTGACCGGGGGAGGCGTTCAGGGAGGTGGGGTCGGTGGTCATGGGCACAGCGGGCTCCTCGGTACCGGTGATGGATTCCACGGCTCCCGCGAGCTGGTCCTCGGCGAGCCGGACGACCTGCGAGGGGATGCAGGTCGCATGGGCGAAAGCGAGGACGGCCGTCTCCTCGCCGACGAACAGCAGAGTGCTGGTCCGCTCCTGCTCGGGGTCGCCCGGGGTGCGGCAGGAGGCGCAGGCGTAACTGGCCGGGGTCTCGGAGTCGCCGGCGACCAGCCGGTCGGCTTCTTCGTTGCCGAGCTCGGCGCGTACGTCCGCGCTGACGTCGAGCATGCGGGGCACGGATGGCTCCTCGTCCTGATGTTGCTTGATGCGTGATCGCACTGGGCCGGGCCGATCCCGGCTCACCCTGGTTCAACGGGCGATGCAGGCCGGGGTCACGCGCGGACGGCAACGGGAACGGCGGACCTCCGGAAAGCACAGCAGCCCGGTCCTGTACGGCATCTGACGGCCAGTAGAGTCTGGTCCGACCACTTCATGATCCGACCATTCATGACGAGAGACGCATGCGCATCTCCTTCCTGCTCCACAACGCGTACGGCATCGGGGGAACGATCCGTACCACCTTCACCCTCGCCGAGGCCCTCGCCGAACGGCACGAGGTCGAGATCGTCTCGGTGTTCCGCCACCGCGAGACGCCCCGGATGGGAGCGCCGAAGGGCGTCACCCTCCGGGCGCTCGTGGAACTCCGCAAGGACAGCCCGGAGTACGCGGCAGACGATCCCGAACACGCCAGGGCCGCACGGGTGTTCCCGCGCGGCGACGGGCGGCACCGGCAGTACAGCAGGCTCACCGACGCCCGGATCGGGGCCCATCTGCGGGGCCTCGACGCGGATGTCGTCGTCGGCACCCGGCCCGGGCTCAACGTCCATATCGCCCGGCAGGCCCGCCGCGGCACGGTCCGCGTCGGCCAGGAACACCTCACGCTCGACGGCCACGGCTACCGCCTCCGCCGTGAACTGGGCTACCGCTACGGGCGGCTGGACGCGATCACCACGGTCACCGAGGCCGACGCCCGCTCCTACCGGACCCGGCTCAGGCTGCCCGGGGTGCGCATCGACGCCGTACCCAACGGAGTGCCGAAGCCCTCCGTGGCGCCCGCCGACGGCCGGGCCAAGTTCGTCGTCGCGGCCGGGCGGCTGACCCGGGTGAAGCGGTTCGACGTGCTGGTCGAGGCCTTTGCGAAGGTGGTCGCCGCACGGCCCGACTGGCGGCTGCGGATCTACGGCGGCGGGGACGCCACCGGCGACGAACACGGCGCGCTGACCGAGCTGATCGCCGCCCGGGACCTGGCCGGCCACGTCTTTCTGATGGGCAACGTCCATCCGCTGGAGCCCGAGTGGGTCAAGGGGTCGATCGCCGCCGTCACCTCCGCCAAGGAGGCCTTCGGAATGACGATCGTGGAGGCCATGCGGTGCGGACTGCCGGTGGTCTCCACCGACTGCCCCAACGGTCCGCGGGAGATCATCGAGGACGGGGTGAACGGCAGGCTGGTGCCCGTCGGCGACGTCGACGCCGTGGCGGCCGGGCTGCTGGAGCTGATCGGCGACGACGAGCGCCGCCACCGGGCCGGGGCCGCGGCGCTGGCCGCCTCCGAACGCTTCGACCCGGCGGCGATCGCCGCACGGCACGAAGCCGTCTTCACCGAGCTGCTGGAGCGCGCCGGGGCCCGGGGGAGCGGCGGGGCCGTACGGGACCTGGTGTACCGGGTACGCGGCGGCTGCTACGGGAGCTACTACGCCCTGCGCCATCTCGCCGCGGCGGTCGTACGCCGGGCCCGGCGCCGCTGAGCCCGGCGCCGCTGAGCCCCGGCCGGGCGGTCCGCCTCCCGGGCCGGCGGTCCCGGCGCCGGCCCGTCACCCCGGCCGCCGCGCCGGGACCGGCGGCCCGCTCCGCACCGACGGTGGCCATTGCGGACCGGAGCGGTCCGCAATGCTTGGCAGACTGCAGGCCATGTTGGAGACCTCCGCACGACTCCTGCGCCTGCTCTCGCTGCTCCAGGCCCACCGCGAGTGGTCCGGCGCCGATCTGGCCCGGCGGCTCGGTGTCACCCCGCGCACGGTCCGCCGCGACGTGGACCGGCTGCGCGAGCTGGGCTACCCCGTCAACGCCAGCCCCGGGACCGGCGGCGGCTACCGGCTCGGAGCCGGTGCCCGGCTGCCGCCGCTGCTCCTCGACGACGACGAGGCGGTGGCCGTCGCGGTCGGGCTGCGCACCGCCGCCGGCCAGGGCATCGAGGGCATCGGGGAGAGCTCCGTACGCGCTCTCGCCAAACTGGAACAGGTGCTGCCCGACAGGCTGCGGCGCCGGGTCGGCGCCCTCAACGCCTTCACCGTGCCGCTGCTGCGCACCTCCGGCGCCGGGCTCGACGCCTCGGTCCTCACCGAACTCGCCCACGCCTGCCGGGACAGCGAGACGCTGCGGTTCCGCTACGAGGACCACGGCGGTACCGCCACCCGGCGCACCGTCGAACCGCACCGGCTGGTGTGCACGGAGCGCCGCTGGTACCTCGTCGCCTGGGACGTCGACCGGGCGGACTGGCGCACCTTCCGGGCGGACCGGATCGTGCCCACCCCGCCCCACGGTCCGCGGTTCACCCCGCGCACTCCGCCCGCCGAGGACCTGGCGGCCTATGTGTCGCGCGGACTGTCGACCCGCGCCTATGCCACCGAGGCCGTGATCAGGCTCCATATGTCCGCCGAGCGGGCGCGGGAGCGGATCTCGCCGTCGGACGGGGTGGTGGAGCCGGTCGACGACGGCCACTGCCTGCTGCACACCGGAGCGACCAGCCTGGATGTGATGGTGATCCACGTGATGCTGATGGGCGTGGACTTCGAGGTGGTCGAACCGGTGGAGCTGGTCGAGCACATCAGGATGCTGCGGGATCGACTCGGGCGCGCGGTCGGCCGAGTCCGGCCGGTCCCGGATGGTGTGAGGGAAATGTGAACGCGACGGGGTCGGGGCAATTCGCCCCCGCCGTGCTTCCGGTAATTCCGTGCCGAATTCCCCGGGTCGGCCACCCGTACGGAATTGTCGCGGGGGCGGTGTCGAACGTCGCGTTCGGAGGGCCGGGTTTCCGTCGAACACCTGTCGTGGGGAGGGGTGGAGACCGCCGTGAGCACAGCCGGTGACGGGATCCGGGGAAGGTATGGAAAAGCCGCGGTGGGGGAGCGGGCGCGGTTGGTATCGGGGGACGTCCGGCTCCGGGCTTTTGTTCTGGTCCGGTGCCTCTTACGGTGGGGGCATGGCACCTGTTCCGCATGCGTTCGGTGAGCCGGACGATTCCACCGGGGCGTACGTAGGCCTGAGCGCGGACGCCGCCGAACGGCGCGCCCGGGCGAAGGGCTGGACCACCGTGAGATCGCTGCCGCCGGGCGCGATCATCACGCTGGAGTATCTGCGCGGCCGGATCAACTTCGAGGTCGAACACGGCAGGGTGACCCGCTGCTGGCACGGCTGAGCGGGCACCCCGCTCCGAAACCGGCACCGGTGGGGGAATGGCCGGGCCCGGTCCGGGCCCGGCGAGATCCACAAGAGCCGAAAGCTCCACAAGAAAGTGACGACCTAGCCGCCGGTCATCGTACGGCTGCCGTGCGACGGTGTCGCCGTCTCCCGTCCGGACCGCCGTGCCGGTGCGGGTACGCCCTCCGACGACCCCGCGGGCTTCGCCGTCCGGGTCCGGGCGGACGGTCCGGGCAGCGAGGCGCCCACGCCGACCACGGGGGGTCGGGATCCGTGCGTGCGCTTCGTCGCGGGTACGCCCCGGCCCCGGGCCGGGTTCGGCAGGGCGTGGCTCGGCCGGGGCCCGCCCGCGGCCACCGGCAGTGACGGCAGCGGCAGCCGGCCGGCCCGCCACCGGTCCCGCAGGTCGAGGATCCGGGCCTCGGCCCGGGCGATGAGCGGTTCGCACCACGGCAGGGCCAGCAGGATCAGCAGCCCGGCGGCCCAGCCGAGGAGGACGTCGCTCAGCCAGTGCGTGCCGAGGTAGACGGTGGTGAGGCCGACGCCCAGGGAGACCGTCGCCGACAGCGCCGAGAGATTGCGGCGGGTCCTCGGGGTGGTCGCCATATAGGCGAGGATTCCCCAGGTCACCACGGCGTTCGCGGTGTGGCCGGACGGAAATATATCGCCGCCCGAGAACATCTCGGTCGAACCGATCTGGGTCGCGTAGTGGGGGCCGAGCCGGCCCAGGCCCAGCTTGACGGAGCCGACGGTCACATTGAGCAGCAGCAGCGCGGCGCCGAGCACCAGCATCGGCCGCAGGGTGTGCATGCGCCAGGAGCGCCAGCCGAGCCACGCGGCGACCATGACGGCCGTGGGGCCCCGCTGGCCGAGGACGACGAAGTAGTCCAGCCACGCGTGCAGCTCGGGCCACTGCTGGTACGGCCGGAAGAGCATCACTTTCCAGTCGATGGTCACCAGCCAGGTGGGCACCAGCACGGCCACGACGATAGCCGTGTAGAAGGCAGCCGTTCCGCCGAAGAGGGCGAGACGGGTGCGGCTCATCCGCGGGATCTCTATCTTCGGTGGTTCCGGCTCCCGGTCCAGTCGGGCGAAGATGTCGGTACGCACCCTATCGACGTTACAGGGAGTGAGTGAGTGACCCGGTCGATCCGGCGGGTTCGTGATGACCATGTGATGTGGACTATGTCTCCTGACGCCGAATTTAAGACGGCTCATTCGGGAAATCCCGGAACAGCCGTGGCGTAATGCCCGGGAGCCGTCCGCCGTTTGCCCGCCGGACCGGACCGGTTTTGCCCGTACCCGGTCAACCGGAAAGCCCTTTCGGCGCTACCCGCCCCCCAATTGCGTTCATCGCATGGCCGTATGAATTTTTTCTCATACGGGAACCGCGGGCGAGGGTGGCGCACGCCACACCCCGGCGTGCGCCCGGTTGAGAGCGGGACCACGCGCCGGTGACCTGAACTCGCGTACGCTTGCGGCTCACTCGTACGCCGATGCCGGAACGCCGCTGGGATCGTCCCCGTCTCCCGGGCGGCCGGGCCCGCCGGGTGCGAGGGAATCACTGGAGGTAGAAGGCATGGCAGGGACGACCGGTGCCGTGGCGCGACTGCGCGCCGCGGACGGCGGAGCAGACCGCTGGGTCGTCCTGCTGGTCCTCTGCGTCAGCCTGCTGCTGGTCGCCGTCGACGCGACCGTGCTCCATGTCGCCGTTCCGGCCGTCACCGAGGACCTCCGCCCCACCGGTGTCGAACTACTGTGGATCGTCGACGCCTATCCGCTGGTCTGCGCCGCGCTCCTGATCCTCTTCGGCACCCTCGGCGACCGCGTCGGCCGGCGGCGGGTCCTGCTCATCGGCTACGGGATCTTCGGCGCGGCCTCCGCGCTCGCCGCCTACGCCGACACCCCCGCCATGCTGATCGGGGCCCGGGTCCTGCTGGGCGTCGGCGGCGCGATGATCATGCCGGCCACGCTCTCCGTCCTCCGGTCCGTCTTCCCCGACCGGCGGGAGCGGGCCACCGCCATCGGTATCTGGACGGCGGTCGCCGCGGTGGGCGCGGCGACCGGCCCCGTCCTCGGCGGCTTTCTGATCGAACACTTCTGGTGGGGTTCGGTCTTCCTGATCAACATCCCGCTGATGGCGCTGATCCTGCCGCTGGGCGCCAGGCTGCTGCCGGAGTCCCGGGGCGACCTCGAAGGCCCCTGGGACGTCCTGGGTGCGCTGATGGCCGCGGGCGGTGTGCTCGGGATGGTCCTCGGAGTGAAGCGGCTCGGGGTCGGCCACGACCCCTTCGACCCCGCCACCGTGCTCCCGCTGCTGGCCGGTGCCGCCCTGCTGGTGTTCTTCACCCGGCGGCAGCGGCGCCTGCGCCATCCGCTGATCGACGTCCGGATGTTCGCCGCGCCCGCCTTCTCCACCTCCGTCGGCTGCATCGTGCTGTGCATGCTGGCGCTGGTCGGCCTCGAACTCATCGCCGTCCAGTACCTCCAGCTCGTGCTCGGGCTGAGCCCGCTGGAGACCGGGCTGCGGCTGCTGCCGCTGACCTTCGCGGCGATGGCGGCGGGCGCCACCGGCTCGTACACCCTGCGGCGGATCGGCCCGCGGCTGATGGCGGGCGGCGGTTTCGTGCTGACCGCCGGAGCGGTGCTGCTGCTGACGCTCATGGGCGAGCACGACCGTCCCCTCCTGCTCACCGCCGGATTCGTCCTGCTCGGATTCGGACTCCAGACGACCCTCTTCGCCGCCTACGAGTCGATGCTCAGCGAAGCGCCCCAGGACCATGCGGGCGGCGCGGCCGCCATCGGGGAGACCTCGTACCAGCTCGGTGCCGGGATGGGCATCGCCCTGCTGGGCAGCGTGATGAACGCCGCGTACGCCACCGGTTTCGGCGGGCTCCCCGGAGTGCCCCGGGCCGCCGCCGACGATGCGGCGCACTCCCTGGGCGAGGCCCAGCAGGTCGCAGACCGGCTCGGCGGTGCCGCGGGGGAGCTGCTGCGGTCCACCGCCCGGGACTCCTTCGTCCGCGGACTGCATGTGACGCTCCTGGTCAGCGCGGCGCTGCTGCTGATCGGCGCACTGGCCGCGCTCCGGCTGCCGAGGACCATGTGCAGCGAGGAGAGCGCGGAGACCGCCTGCCCGGAGCCCGACCGCGAGCCGGGTGAGCACCCCACGACCGCCCATCGCACCCGCGCGGCCTCCGTGCCGCCGAGCCGGGGCCCGGGCCGCGAGGTGGCGCACCGGAGCTGAGCGCGGTCTCCCGGGGCCGGGTGCCGCACCCCTGCCGGTCTACCGCTGCTAGTTTTCGATGCGGTGGCAGCCCGCCCCGGGCCGCCGCCCGCCGACGAGCGTCCGGAGGTTGCCGCCATGACCGTCCCCGCGAAGCCCGCGCCCTTCGACCCGGACGACCCCCTGGGCCTCGACGAACTGCTCGCCCCCGACGAACTGGGCGTCCGGGACACCATGCGGGAGTGGGCGGCCGCGCGGATCCTGCCGCATATCGCCGAGTGGTACGAGCAGGGGCGGCTGCCCGGCATCCGCGAACTGGCCCGGGAGCTGGGTTCGATCGGCGCTCTCGGGATGACCCTCACCGGCTACGGCTGTACGGGCGCGAGCGCCGTGCAGTACGGACTCGCCTGTCTCGAACTGGAGGCCGCCGACTCCGGTATCCGCTCCCTGGTCTCCGTCCAGGGGTCGCTCGCCATGTACGCGATCCACCGCTACGGCTCCGAGGAGCAGCGGGAGCGCTGGCTGCCCGGAATGGCGGCCGGGGAGATCATCGGCTGCTTCGGGCTCACCGAACCGGACCAGGGCTCCGACCCGGCCGGAATGCGCACCCGGGCCCGGCGGGACGGCTCCGACTGGGTGCTCGACGGCCGCAAGATGTGGATCACCAACGGCTCCGTCGCGGGGGTGGCCGTCGTCTGGGCGGGTACGGACGAGGGGATCCGGGGCTTCCTCGTACCGGCCGGGACACCGGGTTTCACGGCCCCGGAGATCCACCACAAATGGTCGCTGCGGGCCAGTGTCACCAGCGAGCTGGTGCTCGACGGGGTGCGACTGCCCGCCGATGCGGTGCTGCCGGGGGCGGACGGGCTGCGCGCACCGCTGGGCTGTCTCAACCACGCCCGCTACGGCATCGTCTGGGGCTCGATGGGCGCGGCCCGGTCGAGTTTCGCCGCCGCGCTCGCGTACTCCCGTACCCGGGAGCAGTTCGGCCGGCCCATCGGCGGCTTCCAGCTCACCCAGGCCAAGCTGGCCGATATGGCGGTGGAGCTGCACAAGGGGCTCCTGCTCGCCCATCATCTGGGGCGCCGGATGGACGCGGGACGGCTCCGGCCCGAGCAGGTCAGCTTCGGGAAGCTCAACAACGTCCGCGAGGCCATCGAGATCTGCCGCACCGCGCGCACGATCCTCGGGGCGAACGGCATCTCGCTGGAGTATCCGGTGATGCGGCACGCGACCAATCTGGAGTCCGTGCTCACCTACGAGGGCACGGTGGAGATGCACCAGCTCGTGCTGGGGAAGGCGCTCACCGGGCAGGACGCCTTCCGGTGACGGAGTAAGGGGCAGGGGGAGGCCCGACGGATCCGCCGGAGGGCGGGGCGGTCGACCGGGCGGGTGCGGCGGACCGGTGGTGCGCCGCACCCGCTCAGCTCTGGTTGAAGAAGCCGTCCTGGGCCCGGCCCGGTCCCTCGCCGTTGACGACGCGGGTGTCCGAGGGGCTCAGCAGGAAGACCCGGGTCGCGATCCGGTCGATGGACCCCCGCAGGCCGAAGGTCAGACCGGCGGCGAAGTCCACCACGCGCTTGGCGTCGGCGGACTCCAGCGATGTCAGATTGATGATCACGGGGACGCCGTCACGGAACAGCTCGCCGATGCCCCGGGCGTCCCGGAAGCAGGTGGGGGAGACGGTCGCGATCCGGCGGCTGTCGTCCTGGGCAACGGATTCGGAGGCGACTCTGACCCGCGGGTCGGTGGCCCAGACCTCGCCGGTCTCGGGGCTCTCGGCGTACTCGCCGTCGTAGCCGTCGGCGTAGTAGCGGTCGTCGTGGTCCTCGACGAGGCCCAGCCAGGCGCTCGCCTTGCGAACAGATCCCATCGACGCCTCCTTTCTCCGTGGTCCGCCGTCTCGGCGGTCTGTTGTCGTCCCTGCCCCTATGGTCGTCCATCATGCGGACCGGGTGCCACGTGGATTGCCGCAGCACAGGGGATTCGTGACGTTACTGGTGCAGAACTTGTGGCGGTTCGTCAGGTTCCTTCCCGAATAAGGCGCATGATCTGCTCAAAATATGAAAGTCGAGCCGGATGGGTGACGCCGGGAACCATCCGAGGTCGTACAGGCGTGTGATCAGCATGCCCGGGCGGTAGGACAACCGCCGCTGAACGGCCGCATGGGGGGATGTTTTGTTCGGAATTGTCAGGCCTTGTGCCCACCGTTTGACCGAGGGGCTCAGAGTCGAGTGGATGGCGCATCTGTGCGGGCTCTGCCTCGCACTCCGCGCCGATCACGGGCAGCTCGCCCGGGTGGTGACCAACTACGACGGGTTGATCATCTCGGTTCTGACGGAGGCTCAGTCCGAACGTGCGCCCGGCGCGCGCCGTACTGCGGGGCCCTGCCCGCTGCGCGGTATGCGCACCGCTCCGGTGGCCCGGGGCGAGGGGGCGAGGCTGGCCGCGGCCGTCTCCCTGGTGCTGGCATCGGCGAAGGTACGCGACCATGTCACCGACCGGGACGGCCTGCTGGCCCGCCGTCCGCTGGCCGCCGCCGCCCGCCGGGTGGCCGCGGGCTGGGACCGGGCCGGCACCCGCACCGGGTCCGCGCTGGGCTTCGACACCGCGGTGCTGCTCGACGCCGTCGACCGGCAGGCCGGGCTGGAGGCGTCCGCCGGGCCGGGGACCTCCCTGCTCACCGTCACCGAGCCCACCGAGACGGCCACCGCGGCCGCCTTCGCCCACACCGCCGTCCTCGCCGGACGGCCGGGCAACACCGTGCCGCTGGCCGAGGCCGGGAGGTTCTTCGGCCGGCTCGCCCATCTGCTGGACGCCGTCGAGGACCAGGAGCAGGACGCGGCATCGGGCGCCTGGAACCCGCTGACCGCGACCGGCACCTCGCGGGCCGAGGCCCGCAGGCTCGCCGACGACGCGGTGCACGGCGTACGGCTGGCCCTGCGCGAAGCCGAGTTCACCGACCACCGGCTGGTCCATGTGCTGCTCGCCCACGAACTCGCGGTGGCGGTGGACCGGACCTTCGGGACCGTCTCCTGTACGCACCGCCACGAGGGACGGGCCGCGGCGCCCGGCTCCGGGCCGGGCACCGGGAACCCGTACGGCGGGGGAGGCCTGTACGGCGGGCGCCTGAGTGAGGGCTCCGGAAACGGCGGGGGGAGTCCGGACGGTGGGGGAGGCCTGTACGGCGGGCGCCTGAGTGGGGGCTCCGGAAGCGGTGGCGGCGGACGGGGGGACGGCGACCCGCCACCCGGACCGGGCGGCGCCCCGGGCCCCGGCGGCCGCCCCGGGCCCCGCAGCTTCCTCGGCGGCTGTGGGGCCGCCCTCCTGGTCTGCGGCACCTGTCAGCCCTGCTGCCGCGAGAGCTGGGAGGGCCCTTGGTCCCGCAGAAGACGCAAGGGTCTCGACGGAAACTGCTGCGAGCTCTGCAACTGCTGCGAATGCAGCTGCTGCTGCCCCTGCGACGGCTGACGATGACCGGCCCGGCCCCTCGCCGTCCGGGCGGAGGCGCAGAAGGGCCTCGGGGCGCGCGGGCGGGCGGAGGCGCTCCGGGCACGCGGCACACGCCCCGGTCCTGTGCCGATGCGCCCCCGCATGGCAAGGTGACCGGCATGGCCGGTCACGTACAGCACACCGGGACCGGTGACGGTCCGTCCGACGAGGCCCGCGCGGCGGCGGAGTGGCAGCTCTGGCACGAACGCCGCACCGCGGTCGTCTCCGGTCCCTACGGACCGCTCGCCCTCACCGGCACCCACTGGCTGGACGACCATCCGGACGGACGGATCCCCGGTCTTCCCGGGCGGTGGACCGCCGAGGGCGATGCGGTACGGCTCACCGGGGCCGACGGCGACGGGCTGACCCTCGACGGCGCCCCGTTCACCGGGGAGGCACGGCTCACCGCCGACCACGGGCCCATCGGGGAAGCCCGGGCCGGCCACGGCGAGCGCCGGTTTCCGGTGCTGCACCGCGAAGGGCTCTGGGCGGTACGCGACTTCGATCCCGGCGCCCCCGCCCGGCGGGCCTTCGCCGGAATCGAGGCGACGGCGTACGACGCCCGCTGGGCGCTGCCCGGACGCTACGTCCCCTATCCGGAGCGGACCGGACTGCGGGTGCGGAACGCGGACGGCGTGGAGCGGGGCCTCGGCCTCGACGGGGAGATCGTCTTCGAACTCGGCGGCGCCGAGCGGACCCTGCGGGTCGCGGTCGAGGACGACGGCTCCCTGTGGGCCGTGTTCAGCGACCCCACCGGCACCGCCACCGGCGCCGACCCGGACGGCGGGAACAGCAGCTACCGCTTCCGCTTCCTGCGCCCCCGCCCCCCGGCGGCGGACGGCACCGTCACGGTCGACTTCAACCGCGCCCTGCTCCCGCCCTGCGCCTTCGCCGATCACTTCATCTGCCCGTTTCCGCCGCCGGGCAACACCCTGCCGGTGCCGGTGACGGCGGGGGAGCGGCGCGCGACGACCCGATGACCGTCCCCGGGCCCGTACCCCCCCCGCCCCAAACCTGCGGCAGGAGGCGCTTCGGGGCCCGCGGCGCGTTCCGGCGGCGCCCGTGGCGCCCGGCGCCGGTCCCGCCACGGCCGGTGCCCCCGTTCTCCATCCGGACGGGGTCTCGACGGCGGGCCGTGTTCTGGGACCATGGCGGAGCGTAAGGGCTGTCCCTTGGAGAAGGCGCAGGATACGGGGGTCGCACGGCAGTGGAGCGCATCGGTATCACCGGTCACCGCATCATTCCCCCGGAGGGCCGTGCGCATATCCGCGCGGGCCTGCTCGCCGCCCTCCGCCTGGGGGAGGAAGGGCTGGAGGCCTACTCCAGCCTGGCGATCGGCGCCGACCAGCTCTTCGCCGACATCGCACTGGAATGCGGTGCGACGCTGACCGCCGTGATCCCCAGCGAGGACTACGAGGACGGCTTCGACCCCGCCGACCTGGACTGCCTCCGTGACTACCGGCGCCGCGCGACCCGGGAGGTGCGGCTCGGGTTCCGGCACTCCACCGACGAGGCCTACTACGCGGCCGGGGCCTATATCGCAGACAACTGCGACCGGTTGCTGGCGGTCTGGGACGGCGGCCCCTCCCGGGGCCTCGGCGGGACGGCCGATATCGTCCACTACGCGCGCGACCTCGGGAAACCGGTCACGGTGATCTGGCAGGACGGCCTCCGGCGCCCCTGAACGGCTCCCGTCGCGCCCCGAGATACGTTCAACTGCGGTGCCGGACCAGCCAGTCGGTGTGCTGGGGGGACACGATCCGCTCGGTCTCGTACACCGCCGAAGGCCACTGCGCCTCCGTCACCGAGGTCTCCATCGCCGAGTGCATCGCCGCGAGGTCCTCCTCCACCAGTGAGTGCGCGGCGATCAGCGGCCGGCGGCGGCGGATCTCGCTCCAGGCCAGACAGGCAGCCGCCGCGGCGGAGAGCGTGCCCAGAGCATCGACCGAACCGGCGACGGAGAACGTGTGCAGCAGGGAGAGGCCGAGCGCCAGCAGAGTGAGGACCGCGAGCGTGCCCGACCACACCAGGGCCACCCGCCGCGAACTCTCCGCACTGCGGTGGTACCAGTTCCGCTGTTCGATCAGCCGGTCGCGGACGTAGGTTTCCCGGCGCAGCCCGAACGGCTGCTCCCGCAGCCTCCGCATGGCGGGGGTGACGAGTTCTCCCGAGGCCACCTCGGGAAGGTCCGCCCGGGGATCCTGCCAGCCCACTTTGGACAGCTCCCGGAGTCCTTCTTCGAGTCGCTGGGCGAACAATTCGTCCGGGTCGCCGGAGCGTGCGTCAAAAGGTGTTCCATGCACGGAATACCGCCAGCACATCGACTTGATGTACTCGGCGGCCGAGCGGTTCAGCTGCCAGTGGGACTTCGCACCGCTGCGCGACGCGCGGATGCCGATCGCCAGCACCCCCGCGTACGCCAACGCGCTGATCAAGCCTGCCAGTTGGATCGTGTCACCGAGCTTCCAGGCGGGGAGCGCGGCGGCCGCTGCGCCCACCACGAGCAGCAGGAGCTGCCGGCGTACGGAGCCGATCGCCTCGCGCTGGCGGGTGATGGCCACGGCATCCGTGTGATGGAAAAGCGCAGGTAGATCGGTATTGCGGAACACGATGCCGTCCGCCGGGCCGGGATTGCCGGACATGCCTCCCCCTGTCTGCAGTTATGCCGTCACCCTCACCCAAGAGGTGGAATCGCTTCGTCCGCGCCTTCCTGACAGAATATGAAGCAACTCTAACTGTTAAGTGTTCACGTGCTGAGTTGCTGTGGGTGAACTTGAGAGTAGAGTCGTGCCGCCGGGCGCCGCAATGGCGCCTGGTTATCCGTGCTGTACAGCCAGATCGTGCGCGATCATGTACACAGATCAATAAGGACGGCCCCCATGACGATCTCCGCCTCCTTCGCCGCAGCGAAGCGCAACCGAGTCTCCCTGCCGCAGTCCGAGCGCGGCGCGGTGAAGAAGTCGACGGGGGCCGCCCCGGCCGCCGAACGTCCCGTGCGCATCGCCACGTTCAACTCCTCGCTCTAGGTCGCCTCTGGTCTGTTTGGTCTGTGGTTCTGCCACTTTGCCGCCCGTGGACCACTAGACTGGCGGAATGACAGGACCGCTGGTCCCATTCCGCGAGATCGTCCTCAAGGTGCACAGTCGGTGCGATCTCGCCTGCGACCACTGCTATATCTACGAACACGCTGATCAGAGCTGGCGAACCCGCCCGAAGGCAATCTCTGACGAAGCGATTACCTGGACAGCTCTGCGACTGGCCGAGCATGCCAAAAATCATGCCCTGCCCTCCGTGTCAGTGATCCTGCACGGAGGGGAGCCACTGCTGGCGGGGCCCGCGCGACTGCGCCGCGTCTGCGAGGAACTGACCCGGGCGCTGGACGGCATCGCCGAACTGGATCTCCGTATCCACACCAACGGCTTACAGCTGAGCCCCCGGTATCTCGACCTCTTCGCCGAGTTCGGCCTCAAGGTCGGGATCTCCCTCGACGGCGACCGCGCCGCCAATGACCGGCACCGCCGTTTCGCCGACGGCCGCACCAGCCACCCCCTCGTACTGAAGGCCGTGGAACTGCTCCGCCAGGAGCGCTACCGCCATCTGTACCTCGGTCTCCTGTGCACCGTCGATGTGGCCAACGACCCCGTCGCCGTCTACGACGCGCTGGCCGAACTGGCGCCGCCGCGGATCGACTTCCTGCTGCCGCACGCGACCTGGGACCAGCCCCCGGCCCGCCCGGACGGATCGCCCACCGCCTACGCCGACTGGCTGCTGACGGTCTTCGACCGCTGGGACGCCGACGGCCGTCCGGTCCCCGTCCGGCTCTTCGAATCGGTGTTCTCCACCCTCGCGGGCGGTCCCAGCCTCACCGAATCCCTCGGCCTGGCCCCCACCGATCTGGTGGTCGTGGAGACCGACGGAGCCCTGGAGCAGGTCGACTCCCTCAAGAGCGCCTACGAAGGTGCCGCGGCGACCGGATTCGACGTACTGCGGCACTCCTTCGACGAGGTCGCCGCCCATCCCGGCGTCCGGGCCCGCCAGCTCGGGCTCGCCTCGGTGAGCGACACCTGCCAGGACTGCCCCGTGGTGCGCTCCTGCGGCGGCGGGCTCTACACCCACCGCTACCGCACGGCGAACGAGTTCGACAACACGTCCGTCTACTGCGCCGACCTCGAAGCCCTGATCCGCGGCGTCGAACAGCGCATCGGCGGGGAGCTGGTCCCCCTCGCGATCACCGAGCCGGGCGCCCTCCTCGCCGACGACCAGGACCTCACCCGGATGCTCAGCGGAACCCTCACCGGCGAACTCGCCGGAGCCGGCGGGCCCGGCTGGGACGAGGCCTGGGAGCTGCTGCTCGCGCTCGACGAGAGCGGCGACGTACTCGACCGGCTCTGGGGCCATCCGTACACCCGGAACTGGCTGACGGACACCCTCGCCGCGCTGCGCGGGGGACAGCCGGACGCCGTGGCGCTCGCCGGGAGGCTGCCCGCCTACCTGGCCGCCGCCTGCGTCCGCGACGGTTCGGGCCCCGCGGTGCGGGTGCCCTGCGACGGCGGGGTGCTGCGGCTGCCCGCCCTCGGGGAGCTGACGCTCGGCGGGACGGCCGAAGCGGTCGTACGCCCGGACGGCGACGGCTTCCTGGTGGAGACCGCGGACCGGCCACCAGTACGGATCCCGCTGCACGGAGCGGGAGCCCCGGGCTGGCGGGCCGTGCGGACCGTCGGCGGACACGACGGCGTCCCCCTGCTGCTCCTGGACGACCTCGACCCCTACCGCGACTGCCACGGAGCCCCCGCCGCGGCCCGGCTCGGGGACGACGAGATCGCGGCCTGGGACCGGCTGCTCGCCGGGGCCTGGCCGCTGCTGCGCACCGCCGCGCCCCGGCAGGCGGCGGAGACGGCCGCTTCCCTCACCACCCTCACCCCCCTGGCGGCCGCCGCGGTGCCGGGCCCGCGCCGGCCCGGCCTCCCGGAGACCGGCGGTCCGGCCTACGGAGCGCTCGGCCTCGCCCTGCCGGCCACGCCGGAGGCCTTCGCGGCGGAGCTGCTGGAGGGGATGCGGCGCGCCAAACTCCGCGCCCTGCACCGGGTGGGCGGGCTGCTCGCCCAGGACGGCCAGTGGCACCACACCTCGCCGTGGGCCCCGGCTCCCGTACCCGCCTCCGTTCTGCTGGAAGAGGTGTACGTACGCATCGGGCTCGCCGCCCTCGACCCCGGAGCGGCGACCGGGACCGGGACCGCCCTGGAGACCCTGGCGCGGGCACCGGAGCTCACCGCCGCCGGGCACGCCCTGCTGGCCGGGCTCCGCGCCGAACGGCAGGCACACCGGGACGGACGGGAACCGGCCGCGGGAGAGGGCGGCGGGCGTGCCTGATCCCGGTCTCACCGGGGAACTGACCGCACTCGGCGTCGAACCGGGGGCGATCCTGCTGGTCCACGCCGCCCTCCGGAACACCGGACTGGCCGCCGACGCCCTGCGGGACGCCCTCGTCGACGCCCTCGGCCCCGGTGGAACCCTGGTCCTCCCCGCCTTCACCCCGGCGAACTCCACCACCTCCCGGGCCCATCTGGACCGGATCGACGGTATGTCGGCCGAACAGGTACGGGACTTCAGGGAGCGGATGCCGGCCTTCGATCCGGCCGTCACCCCCAGTGAGGGAATGGGCAGACTGGCCGAGTCCGTACGTACCGCATCCGGCGCGGTCCGCAGCGCCCATCCGCAGACCTCGTTCGCCGCACTCGGCGGCCGGGCCGCCGAACTCCTCGCCCACCATCCCCTCACCTCCCATCTGGGCTGGGACTCTCCCCTCGGTGCCCTGCACAGGGCCGGGGCCCGGGTATTGATGATCAACGTCGATTTCTCGGCGTGCACCGCCTTCCATCTCGCCGAGTACCACCCGAGTGCACCCCGCAGGCCCTACTCCTGTGTGGTTCGGCAGCCCGATGGGGGTAAGAAATGGACAACGTACGAAGATGTCGTCCTGGACGACACGGAATTTGACACGATCGGTGCTGATCTCCCTCCCCGGCTGGTACGGACGGGGCAGTTGGGAGGGGCCCGGGCCCGGTTGTTCCCGATCAAGGAAGCGGTTCGCCATGCGGACCGCTGGATGTCTGAAAAGCGGCGTTGATTGACTGAACCGCAGGGGGGAAGGAGTGTCCGGGCTCCGGAATGATTAATTCGCTCGCATCTCCCCTCGATGTCGGGCGCGAGGGCGGGCGTTCACACAGGACGGGGGTCGTGTGTCGGAAACAGCGCAACGTACGGCGGACCATCGGCCGTACTTCTTCTTGAGTTATGCACACACACCGCGGTACGGGGCGGGGGGCCCCGACCCGGACATGTGGGTGGAGCGGCTCTTTCGCGATCTCTGCGGTCATGTGATGGCGATGACCAATCTGCCCGCCGGTGCTCCGGCAGGCTTCATGGACCGAGAGATCCGCTCGGGTGAGGGCTGGTCCGAACGGCTGGGCGATGTACTGGCGAACTGCCGGGTGTTCGTCCCGCTCTTCTCGCCCCGCTATTTCGCCAGTGAGATGTGTGGAAAGGAGTGGTACGCATTCGCTCAGCGGGCGATCTACCACCAGGCGAAGAGCAACCGCCCGGCCGAGGCGATCGTGCCCGCACTCTGGGTTCCGATGCCGCCCGAACAGCTACCGGGCCCGGCCGAACGGCTTCAGTTCAACCACCGCGCCTTCGGGGACCGTTATGTGACCGACGGGCTCTACGGCCTGATCAAACTCAGGATATTCGCCGAGGAGTACGAGGCCGCGGTCTATGAACTCGCCAAGCGCATTGTCGCCGTCGCCGATTCCACCCGTGTCACTCCCGGCAGCCCCGTCGACTACCGTCATGCGCCCAGCGCCTTCGGCCGACCCGGCGGACCGCGGCCCATGCACCTCACCGTGGCCGCCCCCACCCATCACGACCTCCCCGAGGGCCGCGCCCCGGACTACTACGGAAAACTGTCCCAGGACTGGAATCCGTACCATCCGGACTCCGCACGGCCCCTGGCCTTCATGGCCCAGGACCTGGTCCGTTCCCTCGACTACCAGGCGACGGTCTCCTCCTTCGACCACGAGACGCTGCCCGATCCGACGCAGCCGCCCGCCCGGCCGGAGATCCTGGTGATCGACCGCTGGGCGCTCGTCGACGACCGGCGCTGCAGTCGGCTGGCCGCCTTCGACGCCACCCCCCGCCCCTGGGTCACGGTGGTCGTCCCCTGGAACCGCGACGATCCCCAGAGCCGCCACTCCGAGGCGGAACTCGCCGAACGGCTGGAACGGACCATGCCCCATGCGATGAACCACGGCCGGCCCGCCTGCCGGGCGGCTGCCCGGGGCGTCTTCAGCATCGAAGCCTTCGGCCAGATCCTGCCCCAGGTCGTGGAGGCCTCGGCGCAGGAGTATCTGCGCCATGCGGAGGTCTATCCACCCGCACCACCTCCCGGGGCCGCCCGCGGCGAACGCCCCAGGCTCCGCGGCCCCATGGCCGACTACGGCACCACCCAGTACGTCCCGGACACGTTGCGTGGAACTGCCCCCGATGCGGAGGACACGGATGACAGCCAGTCGTGACGGACGCATCGTCACCTTCTACTCGTACAAGGGCGGGACGGGCCGCACGATGGCCCTGGCGAACACGGCGTGGATCCTCGCGGCCAACGGCAAGCGGGTACTCGCCGTCGACTGGGACCTCGAAGCGCCCGGACTCCACCGCTTCTTCCATCCCTTTCTGGACCCGTCCACGCTCGGGGCCACCACCGGTGTCATCGACCTGATCACGGAGTACGCCTGGGCCGCGATCACCCCCGACACCGCACGCCGCGACGGTTGGCACCGCGACTACGCCCGGATCCAGCCGCACGCGGTCTCCCTCACCCCCGAGATCCTCGGCTGGGAGTTCCCCGACGGCGGCACGCTCGACTTCGTCTCCGCGGGCAAGCAGAACCGGGAGTACTCGGCGACCGTCTCCACCTTCGACTGGGACAACTTCTACGACCGGCTCGGCGGCGGTCTCTTCTTCGACGCGCTGCGCGACGATATGAAGGCCAACTACGACTACGTCCTCATCGACAGCCGTACCGGCCTCTCCGACATCGCCGACATCTGCACCGTCCACCTCCCCGACATCCTCGTCGACTGCTTCACCCTCAGCGACCAGTCCATCGACGGCGCGGCCTCCGTCGCCCGGCAGATCGACGAACGCTACGGCGGCCGGAACATCAAGATCTACCCGGTGCCGATGCGGATCGACGAGGGCGAGAAGGAGAAGGCCGACGCCGGACGGGCACTGGCGCGGGTCAAGTTCGACCGGCTGCCCAGCGGCCTCGCCGGGGAGGAGCTGACCTCCTACTGGGGCGCGGTGGAGATCCCGTACCGCCCCTACTACGCCTACGAGGAGACCCTCGCCACCTTCGGTGACGAGGCCGGTCTGACCAATTCCCTGCTCTCCGCCTTCGAACGGCTCACCTCGGTGATCACCGAGCACGACGTCACGGCCATGCCGACCGTCGGCGAGGACACCAGGCTGCGCATCAAGGACGCCTTCACCCGCCGCCGCCCCGCGCTGCCCGCCGATCTCTTCCTCAGCTATGTGGCGGAGAACCGGATGTGGGCCGACTGGATCGAGTCGCTGCTCGCCCGGGCCGGCTTCCGGGTGGTCCCGAGGGACGTTTCGGTGGAGCGTGAACCCGGCGAGACCGGGATCACCCCGGAGACCGCCACACGTACGGTGGTGCTGCTCTCCGCCGCGTATCTGAAGTCCAGCCGGGCGGTGGAGGTCTGGTCCCGCGCGGTGGCCGACGATCCCGGGGGCGGCCGGCAGCATCTGCTGCCCATCCGGGTCGGTGACGTCCGGCTGACCACCCCGTACATCGACCGCAACCCCGTCGACCTCTTCCGGCTCGACGAGGTGCAGGCCACCAGCTCACTGCTGCGGGCGCTGGACCGTCCGGTGCAGCTGCCCGACACTTCGGCGCCCGGCCCGCGGTTCCCCGGCACCGTCCCCAAGATCTGGAACGCCCCGCCGCGGAACTCCGGCTTCACCGGGCGGGCCGTCGTCCTGGAGCGGATGCGGGACCAGCTCGGCGGCGGAATGTCGGTGGCCGCGGTGCTGCCCCAGCCGCAGACGATCTACGGACTCGGCGGCGTCGGCAAGACCCAGGTGGCCATCGAGTACGTCCACCGCTTCATGGCCGACTACGACCTGGTGTGGTGGATCTCCGCCGAGCAGGTCGACGACGTCGTCGCCAGCCTCGCCGAACTCGCCAGCAGGCTCGGGGCGCAGTCCGGCGAGGACATGGCGGCCGCCTCCCGCGAGGCCATCGACCTGCTGCGGCGCGGTGTGCCGTCGACCCGCTGGCTGCTGGTCTTCGACAACGCGGACGACCCCGAGCAGCTGAAGCGGTTCTTCCCGCCCCAGGGGCCCGGGCACATCCTGGTCACCTCCCGGAACCAGACCTGGTCGCAGTACGGCGACGCGCTGCCCATCGACGTCTTCACCCGTGAGGAGTCCATCGAACACCTCCAGCGCCGGGCCCGCGGACTGAACGACGACGACGCCGACCAGGTCGCCATGGCCGTCGGCGACCTGCCGCTCGCCGTCGAACAGGCCGCGGCCTGGATCGCGGAGACCGTGGCCCCGGTGGCCGAGTATCTGGAGCAGTTGAAGGAGCAGACCACCAGCGTTCTGGCGCTCAACCAGCCCCTGGACTATCCGCAGCCGGTCGCCGCGACCTGGAACGTCTCCATCGAACGGCTCAAGGAGCGCTCGCCTGCGGCGGTACGCCTCCTCCAGCTCTGTGCCTTCTTCGCACCCGAGCCCATCTCGGCCAACCTGCTGTACAGCAAGGAGATGATCGACGCACTCAAGCCGTACGACCCCTCCCTCCAGGAGAAGCTGGTCCTGGGCCGGGTGATCCGGGAGATCGGACGGTTCGCCCTGGCCAAGGTGGACCAGGTCAACAACAGCATCCAGGTCCACCGGCTGGTGCAGGCGGTGATCAGGGCCCAGTTGAGCGACGAGGAGCAGCAGAAGGCGCGGCACGCGGTCCACCAGGTGCTGGCCGGTTCCCGTCCCGACGACGACGAGCCCATCGACAACCCCTCCACCTGGCCGCAGTTCGCCACCATCTGGCCCCATCTGTCCACGTCGGAGGCGCGGAACTGCCGGGAGCCGGAGACCCGTAGGCTGCTGATCGACCGGGTCCGCTACCTCTGGAAGCGCGGTGACTGGGAGTCGGCGCTGGCCATCGCCACCGAGGTCCGCGAGACCTGGCGCGAGATGCTGGGCAACAACGACTACCAGTACCTCTACCTCCGCTTCCACCTCTCCAACATCCTCCGCTCCCAGGGTCGTTATGTGGAGGCGAAGGAGCTGGACGAGGTGACGCTGGACCGGCAGCGCGAGGTGCTGGGCGAAACGCATCCGCACACGTACATGACCACCAGCGGGCTCGCGATGGACCTCGGCACGCTGGGGCAGTACGGGAAGGCGATGGAGCTGGCGACCGAGGCGCACGAGGGCTTCAGCCAGATCTTCCACGAGTCCCACCCGAGGACCCTGGCCGCGGCGAACAACCTCGCGCTGAACCTGCGGATGGTCGGCCAGTACGCCCGGGCCCGCGAGCTGGACCAGGACGTGTTCGACCGGCGTACGGAGGTCCTCGGGCCGCTCCACCCGTACACCCTCTCCTCGGCGACGTCGCTCGCCCGCGATCTGCGGGAGGTCGGCCGCTACGAGGATTCGGTGGTCCTGCTGGCCCGCACCTACGATCTGCTGAAGCAGCAGCTGGGGCGGACCTTCCCGGGCACCCTGGCGGCCGCGAAGTCCCTCGCGGTGTCGCTGCGGCGGGCCGGTCAGCTGGAGGACGCGCGGCGGCTGACCACGGCCACCCGCAACCGCTACCGCTCGCAGTACTCCTCGGCCAATCCGGACTCCCTGGCCTGCGACCTCAATCTGGCGGCGGACCTGTTCGCGGCCGGGGAGCCGGTGGCGGCCCGGGATCTGGCGCAGGAGGTCGTCGACCAGTACATGGTGGTGCCGGGCGAGAAGCATCCGTACACCCTGGCCGCCATCAACAACCTGGGCATCTTCCACTGGGGCTGCGGCGATCCCGAGACCGCGGAACAACTGCTGGTGCAGGTGGTACGGAGGATGAGCGCCGTCCTCGGGGACAGCCATCCGCACTCCCTGTTCAGCACCATCAACCTCGCCAACGCCCTGGCGGACCTCGGCAATCTGGAGGAGGCCCTCCAGATCGAACAGCGGACGGTGAGCCGGCTGCGCGAGGTCCTCGGACCGCACCACCCCGAGGTGCTGGCGGTCGCCTCCAACCTCGCGGTCACGCTCGGCATGCTGGGCCGCAAGGACGAATCCGCCGTACTGCGGGCCGAGACCGTGGAGGAGCTCGGCCGGCAGCTCGGGGACGACCATGCGCTGACCCGGATCGCCCGCGACGAGCGGCGGGTGCACCGCGATCTGGAGCCGCTCGCGGTCTGAGCGCGACGGGGAACGGGAACGGAAGCGGGCCGGGACGCGGTGGCGTCCCGGCCCGCTGCCGTACTACAGCTCCTCGGTCAGCCAGGTCAGAATGCCCGGCAGGGCGTGGAGGGCGTCGAAGTGCGCGGCGGCCGGTTCGAGCACCGCCGTCGCCCCCGGGATCCGCTCGGCCAGCCAGCGCGAATGCCCGACCGGCGAGAAGACGTCCTTCTCGCCGTGCCAGAGCAGCACCGGGCAGTCGATGTCCGCCGGATCGAAACCCCAGGGACTGGAGAACGCGAGGGCGTCGTCGATCCACCCCCAGGCCGACATCCGCAGCGCCTCCTGATAGTTGCGCAGCAGCATCGAGCGGACACCCGCGTCCGCGACCACCGCCCGGTCCGAGTCCGGCAGCTCGCTGCGGAGGTCGTTGAGGAGCCTGATCGGATCCCGGCGGATCTCGTCCGAGCGCAGGGTGAACAGTTTGGTGAAGGCGACGGGATCGTCCAGCGCGGACGTGTAGGCGTCCACATTGGACGCCGCCATGCCCTCGAACCAGTCGAGACCGACCGCGTCCCGCGGCGCCAGGGTCACCAGCGCCGCCGTCCGGTCGACCCGGTCGGGCATCAGCGCCGCGCAGGCCAGGGCATGCGGTGCGCCGCCGGAGCGGCCGACCACCGAGAAACGTTCCAGCCCCAGATCGTCGGCGATGGCCAGGACGTCCTGGGCGACATCGGCGACGCTGCGCCCCGCCAGCCGGTCCGATTCGCCGTAACCGGGACGGTCGTAGGCGATGAGCTGCATCCCGCGCTGGTAGAGGACCATGCCCCGGGGGGCGGGTCCGAGCCTGCTGCCCGGGGTGCCGTGGAGCAGGAAGACCGGCCTGCCTCCCGGATCTCCCGATAGTTCCGCGATCAGATGCCGCCCGTCGTTCGTGCGCACCCGACGTCGCACCCCGACCCCCTTAGGTTGTCTTCGGTGAATGCTGCCGGGCTCGCGTGCCCGGGCACCGCGCTCCCCCTGGGCTTCGCCCGGGTGGTGTCCCCCCACTGTGTCGTCGTCAGTCGCCTACGGCCCCCTGCACCCCGGGGGCGTACCCCCGGCCTCTGCGCCCCGGGGGCGTGGTGGGCGCCCCCGCTCACCGATCCGGACCGATCCGGCCCGATCCACAGGGAACGTCCCGGCCCCCCGCCACGGAAGGCGTGACAGCCGAACACTGTGCATTCCCCGCCCTCTTGATGATTACCCATCGCGGGCCCCGGCTCAGCCGGTTTTTCCATCCCTTGGCGGCAGATTCGAGAGCGGTCCCGGCGGGATGCGCCGCTGTGCGCCGGTATTACGCCCCCGGGCCCGGTCCGCTGCCGGGTGCCGCCGTGGCGGCCGTGGCGGCTGCTCCGTGCGGCGACTCCCGTTCCGTGGCGCGCCGCCGCAGCACGGCGCAGACCATGGTCACGGCCGCCCCGCCGACCGCCCAGGCCGAGATCACCAGCATCGGGCCGAGGGCGCCGTTGCCGCGGAAGTACGCGATGGACCGGGCCGCGTAGGTACCGGCGCCCGGCGGCAGGGCGGGGCCGATGGCCCGCCAGAACGGGGGCAGCAGGGGGTACGGATAGGCGCCGCCCGCACTGGGGTTGCCGAGCACCACCACCAGCAGGATCGCCAGACCGATACCGATGATCCCGGCCAGCCCCTGGAGGGCCAGGGTGAGCGCCCCGACGGCGAACACCAGCAGGGTGCCCAGACCCCACAGGGCGGGCACGCTCCCCGGCAGCGCGTCGAGCACCGGTCCGGCGATCACCGCCCCGAGCAGTCCGGTGACGATCGCGTACAGCAGCAGCACGGCGAGCCGGATCAGGCCGCGGGCCGGGTTGGCGGGCCGGGCGCCCGCGCTGATGGCGAGGACCGCCGCGCAGAGGTAGCCGCCGACGCACCAGCCGACGACCAGATAGAAGGAGGTGAGCCCGCGGGCGTCGCCTGGGGCGTCGGGGACCACGTCCACCACGTCGACGGTACGGCCCCGGGCCTTCTCGGCCCGGGCTACGACGGCCGTCAGGGCGTCGGCCAGGGAGGCCCCGGAGGCGCTGGCCACCAGCAGGCGGTCGGGGCCCGCGGGGGAGAGGATCAGGGCGCCGTCGACGTCGCGCCGGGCGATCCGGGCGCGGGCCGTCGCCTCGTCGGGGGCGGCGGAGGGGTCGAGCGGGTCGCCGGGCAGTGCGGCCAGTTCGCGTACGGCCCGTTCGGCGGCGGCCGTGGTGGGCGCGGTGACCGCGAGCGGGATGTCCGTGGGCTTCGGCTGGTGGAAGGCGCCGATGTAGGAGGTGATGAACCCCAGCTGGAGCGCGAGCACTCCGATGATCAGCAGCGCGGCGCGGAGGCTGACCGCGTCCCTGACCTCGTCGAGGAAGCCGGGGCGCGGGTGTTTCCCGGCCGGGGCGTGGGGGGTGGGCCGGTCGCCGTCCGTGGTCCGCGTCATGGCCCCACGCTCGACGGACGGCGGGTTCGGCGCAGGCGGAAGGGGGCCGAACGGGCGAAGGGGCGCGCGGTGCCACCCCCGGGGTCCGGGTGGTCCGCCTGGCCTGGCCGTGGTGGCCCGTCCGCCGGGCGGGCGGCAGAGGTGGTGTCACGTCCGGCCCGGGTGCTTCGCCCGGCCCGGGAAGAGTGCTGTCACCGTCGCCCCCGGATGCCCCGCCGCGGCGGGAGGTGTCACGGCCGGTCCCGGGTGCTCCGGCGCGGGTTCCCTCCGCCCGTCATGCGCCCGTCTGACGCAAGCTCAGTTTTTACCGGCGCGTAACTTCCCTCCCGCGGACTACCCATGCGTAACTTGTCGTGAGCACTACATCCGCCTGAGTCGCCGGCCCCGGTGCTCCGGCCGCCCGGCCCTCCCTCCCGGGCGGCCGCCCCCACCCTCCGAGCCGCGAGGAGACCGCCCGATGCCGCTCCGGGAACGCCGTATCCGGCCCTGGGTCACCCTGCTTCTGTCCGCCCTGGTCGCGCTGGGGCCCGCCGCCCCGGTCGCCGCCGCCGGTTCCGCTTCCGCCCCCGCGCCCGCGTCCGCGGCCCCCGACCGGGGCTGGAACAACTGGTCCTGCAAGCCCTCCGCCGCCCACCCGCGGCCCGTGGTGCTCGTCCACGGCACCTTCGCGAACTCGGTCGACAATTGGCTCGGGCTCGCCCCGTACCTGGTCAACCGCGGCTACTGCGTCTACTCCCTGGACTACGGACAGCTGCCCGGGGTGCCGTTCTTCCACGGCCTCGGCCCGGTCGCCCGCTCCGCCGGACAACTGGACGCCTTCGTCGACCGGGTGCTCGCCGCCACCGGCGCCCCGAAGGCGGACCTCGTCGGCCATTCGCAGGGCGGCATGATGCCCCGCCACTATCTGAAGTTCCTCGGCGGCGCCGCCGAGGTCAACGCCCTCATCGGCATCGCGCCCAGCAACCGCGGCACCGACCTCCTCGGGCTCACCCGGCTGCTCCGGTACTTCCCCGGGGCCGAGGAGGCGATCGGTACGACAGCCCCCGCCCTCACCGACCAGATCGCCGGATCACCCTTCCTCACCCGGCTGAACGCGGGCGGCGACACCGTGCCCGGGGTCCGCTACACGGTCATCGCCACCCGCTACGACCAGGTGGTCACCCCGTACCGCTCCCAGTTCCTGACCGGCCCCGGGGTCCGCAACGTCCTGCTCCAGGACCTCTGCCCGCTCGACTTCTCCGAGCACGTCGCCGTCGGCACGATCGACCGGATCGTCTTCCACGAGGTCGCGGGCGCGCTCGACCCGCCGAACGCCCGGAAAACGGACTGCGCGTCCGTCATCGGATGACGGACGCGCAGCCGGGGTGCCGCTCAGGACGCGGCAGGGGGCAGGGGACGGTCAGCGGCCGCCGGCCGTCGACCTGCGCCGCGCCGAGGCGAACACCACACCGGCGCCGATGGCGAGCGCCAGGGCGCCGCCCGCCGCGATGTACGCGGTGCTGTTCTCGCCGCCGGTCGCCGCGAGCGCCTCGGGAGCACCCTGGCCGGCGGCCGGGGCGGCACCGTTGAGCTGCGTCTTGGCACCCTCACTGCCCTTGTGGCCCGTGTGGTTGGAGTGCTCCGCGGCATAGGCGGCGTTGCTCTTGGTCTCGGCCGCGGAGTCGCCGCCGTGACCGCCGTGGTCGACGGACGACTTCGCCGCGGTCTGCCGAATCTGCTTCTCCGACGGGGCGGCCGCCGCCGGGGCACCGCCCGTACCGCCGCCGAACACCACGTCCGAGCAGGTGTAGAAGGCCTCCGGAGAGTCCGAACGCTGGAGGACGGAGTAGATCAGATGGCGGCCCGACTTCTGCGGGACGGTGCCCTGGAAGACGAAGGAGCCGTTGACCACCGGCGGGTTGGTCACGGACGCGAAGGGCTGCGCCTCCAGGTCCGACCACTTCAGCGGCTTCGTGGGGTCGTAGCCGTCCTTGGTGATGAACAGGTCCAGCGTGCCCTTGTGGGGAGCGGTGGCACGCCACTGGAAGGTCTTCGAACCGGCGGCCATCGGCGACGACGGCCAGTCGGTGCGCGGGACGTCGAGACCCTTGTACTTGTCCCGGCCGGCGCTGCACAGCTTCCCGTCGGGGATCCGGGCCTGGTGGGCACCGGCGGGGTCGGGCAGGTTGACCTCGTTCCAGTCGTACAGCGGCTGGGTGCCGCCGGCGGCGACGAGCGCCTTGCAGGCGGCCGAGTCGGGGCTCTCCGGACCCTCCGCATGACAGGCGGCGATCCTGCTGACCGGGTCCGTCATGGTGCCGTGGGCGGCGGCGGGGACGGCCGTCAGCCCGGCCAGTGCCAGCGGCGCGAGGCCGAGCGCAGCGGCGATGGTGACCTTGCGGCGAGGGGTCATGATGACGTTCTCCTCAGGACAAACATTGGGGGGAGCCGGAGCGGCCCGGAAGGGGTGCGCAGCCCGTCGTTCACCTCTTGCGCACTGGTCCGGACCAGCCCCGGCGAGCAGCAAGCTAGCCCCTCGGAGCGCCGAAGTTCCCCGCCGTGAAGGGAAGATGACGATCCTTATCCTTGTTTTAAGGAGGCGCTAAGCGCGGGCTGAGGAAGCGGCCCCGGCCGCCGCCTCGCCCGCTCGGCACCGGCAGCGCAGGTGACGACCCGAAGCGGAGGAAGAGCGTCCATGAGCGACAAAAGCACCGTCCTGAGCCGCGAAGAACGTGAGGAGTTCCTGTCCGAACCGCATATCGCGGCCCTTTCCGTGGCCTCGGGCGACGAGGGGCGGGCACCCCTGACCCTGCCCATCTGGTACCAGTACGAACCCGGCGGCGACCTGTGGGTGATGACCGCCACGGCATCCCGCAAGGCGGAGCTGCTCACCCGGGCCGGACGCTTCTCGCTGATGGTGGACCGGCTGGTGCCCACCGTGCGGTACGTCTCCGTGGAGGGCCCGATCGTCTCCGCCGAGCCCGCCACCCCGGAGCAGCTGGAAGAGATCACCCGGCGCTATCTGCCGCCGGAGAAGGTGGCGGCCTATGTGGAGACCGCCACCGCCACGTTCGGTGACCAGACGGTGTTCAGGATGAAGCCCCAGCGCTGGCTGGCAACCGATCTGGGCGCCTGAGTCATAAGCCGGTAGAACCGGCTCCCACCTGCTGAAACGGAGCTGCGGGCGGTCCGGGCCCCGGGCTCGTCGGATGCTCAGTGGCGGCGCCCGGCGATCCGGTACCGCCGCTCGGGCCGACCCGTACCTCCGTAACGCAGGGTCACCTCCACTCGGCCCGTCTCCACGAAGTACTCCAGATACCGGCGGGCGCTGACCCGCGACAGGGACCCCGCCTCGGCGCACTCCGACGCCGACAGATCGCCCGGATGCTCCCGCAGGATGCGCTCCACCAGCTCGGCGGTGTGCGGCGCCAGCCCCTTGGGCAGTCCGCGGGCCCCCGGCGGCCGGGTGCCGAAGATCTGGTCGACGTCCTCCTGCCTGGCCTGGCCGAGCCGGTCGAAGCGGGAGCGCAGCGACGCCACGTGCCTCAGCTGCTCCTGGAGCGCGGACTGAGTGAAGGGCTTGATCAGATAGTGCAGGGCGCCCGCCCGCAGCGCGGCCCGGACCAGCCCCGCGTCCCGGGCAGCCGTGATGAACAGGGCGTCGACGGTCGCGCGCCCGGGATCCCGCTCCTCGGCCGCCCGCAGTTCGCGGAGCACGTTCAGCCCGTCCATATCGGGCAGATAGATATCAAGCAATACGAGATCAGGCCTGAGCTTCTCAGCCGCCCGCAGCGCCTCCGCGCCGTTGTGGGCCACCCCCACGACCCGGAAGCCGTCGGTGGCCGACACAAAGCGGCTGTGGAGCTTGGCGACCATGAAGTCATCGTCCACCACCAGCACATTCGTCACGGACTCACGCTAAGCCGGGACCACAATGACCACAACGTCCGTTGATTCCGGAAGAGAGACACTTTCTTAACGCGACGGCAACATGTGGGCCACCTCACACAACTCCTACCGAAAGGCGGCTCACGTGCAATTGCGCACTCCCCTCGCCCTGCTCGGGGCGGCGTTGCTGGTGCTCGTGGGGCCGCCCCTGCTCAATACGGGCGACACCTCCGACACCGGCACGAAGATCCCCGGGCTGCGGTTCATGGTCCCCAACACTCCGGGCGGGGGCTACGACATCACCGCGCGTACCGCGGCGAAGAACGCCGAGGACGCCAACCTGACCCACGACATCGAGGTCTTCAACCTCCCCGGTGCCGGAGGCACGGTCGGGCTGGCCCGGCTGGTCAGCGAGCACGGCAACGGCAAGCTGGCCATGTCCATGGGGCTCGGCGTCGTCGGCGCAGTCCACGCGAACAAGACCCCGAAGACCCTCTCCGACACCACGCCGATCGCCCGGCTCACCGAAGAGCAGGACATCGTCGTCGTCTCGAAGGACTCCCCCTACAAGACGATCCAGGACCTGCTGAAGGCCTGGAAGGAGAACCCCCGCAAGCTGACGGTCGGCGGCGGCTCGTCCCCCGGCGGGCCCGACCACCTCGCCCCGATGCTGATGGCCCAGGCGGCGGGCATCAAGCCCAAGTCCGTCAACTACATCCCCTTCGACGGCGGCGGCGAACTCCTCGCCTCCATCCTGGGCAACAAGGTCGCCTTCGGTGTCTCCGGCGTCGGCGAGTACCTCGACCAGATCAAATCCGGCGAACTGCGGCTGCTGGCGGTGACCGGCCCCAAGCGGGTGCCCGGCCTCGACGCCCCCACCCTCCGCGAGGCGGGCCTGGACACCGAGTTCACCAACTGGCGCGGCATCGTCGCACCCCCCGGCCTCTCCGAGCAGGAGCGGGCGAAGCTCGTCAGCCTCGTCGAGCGGCTGCACGCGTCGCCGCAGTGGAAGGAGTCGCTGCGCAAGCACGGCTGGGACGACGCCTTCCTCGCCGGTGACGAGTTCGGTGACTTCCTCGACGAGCAGAACAAGCGCGTCGACCAGGTGCTGAAGGAGCTGGGACTGTGAAGCCTCAGGAGACTCCCGCCGCGCAGCCGGCGGACGACGCGTCCGGCAAGGCGCCCGAGAGCCGGGGATCCTGGCTGCGCGACCACTCCGAACTCGGCGTCAGCGTGCTGCTGTTCGCCATCGGTGTGCTCGTCCTCGGCGACGCCCTCACCATGGACGTCGAGATAGCCCAGCGGGGCCCGGTCGGCCCCAAGACCGTGCCGATCGTCGTCGGCATCGGACTGCTGGTCATCGCCGTCCTGCTCGCCGTCGACGTCATGCGCGGCGGTCGCGGCGAGGCCGAGGGCGGCGAGGACATCGACCTCAGCGAACCCAGCGACTGGCAGACCGTCCTCCTTCTCGCGGGCGTCTTCCTCGCCTTCGCCGTGCTCATCGGGCCGATCGGCTTCCCCATCGCCGGAACCCTGCTCTTCTGGGGCGCCGCGTTCGCCCTCGGCAGCAGGCACTTCCACCGCGATCCGATGATCGCCGCCGTGCTCGCGCTCAGCACGTACTACCTCTTCAACAACCTGCTCGGTGTTCCGCTGCCGGGTGGCCCGCTCATGGGGGTGCTGTAGCCCGATGGATTCGTTCAACTCACTGATCGACGGCTTCGGCACCGCGCTGACGCCGATCAACCTCCTCTGGGCGGCGATCGGCGTGCTCCTGGGCACCGCGATCGGTGTCCTGCCCGGCATCGGCCCCGCGATGGCCGTCGCCCTGCTCCTCCCCGTCACCTACGGTCTCGAACCGACCGGCGCGTTCATCATGTTCGCCGGCATCTACTACGGAGCCATGTTCGGCGGCTCCACCACCTCCATCCTGCTCAACACACCCGGTGAGAGCGCGGCGGTGGTCGCTGCGATAGAAGGCAATCCGATGGCGAAAGCGGGGCGCGGCTCACAGGCGCTCGCCGCCGCCGCCATCGGCCACTTCGCCGGCGGCATGATCGGTACCGTCCTGCTGGTCGCCCTCGCGCCCAAGGTCGCCGAGCTCGCCGTCGACATCGGCGCCCCCGACTACTTCGCGATCATGGTGCTGGCGTTCATCGCCGTCACCTCCGTCCTCGGCTCCTCCCGGATCCGCGGACTGGCGTCCCTGCTCATCGGTCTGACCATCGGACTCGTCGGTCTCGACTCGATGACCGGACAGCAGCGGCTCACCTTCGGCTCGCTCCAGCTGGCCGACGGTGTGGACGTGGTCATCGTGGCCGTCGGCCTCTTCGCCATCGGTGAGGCCCTCTGGGTCGCCGCCCATCTGCGCCGCGGCGGCGCCGCGCCGATCCCGGTCGGCCGCCCGTGGCTCGGCAAGGACGACGTCAAGCGCACCTGGAAGCCCTGGCTGCGCGGCCCGTTCATCGGATTCCCGTTCGGTGCGATCCCCGCGGGCGGCGCGGAGATCCCCACCTTCCTCTCGTACGTCACCGAGAAGCGGCTCTCCAAGAACAAGGACCAGTTCGGCAAGGGCGCCATCGAGGGCGTCGCGGGACCGGAGTCGGCGGCGTCCGCATCGGCGGCGGGCACCCTGGTGTCGATGCTCACCCTCGGCCTGCCCACGACCGCGGTCGCGGCCGTGATGCTCGCCGCGTTCCAGCAGTACGGCATCCAGCCCGGACCCCTGCTCTTCGAGCGCGAGCCCGATCTGGTGTGGGGTCTGATCGCCTCCCTCTTCGTCGGCATGGTCCTGCTGCTGGCGCTGAACCTGCCGCTGGCCCCGGTCTGGGCGAAGCTGCTGCGGATCCCGCGTCCGTACCTCTACGCGGGCATCCTCTTCTTCGCCGGAGTCGGTGCCTACGCGGTCGGCGGCGAGGCCCTCGACCTGGTGATCCTGCTGATCATCGGTCTGCTCGGCTTCGGAATGCGCCGCTACGGGCTGCCGATCCTGCCCGCGGTCATCGGTGTCATCCTCGGCCCGGGCGCGGAGCAGCAGCTCCGGCGCGCCCTCCAGCTCAGCGACGGCAGCGTCTCCGGTCTGGTGAACACGGGCTTCTCCGTCACCGTGTACGTGATCATCGCGATCCTGCTGGCCTGGCCGCTGCTGAAGAAGCTCGTCCTGCGCCGTCGTAACATCACGTCATGACCCCGGATGTGAGATAACCATGGACACCCGCCCCGCCGTCCCCGCCGATGTACCCCTGGTGAAGTCCGTGACCGATGCGGCCTACCACCACTACATCGAACGGATCGGAGTCGTGCCCGCCCCCATGAAGGCGGACCACGCCGCCGATGTGGCGGCGGGGCGGGTGTTCGTCACGGGGGACCCCGTCCGGGGCGTGATCGTCCTCGTCCCCCGCGAGGACCACCTCTTCCTGGAGTCGATCGCGGTCCACCCCGAAGCCAAGGGCACCGGCCTCGGCCGGGTCCTGCTCGAACTGGCCGAGAGCCGGGCGCGGGACCTGGGCCTGAAGGAGATCCGGCTCTACACCAACGCCCTGATGTGGGAGAACCAGAATCTCTACGCCCGCCACGGCTACGAGATGACGGAGCGCCGGGTCGACGGCCCGTACGACCGCATCCACTACCGCAAACCCCTCGGCTGACCGCACCAAGGCCCGGCCCGGGTAACGGCCTACCCGAGCAGGGGCGCGAGCCCGCCGGGAGCCCCGGCCAGTTCCGCGAGTTCCTCCAGTGCCCGCAGGGCCGCCTCGGCCGCCCGCGGATCCCGCTCCGCGAGACCGCTCGCCGCGAACTCGTCCTCGTCCAGCCGCAGCACCGGCCCGCCGTCCGGCGGCACCCACAGGTCGAGGTCCAGATCCTCCACCGTCAGGACCGTGCCGTCCGTCTCCACCGGCCGGGTGATATCGCAGTACCAGCCCTTGAGCCGGCCGTCCACGGCCCGGACCTCCTTCACCGCGTACCAGCGGTCCCGCCAGTAGTGCTCGGTGAACAGGTCCCCCGGCTCGAAGCGGACGAAGCCGAAGTCCCGTACCCCGGGCGCCGCCCAGGGGGCCCGGACCACCACCCGGACCCCGTCGTCCGCGATCCGCTCCGCCGGATAAGTGATCTTGGTGCGGCCCGCCTTGGTGAGACGTACCTCCACCGCGCTGCCCGCCGCCGCCGTCATCGTGCCTCCACCGGCCCCTGCCGGGCCGTCGTACGGATGGGAATGGGGGACAATCGGGCCCGTGACCCTCATGATCGCCATCGACACCGCATCGGGTGTCGCCCCCTTCGAACAGCTGCGCGCCCGGATCGCCGAACAGGCCAGATCCGGTGCGCTGCCGGCCGGCTACAAACTGCCGACCGTCCGGGGACTCGCCGAACAGCTGGGGCTCGCCCCCAACACCGTGGCCAAGGCCTACCGGGCCCTGGAGGGCGACGGGGTCGTCGAGACCAGGGGCCGCAACGGCACCTTCGTCGCCGCCGCGGGCGACGCCGCCGCCCGTGAACTGGCCCGGGCGGCCGACGCCTTCGCCGAACGGGCCCACCGGCTCGGCGCGGCCCCCGAAGCGGCCGCGGCGGCCGTCGGGGACGCGCTGCGCGCCGCGTACGGCACCGGATCCTGACCGGACCCCGGCCCTCCGGACCGGCTCACAGATACAGGCCCGCGTCCGACGCCGTGGACTGGCCGGGGACCGTCGCCGGGGCGCTGCCCCGGCGCAGCGCGTACAGCTCGGCCAGGGTCGAACCCTCCCGGCCCACTCCCTCCGGCGTCCCCAGCCAGGCGACGGACTCCGCGTGCGACAGCGGGCCGACCTCGATCCGGGCCAGACAGCGTCCGGGGCGGACGACGGCCGGATGGAGCCGTTCGAGATCCTCGTTGGTGGTGACGCCGACGAGGATGTTGCGGCCCTGTCCGAGCAGACCGTCGGTCAGATTCAGCAGCCGGGACAGTGCCTGTCCGGTGGCGTGTTTGGCCTCGCCGCGGATCAGTTCGTCGCAGTCCTCCAGCAGCAGCAGCCGCCAGCGCTTGGCCGCGCCGTCACCGCCGTTCCCGTCCGCTGCCTCTTCGTCCTCTTCGTCTTCTTCGTCCTCCCGGCCGATGGCGATGTCCATCAGATAGCCGACGTCGTTGAAGAGCCGTTCGGGATCGAGGACGCAGTCGAACTGGCACCAGTCCCGCCAGGACCGGGCCAGCGTCCGCAGCACGGACGTCTTTCCGGTGCCCGGCGGGCCGTGGAGCAGCAGCAGCCGGCCGCTGATGTCGTCGGGTGTGAGCTTCATCAGCCCGTCGAAGGCCTCGCCGACCGGCGCCGCGTAGTTGCCGCGCACCTCCTGCCAGGAGCCCGCGGTGATCCGGCGGGTGGTGCGGCGCGGGCCGCGGGCGGGGGAGTGGTACCAGAAGCCCATCGTCACGTTCTCCGGGGACGGCTCCGGTTTGTCCGCCGCGTCCCGGGTGGCCCGCTCCAGGACCTCCCGGGCGAGCGCCGCCGAGACCGCCGTCACCGTGATGTCCGCGCCCTGCTGCCAGCGGGCGGCCAGCAGCGTCCAGCCGTCGCCCTCCGCGAGGACCGAGGTGCGGCGGTTGGTTCCGACGGACTCCCGCAGCACCCGCGCGCCCGGCGGCAGCAGCGGGGCGTCCGGGCGGACCGGGTCGATGGTGGCGGAGTGCGCGAAGGGCTGGTCGCCCGAGGCGAACCGGCTGATGAACAAGGCGTCGATGACATCGGCGGGCGAGTCGTCGTCGGTGAGGTGGAGCCGGATCGGCAGGACGTCCTGGGGGTGCGGGACTGGCATGCGGCTTATGATCCGTCACCGGCGCGCGCCGCGCACCGCCTTTTGCCGCCGCCGGGGTGTTGGCCGATACGAGCCGGGGCCCGGGCCGCCGCAGGTCAGCGGGGCCCGGATCCGCCCGCGGCCGCCTCCCGCAGCAGCGTCGCCGCCCGGCGGGTGCGGCGCACGGCCGCGTACCCCTTGGTGAGCACCCGGTCCCCGGCGAAGGTACGGCCGATGGTCCGGCCCTCCACGATGCGGGTGAACTCGTCGATTCCGGTGCGGCGGCGGACGGTCAGCCGTTCGACCGCGTACGGGCCCTGGGCGGGCCGGGCCAGTCCGTTGCCGACCGCGAAGGCCTGGGCGAAGCCCGCCGCGCGAACCGTTTCCCGGACCCGGCGGCTGGAGTAGCCGTAGGGGTACGCGAAGGAGCGGGGCACCTCGCCCAGCTCCCCCGCGACGACGTCCCGGCAGTGCTCGGTCTCGAACCGCAGCCGCGCGTCGTCGATCTGGTCCATCTGCGGATGGCTGTGGGTGTGGCCGCCGATCTCGCAGCCCGCCGCGGCCAACTCCCGGACCTGGTCCCAGTCGAGCATGGTGTCGAGGGCGCCGCCCTCCTCGTGGGCCCCGCGCAGCCAGCCCGTGGAGACGAAGAGGGTGGACGCGAAACCGTGCTCGGCCAGTACCGGCAGGGCGTGCCGGTGCACGCCCTCGTACCCGTCGTCGAAGGTGATCAGCACCGGACGGGCGGGCAGCGGCCTGCGGTCGCCGGACCGCCAGGCCGCGCCCAGTTCGGCCGTGGTCACCGGGGTGAGACCGCGTTCGGCGAGGACCGCCATCTGCTCGGCGAAGGCCGCGGGGGTGACGGAGAGCCCGTAGGTCTCCTTCGCCGGGGCGTCGGCCACCGCGTGGTACATCAGTACGGGAACGGGCGTGTTCATACGGTACGGGTCTCCCCGGTCGTGTCGGTCCGGCCTGCCGGGGCCTCGTGGTCGCCGGGCAGGGGCGCGATCGGCCCCGAGGAGAAGGTGACCTCGCCCCGGCGGGCGCGGAGGGTCCCCAGGGCGTAGCCCCCGGCGGCGGCCGCGACCCCGGTGACGATCGCCCCGGCCCGGCCCGCGCCGCCCCGGCGGCCCCGGGCCGCGTCCCGCAGCCCCCGGACGACTCCGGCGGGCAGCACGCGTGTGGTGTAACGGCGCTCGGACTCCAGCCCCTTGCCCGCGCCCACGCTTCTGGCGACCAGCGCCTTGGAAAGGCCTTCGGCATAGGTGCGGGTACGGAAGTAGGCGAACCGCTCCCGGACCGCGGGCACCTTGTGGTGGATGACCGCCCGGTCGTCGATCAGCAGCACCGCCTCCGGCAGGGCTTTCGACAGCCGGATGCACAGCTCGGTCTCCTCGCAGCCCAGCGGCCGCTTGTCGCCGTCGCGGCCGATGCCGGTGGCGAACCCTCCGGCGGCGTCGAAGGCCGTGCGCCGGAAGGAGGCGTTGCCGCCGAGGACGTTGCGGACCCGCACCTTGCCGGGGGGCAGGCCCCGGTAGGTGCAGCCGACGACCCAGTCGAACTCCTCGGGGAACCAGTCCGGGCGGCGGCCGGAGGCCCAGGCCGCGTCGGTCCGCCCGCCGACGGCCACCACCGCCGGGTCGTCGTAGCCCTCGGCGAAGACTCGCAGCCAGTCGGGCTCGGCCACCGCGTCGTCGTCGAGGAACGCGATGAACTCGCCGCGGGCCGCCGCGATGCCGGTGTTGCGCCCGGCGGACAGACCGCGGGGCCCCGCGTTGGGGAGCACCCGGACCGCGGCGCCCTCCGGAAGGTCCGGGGCGCCGGGCACGTACTCCTTGTACTCCCGGGCGAGCCGGTCGAGGAGCGCCGGATTGTGGTCGACGACCAGCAGCGTCTCCAGGGCGGGCAGCGACTGGGCGCGGACCGAGGCGACGGCTTCGAGGATGTCGTCCCAGCGGTCCTCGGTATAGACGCAGACGACCACCGAGAAGCGGCGGCCGTCGTCCGTGCGAGGGTCCCGCGGGGCGTCGGAGGCCGGAACCTCGGGTGCCGGGCCGGCGCCCTCGCTCACGAAGCCTCCCCGCGCGCGGCCCGGACCCCGGGTCCGCCCGCGGCGCGGCGGCGGTCCGCGCGGGTGACGCCCTTCTCCTTCAGGATGACCCGCAGCACGCGCAGTCCGTCGCGGACGGCGCTGAGGTTGCTGACGCCGTGGATACGGACGTACTCGTGGCTCGGCACCTCCTGCACCCGCAGTCCGGCCTTGACGACGCGGATGTTCATCAGGGTCTCTATCTCGAAGCCGGTGCAGTCCAGGCTGATGTCGTCCAGGCAGTGCTTCCAGAAGGCGTTGTAGCCGTAGCACAGGTCGGTGTAGCGGGCGCCGAACTTGGCGTTGACCGTGGCGCACAGGACCCGGTTGCCCAGCTTGCGGATGAAGGTCATGTCGTCGGTGCCGCCGCCGTTGGCGAAGCGGGAGCCCTTGGCGAAGTCGGCGCCGGAGACCAGGGCGGAGACATAGGAGACGATCTCGTTGCCGTCGGCCGAGCCGTCCGCGTCGACCATCACGATGATGTCGCCGGTGCAGGCGGCGAACCCGCTGATGAGGGCGTCGCCCTTGCCCTTGCCCTCCTGGGTGACGACCTTGACGTCCGGCCACAGCTGCCGGGCGACCTCGACGGTGTCGTCGGTGGAGTTGCCGTCGACGAGCACGACCTCGTGAATCCAGTCGGGCAGCGTCTTGAAGACGTGCGGGAGGTTCTGCGCCTCGTTCATCGCCGGGATCACCACGCTCACCGGCGGGGCGATCGCCAGATGCGAGGAGACCGGGCGGTAGCGTCTGGCGGCGCTGCCGTCGAAATCGCCGGCCGGATCCCCGCCCGACCCCGGCTCCGTGCGCAGGCCGGTGCCGCCGTCGGGGCCGGGGCCCTGTTCGGCAGTCGTCGGAACGTGCCCCGGGTCGGCCGGGCGCAGAACTGAACTCATTGGATTGTTTCCCTCTCCACCGGTTGGACCGCCCGCGCCCGGGCGGCCCGGGGACGCATGTCCGGTTTAAAGGGGGGTCATTTCTCGCTCGGCCACGACGGCAGCGACACTCCGCTCCATGGGTCGAGTTGCAGAACCGGCCGCGCGGTACGCCTCGGTACGCAGTCGATGACGAGCACGCAAACGAGTACGTGAACCGGGCACGGCACCCCCCTACCGCGCCCACCCGCTCCGAGCCGTCGCGGCGCGCGAGCCCTCCCCTTGAGCCGCTTCGTGATGACTGAAAGCGAGTGGTTGTCTGACGGTATTGATGTTGGCGACTGTATGACAAGCCCAGGAACGTGAACTTGGTTTTTGCATTCTTGAGACCAATTGAGCGGTCAGCGGTGCATCTGTTCCGGCGTGGACCGTTCGTTCCTCCGGTCCGCTGCCGTCCGGAGGAACAACAGTGCGGTGACAGTCACGATAACCGCCACGGATGAACGGGCCGACAGCACCTCCAGTCCGGACAGCACCGCCGCGGCTCCGAGGTCGATCGCCCCGGCCCCGGCGGCGGCGATCGCGGCCCGCGCTCCGGGCTCCAGTCCGCGCAGCAGCGCGAAGAGCCCGGCGGCCGGGGCGGCGAAGAGGAGGAACAGGGCGAAGGGTGCGCGAAGGGGTGAATCGCTGCCCAACACGGCCAGTACGGCGCCGGTTCCGGCCAGGGCGCACGCCGCTCCGGCGAGGATCGGCGGAAGGTCGTTCCCGATCGTCGAGGGTGTGTCGTCGTGGTCCCGCATGGGCGGTTGTGCTCCCGGGCAGCCTGGGGTGGAGCCCTACATGCTGAACCGCGGTTGATCCCACGTCAAGAAAAGCGGCGAGAGTGACCAATCTCTCTTGTCATGGACATTTTCATTTCATCGGACCGGTACCACGGTTGGCGCAGCGATCCTGCCCAAGGGGAGATTCCATGAGACTGACCCGTATCGCGAAGCTCTCGTCCACTCTTCTGCTCGGCGCCCTGCTCGCGGTCGCCGGTGCCGCCCCGGCGCAGGCCGGGACGGCGGCCGCCCCCGTCGACTACGTGGCGCTCGGCGACTCCTACTCGTCGGGGGTCGGCGCGGGCGACTACGACGGCGCCAGCGGCAACTGCAAGCGCAGCAACCGTGCGTACCCGAAGCTCTGGGCAGCCGCGAACGCCCCCTCCTCGTTCGCCTTCACCGCCTGCTCCGGAGCCCGGACCAGTGATGTCACGGCGAACCAGCTCGGCCCGCTGAACTCCGGCACCGATCTCGTCTCCCTCACCGTCGGCGGCAACGACGCGGGCTTCTCCGACGTGATGACGACCTGTGTCCTCCAGTCCGAGTCCGCCTGTATCAACCGGGTCAACCAGGCCAAGGCGTACGTCGACTCCACCCTGCCCGGCCGGCTCGACAGCGTGTACGGGGCGATTCGCGCCAAGGCGCCCGCCGCCCGGGTCGTCGTCCTCGGCTACCCCCGCTTCTACCAGCTCGGCGGCGGCTGCCTGCTCGGGCTGAGCGAGAACGAGCGGGCCGCGATCAACGGCGCGGCCGACCACCTCAACACCGCCGTCGCCAAACGCGCCGCGGACCACGGCTACACCTTCGGCAGCGTCGTCCCCGCCTTCACCGGGCACGAGATCTGCTCGCCCGCGCCGTGGCTGCACAGCGTCAACTGGACCAACATCGGGGACTCGTACCACCCGACCGCGGCCGGGCAGTCCGGCGGCTATCTGCCCGTCTTCCGCTCGAACGCCTGACCTCTGATGCCTGGTAGGGGGTACGGCGCCGGGCCCGCGGGTCCGGCGCCGTACCGTCACCCGCCCGGATCACCGGCCGCCGGTGTCGCCGCCCGCTCCGTCCGCCGCGGTGCTCGCCGATGAACCGTCGGGCGACGACGGCGGCGTCCGTTCACAGCTCACCGTGAACGCGGCCCACTCGGAACGTGCCACGACCGGATTCCGGACCTCCACCCGGATCCGGTCGCGGAGCGTCTCGCCGTCGCGGTAGGCGGAGACCGTGAACTCCGCCGTCCGCTGCCGGGCCCCGTCCCGCCCGAAGGAGAGGGTCCGCCACCGGTCGTCCCCGGCGGTGCCGCTCTCGGTGGCCCAGCGGTACTCGACCACGGCCGGGGTCCGTCCGACCGTGATCCGCGCCCGGAAGGCCGGGGCTCCGGAGTCCGGCGGAGGGCAGCTGCCGCTCCAGTGGTTCCGTACCGCTTCTACGGTGACCGTCACCGTCTGCCGGGTCTCCCGCGACGGCGACGTCCCGCCGGTGGTGCTCTGCTCGGTGGCTCCCGTGCCGCCGGGCGCGGCCGCCGTACCCGGTGACCCCGGTGGCCCCGGTGAACCTGCAGTGCGGGCCGCGGATGTCGACGTACCGCCGGACCGGCCGTCACCGCCGCCGTCTCCCTTGAGGCCGTCGACGAGCGCCCACGCCAGCCCGGCCGCGGCGACCACCGCGAGCGCCGCCCCCGCCGCGAGCACGGCGGGCGACCGCCTGGCCGGGCCGGGACCGTCCCCGCCGGACTGCGGTACGGGGGCGGTGGCCGCCGCCGCGGAACCTGCGGGTGCGGGGACGGGGGATGCGACCGGCACCGGCACCGGACCCCGTACCGGAGTCGCCGTGGTGACGGTCGGCGCGTACGGCCCCGACGGCGCCGTCCGGGGAGCCGCGCCCCCGGCGCCCACCACCCGCAGCGCCCTCGCGGCCTCGGCGGCCGCAGGCCGTTCCGCCGGATCCTTCCGCAACAGCCCGGCGAGCACCGGCGCCAGCTCCCCGGCCCGCCGGGGCGGCGGCAGCTCGTCCTCCACCACGGACCGCAGGGTGTTCAGCGCCGTGTCCCGCCGGAACGGCGACCCGCCCTCCACCGCCGTGTACAGCAGCACCCCCAGCGACCACAGGTCCGACTCCGGACCCGGGGTCCGTCCGAGGGCACGCTCGGGCGCCAGGAACTCGGGGGAGCCGACGAGTTCACCCGTCATGGTGAGCTGGGGGGTGCCCTCCAGGGTCGCGATGCCGAAATCGGAGAGCACCACCCGCCCGTCGTTGCCGATCAGGACGTTCCCCGGTTTCACATCGCGGTGCAGCACCCCGGCGTCATGGGCGGCCATGAGCGCCGCCAGTACATCGGCGCCGATCAGTGCGGCCCGCTGCGGGGTGAGCGGGCCCTCGGCGGCGAGCACCTCGGCCAGCGACAGGCCCCGCACCAGCTCCATCACGATCCACGGCCGTTCGCCGTCGTCCCCTCCGCCGCTGCTTCCTCTGTTTTCCGCGCCGCTCGGAGCGCCCGTGCTGCTCGGAGCGCCCGTGCCGCCGCGGTCGAACACGACGTCGTACACCGTCACCGCATTGCGGTGCGTGATCCGGCCCGCGGCCCGGGCCTCGCGCTCCAGCCGGGCGTACAGCCGCCGGATCTCCGCGGTGCCGAGCCCGGCCGGGGCGCGTACCTCCTTGACGGCCACATCGCGGCCCAGCACCTCGTCCCGGGCGCGCCACACCACGCCCATACCGCCTTCACCCAGGGGGACGTCCAGCCGGTACCGGTCGGCGACGAGTCGGCTTCCGTGCATCAGGACTCCCATCCGTAACAGCGGAGGTGCGGCGGCGCACGGCATCCCGGAACCCCGCCGAAAGCCCTCCCCGGAACCCAAGGGAAACCCTTCCAAGTTAGCCGGAATCCGGCCCGCTGCCGCCCCCTCGGAACGCACTGGGCGACCGCCGCGAGTCTGCTGTGAGGGCGATCACTTCCTGCCTCTGCCGGGGCTGCTGTGACGGCTGTGGCGCGACGGCGGCGATGCCGTAATCTGTCCAACTCGCCGGGGAATCTACCCAATTGGCAGCCCTCCTGCCGGGGGGCGTCAACTCGCGTACGGACGTGGTGAATCGCGCAGGCGGGATACACGAGTGTCACCTGGGGACGATAGGGTTAACCTGCCCGGGCCGGGTGCGTCGTTACGGGTGGGGAGTGTCATGGAACAGATAACAGTGCGGAGCAGGCCGCGAGTGCCTGCGATCACCTGCGGGAACAGCGCGACCAGCTCGCGTCTCGACCGACATCTCTCGGTGCTGGGCGGCCCCGCCGTCCCGCAGCGCGAGACGGTCGAGGCGACGTCCCTGATGCTGGAACTCACCTCGCGCGACGTCGCGCACGGGCGCAGCCGCAACAGGAGCGGACGGGTCTCCCTCTTCGCCCCGCTGCGCAGGCTGCGCCGTACGCTCCTCGGCAGCCGCCACTGACCTTCGGCTGTCGGGCGGTCGAAGGTCGAGCCGCCGTCGCGCACTCCGCGTCACGTGTCACCGCCCGGGCGGCCCCGCAACCGGGCGGTGACCACACCCCTTCGGGACCGTAGCTCCCCGCCGTCCCGCCCTCCCCGTCGTTGGCCGGTGCTCCCTCCCGGCTTCCGTACGACCGTGCCGCAACGGCCCGGCGCCGCCCGCTCGCCCGCCTCCCACCCCGGCGAGCAGCGCATCTCCCCGGCCGACCCGAGCCGCCCGGCCCCCGGCTACGGCGCGTCGACCGTCACCGAGAAGGAGAACCGGTCGCCCCGGTAACGGATCCGGGCCACGTCGACGACCCGCCCCTCCGTGTCACGGGTGACCCCGGTGTAGTGCAGGATCGGGCTCAGCAGCGGCACCTGGAGGAGTTCGGCGGTCGGCGGGTCCGCGAGCCGCGCCTCGACCGTGTCGGTGATCCGGCCGATCCGTACCCCCACCGCGTCCCGCAGCACCTTCGTCATCGGCCACCGCTCCAGATCGGCCACGTCGAGCAGGGCCGCGACATCGGGCCGGACCGCGTTCTCCGCCCAGTTCGTCGGCTCGCCGGTCTCCCCGTCCCGGCGCAGCCTGCGGTACGTCACCACCTCGGCGAGCCCCGGGAAGTGCTCGGCCAGCTCGACCGGCACCGGCTCCCGGCCGTGGCCGAGGACCGTCGTCGGCTCGCCCGACTGCTGGGCCACGATCGCGTCGATCGACCCCAGCAGCCGCCGGGGGGCGCCCCGGCGGGCCCCCGGTTCGATGAAGGTCCCGCGCCGCCGGTGCCGGCTGATCAGGCCCTCCGCCTCCAGCTCCTTCAGCGCCTGCCGCATGGTCAGCACGCTGACGCCGTAGTGCGCGGCCAACTGCTCCTCGGTCGGCAGCCGCAGGGACGCCTCGGGCGCCCGGCCCAGTATGGAGGCGCGCAGCGACTGCGAGACCTGGTACCACAGCGGCAGCTTGCGGTTGAGGACCAGCGAATCCGGGGCGAAGGAGGAGGTCACGGGGGGCTCCGTATCTCCGGGTCGGGCGAGACCGTGGGGTCAGGACGGGAAGTGTCGCTCCAGACCCTGCCACACGCTGTCGTACTCCTTCTGGCGGTGCCGGGCCTCCGCGGCCTGCCGGGTGACCACCACGGGCCGCCGGGTCTCGAACATGAAGGCGAGCCCGTCGTCCAGCTTCTGCGGCTTCAGCTCGGCCGCGCTCGCCCGCTCGAAGGTCTCCCGGTCGGGCCCGTGGGCCGACATCATCGGGTGCAGCGACCCGCCGCCCGGGACGAAACCGCCCTCGCCCGCGGTCTTCGCGTCGTACGCGCCCTGGATGAGGCCCATGTACTCGCTCATCACGTTGCGGTGGAAGTACGGCGGGCGGAACGTGTCCTCGCCGACCAGCCAGCGCGGGGCGAAGACGACGAAGTCGACGTCCGCGAGGCCGGGGGTGTCGGTGGGGGAGGTGAGGACCGTGAAGATCGACGGGTCCGGGTGATCGTAGGAGATGGTGCCGATGACGTTGAAGCGGTTCAGGTCGTAGACGTACGGCACATGGTTGCCGTGCCAGGCGACGACGTCGAGCGGCGAGTGGTCGTACGTCGCGGCCCACAGCTGGCCGCAGTACTTGGTGACGACCTCGACCGGGCGCTCGACGTCCTCGTACGCGGCGACGGGGGCGAGGAAGTCCCTGGGATGGGCCAGACCGTTGGCGCCGATCGGGCCGAGGTCGGGCAGCTGGAACGGCCGGCCGTAGTTCTCGCAGACGTAGCCGCGGGCCCGCTCGTCCAGCAGCTCGACCCGGAACCGTACGCCGCGGGGGATCAGTGCGACCTCCCCGGGGCGCGCCGCGAGCCTGCCCAGCTCGGTCACCAGCAGCAGCCCGCCGGACTCCGGGACGATCAGCAGCTCGCCGTCGGAGTTGCCGAACACCCGGTCCGTCATGGGCGCGTTCGCGTGGTACAGGTGCACGGCCATGCCGGAGCGCTCGGCGGGGTCGCCGTTGCCGCCCAGGGTCCAGAGCCCGGCCAGCCAGTCCGTACCCGGCGCGGGGTCGGGCAGGGGGTTCCAGCGCAGCCGGTTCGGGTCGGGGATCGCCTCGGTGAACGGGCCGCTGCGCACCTTCCCGTTGTCGGTCCGGTGCAGCGGCGGATGCGCGGCCGACGGCCGGATCCGGTAGAGCCACGAACGCCGGTTGACCGCCCGCGGCTCGGTGAAGGCGGAGCCGCTGAGCTGCTCGGCGTAGAGGCCGTGCGGTGCGCGCTGGGGCGAGTTCCGCCCGACCGGCAGCGCCCCGGGCAGCGCCTCGGACGCATGTTCGTTGCCGAATCCCCCGGTGTACTCCAGCGACCCCGCGATCTCCCGCGCCCGCTCGACCGCCCCGCCGCCGCCCGCCGCCCCTTCGGGCCGCCGTGCCGTCTGCCCGCTTCCGCTCATCGCCACTCCCGGTGCCGGAGGAAGGTCCTTCATGGATGCCCTCGTCAATCCTATGGACCACCGTAGGATTGCGAAGGGACCCCGTCAACGGCGACGCCCCGTCCGGCTGTGCGGGAAGTGTGCAGGCACCGTGCGGGCAGCCGGTCCCGCGGTGCGGGACCGGCGGTCGCGGACGCCCGTAGCGGCCCGGGGTCCCGTATCGGTCGAACGTGGACTTCCCGGGTGAAGCGCCCGTCCGCCCGCGTCCGATGCAGCATGATGGGCGCGTGCCCCACCCCCATCTACGGCGGGAACCCGTCCAGGCGCGCAGCGCGGAGCGGCTCACGCGGATTCTCGACGCCTGCGCCGAGCTGCTCGACGAGTCGGGGTACGAGGAGCTGTCCACCCGGACGGTCGCCGTGCGGGCGGGGGTGCCGATCGGATCCGTCTACCGGTTCTTCGGCAACAAGCGCGCGCTGGTGGACGCGCTCGCCGCCCGTAACCTCGACCGGTACGACGGGCGGGTCGCCGAACGGGTGGCGTCGCTGCCCCCGGGCGACTGGCGCGGACTGCTGGACGCGGTGCTCGACGAGTACGTCCTGATGAAGCGGACCGCCCCGGGGTTCTCCCTGGTGGACTTCGGGTACCGGATTCCCGTCGGCGGCCCGCCCGCGGGTGCCGAGCATGCGCTCGCCGACCGGCTCACCGGCTTTCTCGCGGCCCGGACCGGCCGGGATCCGGACGCCGGGCTGCGCCGGACCGTCCTGGTCGCCGTCGAGGCGGCGGACGCGGTGCTCCAGCTCGCCTTCCGGATCGCGGACGAGGGGGACCCTGCGGTCATCGCGGAGGCGCGGGCGCTGTTGCGGGCCTATCTGGCCGGGGCCCTCGACCCCGAGGCGGCCGCGGATCCGGCGGGCTGACCGGCCGCGTACCGCTCGGGCGGACCCCGTACGGTACGGCGAGACGGCGCCTCGGTCGGCCCCGCGAGGCCGGGCTCCGGCCGTGACACTGCGTTCACCTGGGGTTTTGCTCGTATTGCTCGCACGTCAACATCTTGTTAACGCTGTTTGACGCGACCTAACGTCATCCGGACCGCCGACTCGGTGGGAGTTCAAGGATGAACGTTAGGTAGCCCCCCATGCTGACAATCCTCGGCTTCGCGATGATCGCGACCTTCCTGGTCCTGATCATGATGAAGAAGATGTCGCCCATCGCGGCGCTGGTCCTGATCCCCGCGCTTTTCTGCGTCCTCGTCGGCGACGGCGCCAAGCTGGGGGACTACGTCATCGAAGGCGTCGGCAATCTCGCGCCGACCGCCGCGATGCTGATGTTCGCCATCGTCTACTTCGGTGTGATGATCGACGTCGGTCTCTTCGACCCGATCGTCCGCGGCATTCTGCGGTTCTGCAAGGCCGACCCCATGCGGGTCGTGGTCGGTACGGCGGTGCTCGCCGCGATCGTCTCCCTCGACGGCGACGGCTCCACCACCTTCATGATCACCGTCTCGGCGATGTACCCCCTCTACAAGCGCCTGAAGATGAGCCTGGTCGTGATGACCGGCATCGCCGCCACGGCCAACGGCGTGATGAACACCCTCCCCTGGGGCGGCCCGACCGCCCGCGCCGCGACCGCGCTGAAGCTCGACGCCGCCGACATCTTCGTCCCGATGATCCCGGCGCTGCTGGTGGGTCTGCTCTTCGTCTTCATCCTCGCGTACGTCCTCGGTCTGCGGGAGCGCAAGCGCCTGGGCTACCTCTCCCTCGACGAGGCGCTGGAGACCGAGAAGGACTCCGAGACGGTCCTGGTCAAGACCGGCTCGGGCACCGACAAGGCTGCCTCCGGTACTTCTGGTACGGCTGGTTCCGCTGGTTCCGCTGGTTCTTCCGGTTCCTCCGCCTCCGTCAGCGGTCCCGGCGGCGACGCCTCCGACTCCGCGGCTGCCCCCGGCGACGACGACGCGGACGGCTTCCAGGGCCTCGACCCCAACCGGTCCACCCTGCGCCCCAAGCTCTACTGGTTCAACGCCGGTCTCACCATCGCCCTCCTCACGGCGATGATCATGGAGCTGCTCCCCATCCCGGTGCTGTTCCTGCTCGGTGCCGCCCTCGCGCTCACGGTCAACTACCCCAACATGGCCGAGCAGAAGGCCCGGATCGGCGCCCACGCCGAGAACGTCCTCAACGTCTCCGGAATGGTCTTCGCCGCCGCCGTCTTCACCGGAGTCCTCACCGGCACCGGAATGGTCAAGAGCATGGCGGACTGGCTGGTCGACGCCATCCCCCAGGGCATGGGCCCGCACATGGCCATCGTCACCGGTCTGCTGAGCCTGCCGCTCACGTACTTCATGTCCAACGACGGCTTCTACTTCGGCGTCCTGCCCGTGCTCGCCGAGGCCGGTGCCGCCCACGGGGTGTCCCCGCTGGAGATCGCCCGGGCGTCCCTCGTCGGCCAGGCGCTGCACATGTCCAGCCCGCTGGTGCCCGCGGTCTACGTCCTCGTCGGCATGGCCAAGGTGGAGTTCGGCGACCACACCCGGTTCACCGTCAAATGGGCGGCGCTCACCTCGCTCGTGGTCCTCGCCGCCGGAGTGCTCTTCGGCATCATCTGACCACCGCACCACTCCCTCCCCCCACAGCGCCCCGGCGACCTCCACGGTCGCCGGGGCGCGGGCCGTCCGGGCTCTCCGGGCTCTCCGGGCTGTTCCGGCGCCCGCCGGGGGGCTACCGGCCCAGGGCCGCGTACTGGACGGAAAGCCCGTCGATGATCGCCCGCAGGCCCGTCTCGAACGCGCCTTCGTCGACCTGTTCCCGGTGTTCCGCGAGCAGATGCGCGCGGCCCAGATGCGGATAGACGGCGGGGTCGTACGCCGTCGCGTCGTCCACGAACCCCCGGGCGAAGGAGCCCAGGGCGGAGCCGGTGATGAAGTAGCGCATCAGCGCGCCGATCCGGGTCGCCTGGGCGGGCGGCCAGCCCGCGCGCACCATCGCGCCGAACACCGCGTCGGCGATCCGTAGCCCGGCCGGACGGCGGCCCGGGCCGCGGGCGAAGACCGGCACGATGTTCGGATGGGCCCGCAGGGCCGCGCGGTACGAGTGCGCCCAGTCGTGCAGCGCGGTCGGCCAGTCGCGCCCGTCGTCCGGGTCGAACATCGACAGGTCGATCCGGTCGCTGACCGCGTCCGCGACCACTTCGAGGATCTCGTCCTTCGTCCGGAAGTGGTTGTAGAGCGAAGGGCCGCTGACGCCCAGCTCCGCGGCGAGGCGGCGGGTCGAGACCGCGTCGAGCCCCTCGGCGTCCACCAGCGCGCTTGCCGCGGCGACGATGCGGTCACGGCTGAGGAGGGGCTTGCGGGGTCGGGCCATGGGGCTCATAGTAGGGCCCGTCCATAAAAACTATCAGCGCTAGTTAAAGGCTGGGCTGGTCAAAGGGGTCGGGAACGTGGATCTGGAGCTGAACGCCGAGCAGTCGGCGGTACGCCGGCTGGCCGAGGACTTCGTACGCCGGGAGGTCGCCCCGTACGCCACGGCCTGGGACCGGGCCGAGACCGTCGACCGGGCCATCGTCGGGAAGCTGGGTGCCCTGGGCTTCCTCGGGCTGGCCGTCGACCCCGACTACGGCGGCTCGGGCGGTGACCATCTGACGTACTGTCTGGTCACCGAGGAGCTGGGGCGTGGCGACTCCTCCGTGCGGGGCATCGTCTCCGTCTCCCTCGGGCTGGTCACCAAGACCATCGCGGCCTGGGGCGACGAGGAGCAGAAGCGCACCTGGCTGCCGCGGCTCACCTCCGGCGAGGCGCTCGGCTGCTTCGGGCTGACGGAGCCCGGCACCGGCTCCGACGCCGGGAACCTGACCACCCGGGCGGACCGGGACGGCGGCGACTACCTCCTGACCGGCACCAAGATGTTCATCACCAACGGCACCTGGGCCGATGTGGCCCTGGTCTTCGCCAGGACCGGAGGCGCCCCCGGTCATCGCGGCATCTCCGCCTTCCTGGTCCCCGCGGACAGCCCGGGGCTGACCCGGACCCCCGTCCACGGCAAGCTCGGACTGCGCGGTCAGGCCACCGCCGAGCTGGTGCTCGACCGGGTGCGCGTCCCGGCGTCCGCGATGCTCGGGCCGGAGGGCAAGGGCTTCTCGGTCGCGATGTCCGCGCTCACCCGGGGCCGGATCTCCGTCGCCGCGGGCTGTGTGGGGATCGCGCAGGCCGCGCTGGACGCGGCCGTGGGCTATGCGGGTGAGCGGGAGCAGTTCGGCCGGCCCATCGCGGGCCATCAGCTCGTCCAGGAGCTGATCAGCGACATCTCCGTGGACGTGGCCGCCGCCCGGCTGCTGACCTGGCGGGCCGCGGGTCTGGCCGACCGGGGGGAGGACTTCGCCACCGCCGCGTCGCAGGCGAAGCTGTACGCATCCGAGGCGGCCGTCCGGGCGGCCAACAACGCGCTCCAGGTCTACGGTGGCTATGGCTATATCGACGAGTACCCGGTCGGGAAGCTGGTCCGGGACGCCCGGGTGATGACACTCTACGAAGGCACCAGCCAGATTCAGAAGCTGATCATCGGCAGGGCTCTGACCGGCGTCTCCGCCTTCTGAGGACGGGCCCCGACCGGTCCCGGTGCCGACGACCTAAGCGCTTGCTCACCTTCGGGGTATGGTGATGCCCCGATCAGCAGAAGGAGAGCCGATGACCGCGGCCGACGACACGACGCCCGACTGCGGGGGCGAAGACGTCCCGTGGGGCGAGGTGGCGCCCGAGGCCGCGCGCAGGCTGCTCGTCGCCGCGGTCGCGGCCTTCGCGGAGCGGGGCTACCACGCCACCACCACCCGCGATATCGCGAGCCGCGCCGGAATGAGCCCCGCCGCCCTCTACATCCACTACAAGACCAAGGAGGAGCTGCTCCACCGGATCAGCAGCATCGGTCACACCCGGGCGCTGGAGGTGCTGTCGACCGCCGTGGCGCGCGGCGGCACCCCGGGCGAGAAGCTGGCCGGTGCCGTCTCCTCCTTCGTGCGCTGGCACGCCGGACGCCATGACACGGCCCGGGTGGTCCAGTACGAGCTGGACGCACTGACCCCCGAGCACCGCACCGAGATCGTGGCCCTGCGGCGCCGCAGCGATGCCGTGGTCCGGGAGATCATCCACGAGGGGGTGGAGTCGGGCGAGTTCGACGTGCCGGACGTGCCCGGGACCACGCTGGCCGTGCTCTCCCTCTGCATCGACGTCGCCCGCTGGTTCAACGTCAACGGCAGGCGTACGCCCGAGGAGGTCGGCGCGCTCTACGCGGACCTGGTGCTGCGGATGGTCTCGGCCCGGCGCTGACCGGCGGGCGGAACGCACCGCGGGCCGCGGCACCGGCCCCCGAGTCCGGCGCGCCCCGCGGTCTCAGAAGTAGTAGCGCGATACGGACTCCGCCACGCACACCGGCTTCTCGCCGCCCTCGCGTTCCACCGTGACCAGGGCGGTCACCTGCACCCCGCCGTCGTTCGCCGTCTCGACACGGGTCAGGGTGACGGCGGCGCGCAGCCGCGAGCCCACGGGTACGGGGGCGGGGAAGCGGACCTTGTCCGTCCCGTAGTTCAGCCCCATTTTCATGCTGGTGACCCGAAGCACCTGCGGGACCAGCAGGGGCAGCAGCGACAGCGTCAGATAGCCGTGGGCGACGGTCGTTCCGAACGGGCCGTCCGCCGCCCGTGCGGGGTCGACATGGATCCACTGGTGGTCGCCGGTCGCCTCCGCGAAGAGGTCGATCCGCTTCTGGTCGATCTCCAGCCAGTCGCTCCGCCCCAGCGGCTCGTCGATCCCGGCCTGCAGTTCGGCGGCGGAGGTGAAGACCCTCGGCTCGGCCATGTCCCCGGTCCCTGCCTCTCGGTGGGCGATGCTGTCGCCGTCGTACGGTGGTTGGGTACGGCCCCGGACGGCGGTCCGTGCAACACCTCACCGACGGTTGCCTGAGCGTCCGCTCAGCATCCTCGGGCACGGCGGCCGTGTCAACGGACCACCCAGTAGTGTTCGAAGGGTGCCCCCACCTACCGACACCATCAGCGAACTCACGGTCGGCCAGCTTTCGCAGCGCAGCGGCGCGGCCGTGTCGGCCCTGCACTTCTACGAGTCCAAGGGGCTGATCCACAGCCGCCGGACCAGCGGAAACCAGCGCCGCTACAGCCGGGACACCCTGCGCCGGGTGGCGTTCGTACGGGCCGCGCAGCGCGTCGGTATCCCGCTGTCCACGATCCGCGACGCCCTGGCGGAGCTGCCGGAGGAACGGACCCCCGACCGCGAGGACTGGGCAAGCCTCTCCCGGACCTGGCGCCGTGAACTCGACCAGCGCATCAAACAGCTCGGGCGGCTGCGGGACACCCTGACCGAGTGCATCGGCTGCGGCTGCCTCTCCCTGGAGACCTGCGCCCTGTCCAACCCCGAGGACGCCTTCGGCCGTCAACGGCCCGGCTCCCGTCTTATGCCCGGTCCCCTGTGGGCGGCCGAGGACGCAAAGGACGCATCGGGACCCTGTGATGGAGGGGCGGCCGGGGACAAGGCTTCGGGTCCGTGCGAGTCGGCGGAGGCACAGACCGCACCGGACGGACGAGACGGAGCCGGGTGACGGACGGTCCGGCGCCGCACCGTCGCCGTCACGGCTGCCGTGCCGTGCCGTGATGTGCTGTGACGGGGTCGGTTCGATTCGAGGCGGGCCCGCACCCCCGTATCAGGCCCGCCTCACGCGAGCGCCGCCGGCCCGGCGGCGCCCCTGCGTGGGTACCACTCTCCGCGGGGCAAAGGAGTGGGGCGAACCATTTTCCGTCTGCTACGGCCAGGGGGCCCAGGGACTGTCCGAGCGGACTCGTCGGGCCCACGACGACAGTTACGGCACTGCTCCGGGACCTGTCCGCGAGGCTCAGGCCACGGATTTGCTCAGGCCACGGAGGCGAGCACCGTGTGCCGCGCCGCCTGCTGGGCAGCGGCGACCGCGTCGTCCGTGAGCACCGGGCGGGGGAGGAGGATGCCGCAGCCCGTGCAGACGGGACCGGCCCAGGGGGCGTTCTTCAGCACCTGGCGCCAGACGATCGCGGAGGTCCCGCAGACGGGGCAGTGAGCGCCGGGCGCCCCCGCCAACGCCGTGACCAGTCTCCGCATCACCTCGTCGAGCGGTGCCGAGGGATGCTCACGGGGGCTGTCGCAGCGCGCCACCCCGTTGCCGCCCCAGACGTTCCGGTGCCATTCGTCGCCGGACGGCGGACGCCGCAGCCCGTCGTGCTTCTCGCGCTTGCGGCGGTCGGCGAACTCCTCCTCGTACGCCAGCCAGATATCGCGCGCCCGCTCCAGCTCGTCCAGCGCGGCCACCAGCCTCGCCGGGTCGGGGGATCGGTCCTCGGGACCGAACCCGTGCCGTGCGCACAGATGGTCCCAGGTCGCGCGGTGCCCGTAAGGGGCGAATCGTTCAAGGCACTTGCGCAGGGAATAGCGCCTCAGTGCCAGATCGCACCGCGGATCGCGCACCTGTCTCGCAAGACTCCGGAATCCGGCCATCGTCACCGCCACCTCCGTCGCTGGTACATCGGCGTCGAGAAGTGGGACGTACGAGCGCCCGATCCGGCTCCATCGGAATTCCGATGGCGGCCATCAGCCGAGCGTCCACCGGGCCGGGGAACCCGCTCCCGGCACGACACGCCCCTCCTCGTCCTCCCGCCTGCCCCGAAAGGCCCGCGCTGAACGCCCTCTTCCCCTGAACGAACACGCCTGCGGCAAGGTTCCACCTCCGGCCGGACGCCGATGTCCGGCCCCGGGCCCGTACGGCCCGTCGTGTCCGGGGCGGCCCGGTGGGCCCCGTCCCGGCGGCCGAACGCCCCTGCCCGCGCGGTCAGTCGCCCAGCCGGCCCGCCGTCACCACCAGCCGGGCCAGCTCCGGACGGCGGACATCGGCGTGCGCGCCCGACGGCGGGGCGCCGTCGCGGACCACCGAAGAGGCGTCCACGCTCACACAGCCGGACCGGGGCAACCCCTCGGCGAGGGCCTCGTCCAGCGAGAGCCGGACCGTCCCTTCGACGCCGTGGATACCGCTGTGCCCCATGGCCCACCAGCGGGGGTCCCCGGATCCGGCGGGCACGGGGGAGTGGCCGTCGTGCGCCGGGGCCGAGGCGACCGGGTAGAGGGCCCCGAGCGCGCTGTCGTACCGCGAGTGGCAGGCCACCACCGGTCCGTCCACCCGGTGCTCCATCGCCCGCAGCGCGCCGGACCGCCCGGGGGCATGCGGCAGTGCGGTGGCGAACGCATAGTGCGAGAAGGCGCCCTGGAGCAGCGTCACCGACTTCACGGTCCGTACGCCGTCGGGGAGACCGCGCAGCGCGAACGCGACCAGCCGGGCGCCCTGCCCGTGGCCCACCAGATGGACCCGGAGCGCGGGGCGGCTGCGGGCGAGCTGCCCGAGGAGCGGGCCGAGCCCCAGCTCCCCGACCGCGCCCGCCCGGCGCTTGAGCGCGTAGTAGGTGGTCTGCCGCAGCAGTTCCCGGGCGCCGCGCCAGACCTGCGGCGCCCCGGAGGCCCGGCACACCCCCGCCGGACCCGCACCCCCGTGCCACAGACCCCCGCGCCCCGCACCCAGGCGCCCGGGATCCTCGCCTCCCGGACCCGGCGCACCGCGGAACCCGGCCCCGGCGGCCTCCGACTCGACCCGTTCCAGCACCCCGGCGAACCTCCGGCAGAGCGACAACGGATCCTCGAACAGCAGCGCGGGCGGCCCCTGCTCGTCCCCGGGCAGATCGTCCGTGAAACAGGCGGACTCCAGCCCGCCCGCCGGCGCCTCGGCCAGCCTCCGCGCGAGCCGCCCGAACTCGGTGACCGCCGCGGCCGATTCGGGCCGCTCCGCCAACAGCGCCCCCATCCGGGCCACGGTCTCGCGGTGCCCCGGGAAGAGGGAGACGAGGGACTGCCGGACGGTGGGGTCCAGCCCCTCGCCCCCGGCGGTCACCGGGCCCGCGACCTTCTCCCCGGCCGCCCCGCCCCCGGCCGGTGGACCCGGCAGCCGCCCGGAGACCCCGGGCCGGCCGGGCGGCTCGTCCGGGAAGGTCATCGACGGCCACCCCACGCCCGCGAACCCCGGCCGCACCCCCCGCCCCACCAGCTCGGGCAGGGCGGCGAAGAAGCCCTCGTACATCTCCCGGGCCGCCACGGGGGAGTGGTTCCGGCCATGGGCGAACATCACGAGGTCGGTGACCTCCAGTCCCAGCAGCCGGTGCCGCTGCTCGGGATCGACGTCGCCGTCCCGGTCGAAGCCGATGTCCTGATACGGTCCCACGTCCCAGCGCGGCATGACCGCCCCCTCCCCCTGGCGGACCCGCCGGAGGTGCGGACCCGTCAGCAGGATCCTGCGCAAGACGAGCCCCGGCCATACCCGGGACGCGATCCGCTCAGATCCGGTCCGCCGCGCTGATCCGGGAGAGGTGGATCAGTACGTCGTAGGACGACAGCAGATCCGTGTCGAGCGGCGCCTCCGGCCAGGAGTTGCCGATGCTCCTGGTGGGGCGGGTGCGGCCCAGCCAGCGCCGCGCGGACGGAGCCGCCGTACGCATGTCGATGTAGTAGTTCCCGTTCCCGTTCCCGTTCCCCGGCCGGACCCGTTCCAGCGTCTCCTCGTTGCTGCCCGGTGCGGCCGGTCCCACCGAGAAGCGGCGGATCGGCTCCGCGGGATCGTCGAGGTCCATGGCATTGAACGAACCCCGGCCGAAGGTGAAACCGGCACATATATAGGCGCTGCCCATCAGATCCCGGATGAAGGCGCCCTGGAGCCGGGGGTACATATCGGGCCGCGTGGACTCGTATCCCACATGCCCGTTGTGCGCCGACAGCAGTACCTTCTCGCCCGTGAGCCGGTGCCAGCGGACCGTGTTCTCGGCCATGATCCGGTCGCGGTAGAGCATCATCTCCGCCCGCGCTTCGGCCGATGCGAAGTAGTCATGGGTGTAGAACTCACCGACCTGGGCGATCGCCCGCGCGTGCTGCACGGCCCAGGCATGCTCCCGGGCGGCGGCCCCCGTCCCCGCCGGGACGGACTCCACCAGCTCCAGCGCCTCGGCCACCTCCGCCGCCATCGCCCTCCGCTCCGGTATCGGCCGGGTCAGATACCGCTCCGTCCACTCGTGGAGGGTGCCGACGGGCCGGGAGGCCGCGTACAGCGCCCGCAGCCGGGGCAGCAGCTCCGGACGGCGGTCGGCGACATGAGCGGTCACCGCGTCGAACAGTTCGGGCCCCGCGTAGGAGCAGTCGTTGCCCGCGAACCGCACCGGCCGGTCCGGACGGCGGAGGTTGTACTGCCGCATCCAGCGCAGCAGGTCCAGATACTCCCGGGTCCGCCACAGCAGATACGAACTCTGGAACTCCTCCTCCATGATCTGCCGCAGATCGCCCTCGCCGCGCAGCACATAGGCGTTGAGCCGCACCCCGCTGCTCCACGGCGTCTCCAGCATGAACGTGGTGAAACCGCGGTGCTCCACCAGCTGCCGGAAGATGCGGTTCTTGGTGCGGAAGAACTCCCGCGAGCTGTGCGTGGCTTCCCCGACGCCGACGATCGCCGCCGCGCCCACCATGTCCTCCAGCGGGCGCAGATCGGCGAGCGGCCGGGCCGCCCGCCGCAGCGCGGGCAGGGGATCGGGGCCGGGAGGCCCGGCGGCGGCCGGGGGCACGGGAGCGGCGGTGGCGGCGGTGGCCGGGGCGGTGGCAGCGACCAGCCCGCCCAGGGCGACGGCGGACGCGGCGCGCAGCACGGTACGGCGAGGTGTACTCGGATCGGAGATCGTCATGGCACCAGCCTGACGTCCGTGATCACCGGCGGACCATCCGGCAGTCCTCCGTCCGGAGTTGGGGAAACCCCCCGTCCCGCCCCTGCGGATAGCGCCAGTTCCACGAGGGCGCGCAGGCCGCATCCGCCGCGGCGCCCGGCCCGCCGCCTGCGCTCAGTAGCGCAGATACCGCCTCCGTACGGAACGGAACGCCCCCAGCCCCTCCTGCCATGCGCCGGTGATCTCGTCCGTCCCGGCCCCCGCGTCCACCATCGTGCGGACGGCCGCCGTGCCGCTGAGCGTGTCCAGCCAGGTCGGGTTGGACCGGAGCCACGCGAACTCGCGCCAGCTGCGCTTCGCCGTCACCAGCAGGCTGATCCCGGTCCGTACCGGATCGAAGGCGGCCCGGTCGTGGACATGGAGCTGCACTCCGCCGACGGTCTTTCCCTGGTGCTTGCCGAACGTCGGTGTGAAGTAGGCTTCCCGGAACCGCACGCCGGGCAGCCCGAGGTCGTTCGCGGCCTCCGCCCACCGCCCGTCGATCCCCGGCGCCCCCAGCAGCTCGAACGGACGGGTCGTGCCCCGCCCCTCCGACAGCTCGGTGCCCTCGAAGAGACAGGTGCCCGCATAGACCAGCGCGGTCTCCGGGGTCGGCATGTTGGGGCTCGGCGGCACCCAGGGCAGACCCGTGGTGTCGAAGAAGTCGGAGCGGCGCCAGCCCGACATCCGTACCGTCTCCAGACGTACCGGACGGTCCTTCAGGAACTCGGCGTTGAACAGGGCCGCCAGCTCGGCGACCGTCATCCCGTGCGCCTGGGCGATGGGACGGCGGCCGACGAACGAGGTGTACCGCATCTCCAGCACCGGCCCCAGCGCGGCCCGGCCCGTCACCGGATTCGGCCGGTCGAGGACGACGAATCGTTTCCCCGCGATGGCCGCCGACTCCATGCAGTCGAACAGCGTCCAGATATAGGTGTAGAAGCGTGCGCCCGCGTCCTGGATGTCGAAGACGACCGTGTCCACACCCGATGCCGTGAAGACGTCCGCGAGCGGCTGCCCGGACTTGCGGTACGTGTCGTACACCGGCAGCCCGGTCGCCGGGTCGTCGTACCGCCCCTCGGAGCCGCCTGCCTGGGCCGTACCGCGGAAACCGTGCTCCGGGCCGAAGACGGCCACGAGGTCCACCCGGTCGTCGGCGTGCATCACATCGACGATATGGCGTACGGAGGAGGTCACCCCGGTCGGATTGGTGACCACACCGACGCGTTCACCGGCCAGCAGGGCGTAGCCGTCGGCGGCGAGCCGGTCGAAGCCCGTACGGACCCGGGGGCCGTGCCGCCCGTGACCGTGCCCGCCACCGGACCGCCCGCCCCCGGCGTCGTCCGCGCGGGCCGTGGATCCGGTGGCGGCGAGTGCCCCGGCCGCACCGCTCGCGGCCAGCAGTCCCCGTCTGGACAGGCTCATACGACTCCTTCGGTGTTTCTGGTAGCTCTGCTGTCCTTGCTGTCCTTGCTGTCCTTGCTGTCCTTCGGCCGTCCCTCCGGCTGCTGCCGGAGCTGATCATCCTTCGTGTGGTGCGCACGCTAGCGCGGCCCGGTGCGGCGAGGGAACGACGCGGTCGTACGATCCTCTTCCTCCTTCATGACCGACCGCTTAGTCTGTCCACCGGCCGGGCGGGGCCGCCGGGCCGCAGCGGACGGAGCGAGGGCCCCGCGGCCGAGGGCGGGAAGATCCCCGGGCGGGAGCCCGGGAGGAAAGGCGGTGGGCGGCATGGCCAGGACGACGGACGGGGACGGCGCCCCCGTACCCCGGAAGCTGCTGTCGGCCGCCACCCGGCTCTTCGCCGAACACGGCTACGACAAGACCTCCGTCCAGGAGATCGTGGAGGCGGCGGGCGTCACCAAGGGCGCCCTCTACCACTACTTCGGCTCCAAGGAGGACCTGCTCCAGGAGGTGTACGGGCGGATGCTCCGGCTCCAGCAGGAGCGGCTGGACGCCTTCGCCCGCTCCGGTGCGCCGGTCGACGTCCGGCTGCGGGCCGCTGCCGCCGACGTCGTCGTCACGACCATCGAGAACCTCCACGACGCGACCATCTTCTTCCGCTCCATGCACCACCTGTCGCCCGAGAAGAACAAGCAGGTACGGGCGGAACGGCGGCGCTACCACGAGCGGTTCAGGGCGCTGGTGGAGGAGGGGCAGTCGAGCGGCGTCTTCTCCGCGGCCACCCCCGCCGATCTGGTGGTCGACTACTACTTCGGCTCCGTGCACCATCTGTCGACCTGGTACCGGCCCGACGGCCCGCTGACCAAGGAGCAGGTCGCGGACCATCTCGCGGATCTGCTGATGCGGGCCCTGCGCCCCTGAGCACGGGCGGCGCGGCAGCGCGCCGCGCTTCTGCCCCGTGAGCGCCCCCGCCTCAGGCGTACCGCCGCAGCTCCCGGCGGGCGAGCGACCGCTGATGGACCTCGTCCGGCCCGTCGGCCAGCCGCAGCGTCCGGGCCGCGGCCCACAGCTCCGCCAGCGGCGTGTCCTGCCCCACCCCGGCCCCGCCGTGGAGCTGAACCGCCCGGTCGAGGATGTCCACGACCGCCCGCGGCGTCGCGATCTTGATCGCCTGGATCTCGGTGTGCGCGCCCCGATTGCCCACGGTGTCCATCAGCCAGGCCGTCTTCAGGACGAGCAGCCGCAACTGCTCGACGGTCACCCGGGCATCGGCGATCCAGTTGCCGACGACCCCCTGCTGCGCCAGCGGCCCGCCGAAGGCCGTACGCGACAGCGCCCGCTCGCACATCAGCGCGATCGCCCGCTCGGCCATGCCGATCAGCCGCATGCAGTGGTGGATCCGGCCGGGACCCAGCCGGGCCTGGGCGATCGCGAAACCGCCGCCCTCCTCGCCGATCAGCTGCGCCACCGGCACCCGGACGTCCTCGAACACCACCTCGGCATGGCCGCCGTGGGCATGATCCTCGTAGCCGTACACCTTCATCGCCCGGACGATCCGCACCCCCGGGGTATCCCGCGGCACCAGCACCAGCACCATCGACTGCCGGCGCCGGACGTCGGCACCGTCCGGATCGGTCGCCCCCATCACGACGAAGACCGCGCAGGCAGGGTTCATCGCGCCGGAGATGTACCACTTGCGGCCGTTGACGACATAGAAGTCGCCGTCGCGTTCGATCCGGGTCCGGATATTGGTGGCATCCGACGACGCCACCTCCGGCTCGGTCATGGCGAACGCGGACCGGATCCGGCCCGCGAGCAGCGGCTCCAGCCAGCGCTCGCGCTGTTCCGCGGTGCCGAACTCCGCGAGCAGCTCCATGTTCCCCGTATCGGGCGCGGCGCAGTTGACCGCGGTGGGGCCCAGCTGCGGGCTGTGGCCGGTGAGCTCCGCCAGCGGCGCGTACTGGAGGTTGGTCAGCCCGGCACCGTACCTCCGGTCGGGCAGGAAGAGGTTCCACAGGCCCCGGCGGCGGGCCTCCGCCTTCAGCTCCTCGACGACCGGCGGGGTCTCCCACGGCGATACGAGTCCGGCGCGCTGCTCCTCGGCCACCGCTTCGGCGGGCAGCACGCACTCCGTCATGAACGCCCCGAGCCGCTCCCGGAGGTCCTCGGTCCGCTCGTCGAACGCGAAGTCCACGGCTCAGCCTCTCCGCAGGGTGGTCAGCCCGTGCTCGACGAGGAGCGGGACCAGTGGGCCGAACCGGTCGAAGCCGGTGCCGACGGTCTGTCCGAGTACGTAGCGGTAGTGGATGCCCTCCAGGATCACGGCCAGTTTGAACCAGGCGAAGGCGGTGTACCAGGAGATGGCGTGGACCTTGCGGCCGGACCGTTCGGCATACCGCTCGACCAGTTCGGCGGCCGTGGGGTGTCCGGGCGCGGCGGCGGTGCTGCTCACCGGTGAGTCGGGGAGTTCGAGGGGGTGGCTGTACATCGCCAGCAGCCCGAGATCGGTCAGCGGATCGCCGACCGTGGACATCTCCCAGTCCAGAACGGCCGTGATCCGGTCGTCGGGTCCGACGAGAACGTTGTCGAGACGGTAGTCGCCGTGGACGACGGCGGGCGCCGGGGACTCCGGCAGGGCGCGGCCCAGCTCCGCATGCAGCTCGTCGATCCCTTCGAGGTCGCGGCTTCGGGAGGCGGCGAGCTGTTTGCCCCAGCGCCGCAGTTGCCGGTCCAGATAGCCGTCGGGCCGGCCGAAATCGCCGAGTCCGACCGCCTCGGGGGCCACCGCGTGCAGATCGACCAGGGTGTCCAGCAGCCCGAGGAGAACGGACCGGGTGCGCTCGGGCCCGAGGGCGGCGAGCTGTCCCGCAGTGCGGTACGGGGTCCCCGGCGCGTACTCCATCACATAGAAGGGCGCGCCGGTCACCGAGGTGTCCTCGCAGAACAGGACCGGCCGGGGGACCGGGACGGGGGTCGGGTGCAGGGCGCTGATGACGCGGTGTTCGCGCCGCATGTCGTGCGCGGTCGCGAGGATGTGGCCGAGCGGGGGACGGCGGACGACCCACCGTTCGCGGCCGTCGGTGACGGAGTACGTGAGGTTGGAGCGGCCGCCTTCGATCAGTTCGGCGGTCAGCGGGCCGGTCACCAGCCCCGGGCGTTCGCGGTCGAGGAGGTCGCGCAGGCGTGCCGGGTCGAGGCCGGGCGGGGGTTCGGAACGCATCGTGGACGACCTCCGGGGGCGACGGGACCGACCAACCGATGATGACCGACCAGTCGGTATGCAGTCCAGGGGGTGCGCCGGGGGCGTGTGGGAGATCCGTGGTTTCGAACAGCCGTACGGAGCGAAGCGGTTCGACCCCGGCAGGCGGCTCCGGCCACCGCCCCGGCCACCGCCCCGGCCACCGTGCGCGGTCCCCTGCCGCCGGGCTCAGCGCAGCAGTGTCAACGCCGAGACGGCCAGGGCCACCGTGCACGCCACCGCCGCCAGTGCGGCACGGGCCGACAGTGCCTCCGGACGGGTGGTGTCCAGGGCCCGGGTCCGGTGGCGCGCAAGACCCAGGAACATCAGCCAGACGAACATCGCGGCCGCCCAGCCGGCCAGTGCGGTGGTGTCCGTGGCGCCGTCGCCCGCCGCCTGACGGGCCGCCAGCACCGCCACCACCGTGAACGCCAGGGCCGTCCGCCGCCAGGCGAGCCGGGTCCGCTCCGGCTGGAGTCCCGGATCCCGGTCCTCCCCGCGGCCCCCGACCGACGTCGCCGTCACCAGTTCCCCTCCCGGCCCAGCAGCACCACGGCCACCATCACCAGGGCCACCAGGGCGACGACCAGACTCAGTACGGCGGGCAGCCGGGAGACCGGCAGATCGTCGCCGCGCCGCATCGCCTGCTCGCACCGCACCCAGTGGTTGACGGCCCGCAGCGCGCACAGCACCCCGGCCACCAGCAGCCCCAGGGCCATCGCGGCCCGGACCGCCCAGCGCAGTTCGGGCAGGAACTGGTCCACCGCGAACCCGGCCCCTATCAACGCGAGCGCCGTGCGCAGCCAGGCCAGAAAGGTCCGCTCATTGGCCAGCGAGAAGCGGTAGTCGGGGGTCCGTCCGTCCGCCCGCACCCGTTCGGGCGAGAACCAGAGCCGCAGGCTCCGTACCCAGCCCGTCATCCACCCACCCGGCATCGGCACCGGCCCGTCATCCGCGGCGGTACCCGCATCGGCTTTCGCTTCCGTATCGGCAGCCCCATGCGGCGCACGATACCTGCGGTGTGATCATCATGGCCGGTGGCGGGCGGTCTCAGCGTCGGCGTGGCGGGCGCGCAGCAGTTCATAGGCGGCCAGTCCGTCCGGCGTCCACTGCCAGGTCCGCAGCCGTCGCTCCACCTCCTCCTCGGGCAGAAAGTCCCACCAGGCGATCTCCTCGGGCTGCGGGCGCACCGGCAGGGTGCAGCGCACTTCGTAGACCGCCGAGTTCCAGGACCCGAGGGCGGTGCCGGAGTCGTACGCGAAGGTGAACAGGGGGACGGGGCGCGGGAGCCCGCTCACCCCCAGCTCCTCCTCGGCCTCGCGCAGCGCCGCCGCGTCGTAGGTCTCGCCCGCGCCGACGACCCCGCCGACGAACATGTCGTACAACGAGGGGAAGACACGTTTCGCCGCCGTTCTGCGGTGGACGAAGATCCGGTCGTCCGCGTCACGGACCAGGACGAACGCCACCCGGTGCCGCAGTCCGCGGGCGTACGCCTCGCCCCGCGTCGCCCGGCCGGTCACCCGGTCGGCTTCGTCCACGATGTCGATCAGCTCGCCGTCGGATCCCATGGTGCCCATTCCACCACCCCGGCACCCGGACGGGCCTGTTGACATGCTCCTGGCCCGTACCGAGGATCGTCCCGACACCGCACCGGCACGGAGACGGGGACCCATGGCGTACGACGCGGACGTGATCGTGATCGGGGCCGGCCTCGCCGGGCTGGTGGCCACCGCGGAACTCGTCGCCGCCGGACGTACGGTCATCCTGGTCGACCAGGAGCCGGAGCAGTCGATCGGCGGTCAGGCGCACTGGTCCTTCGGCGGGCTCTTCCTCGTCGACTCGCCCGAACAGCGGCGGATGCGGATCCGGGACGGTGTGGACCTCGCCCGTCAGGACTGGCTGGGCACGGCCGGGTTCGACCGCGAGGACGAGGACCGCTGGCCGCGGCGGTGGGCCGACGCCTATGTCGAGTTCGCCGCCGGGGAGAAGCGGTCCTGGCTGCGGCAGCACGGAATCCGCTTCTTCCCCGTCGTCGGCTGGGCCGAACGCGGCGGATACTCCGCAACCGGCCACGGCAACTCGGTGCCGCGCTTCCACATCACCTGGGGCACCGGTCCCGGTCTGGTCGCCCCCTTCGAACAGCGGGTGCGCGAGGGCGTGGCGCGGGGGCTCGTCCGGCTCTGCTTCCGCCATCGCGTCACCGGGCTCGGCCGCACCGGCGGCACCCTCGACACCGTCAGCGGCGAGGTGCTGGAGCCGTCCGCGGCCGAACGCGGCACCGCCAGCAGCCGGGAGGTGGCCGGGGCGTTCGAGTTCCGGGCCCAGGCCGTGATCGTCGCCTCGGGCGGGATCGGCGGCAACCACGAACTGGTCCGCGCCCAGTGGCCGGGCCGGCTGGGCGCGCCGCCGCGCACGATGCTCTCGGGCGTTCCGGCGCATGTCGACGGGCTGATGCTGGGCATCGCCGAACGCGCCGGGGCCAGTCATGTCAACCAGGACCGGATGTGGCACTACACCGAGGGCATCGAGAACTGGAACCCGGTCTGGGCCCGGCACGGGATCCGGATCCTGCCCGGCCCGTCGTCGCTCTGGGTCGATGCGCGCGGCCGTCGGCTGCCGGTGCCCCTCTTCCCCGGCTTCGACACCCTCGGCACCCTGGAACACATCGTGACCTCGGGCTACGACCACACCTGGTTCGTGCTCGACCGGAAGATCATCGGCAAGGAGTTCGCGCTCTCCGGTTCCGAGCAGAACCCGGATCTCACGGGGCGCTCGGTGCGCGGGGTGATCGGGCGGGCCCGGGCCGACGTCCCCGGGCCGGTGCGCGCGTTTATGGACCACGGAGCGGATTTCGTGGTGGAGGAGGATCTGGCGGCCCTGGTGCGCGGAATGAACGCGGTCACCGGCGACGAGCTGATCGACGAGGCGGTGCTGCGGCGGGAGATCGTCGCCCGGGACCGGGAGATCCGCAATCCCTTCACCAAGGACCTCCAGGTCACGGCGGTGCGCGGGGCGCGGAGGTATCTCGGCGACAAGCTGATCAGGACCGCGGCCCCGCACCGGATCCTGGACCCGGCGGCCGGTCCGCTGATCGCCGTACGGCTGCGGGTGCTGACCCGCAAATCGCTGGGCGGGCTGGAGACGGATCTGTCGTCGCGGGTTCTGGGCACGGACGGCACCCCGCTGGCCGGGCTGTACGCGGCGGGGGAGGCGGCCGGGTTCGGCGGCGGCGGGGTCCACGGCTACCGCTCCCTGGAAGGCACGTTCCTCGGCGGCTGCCTCTTCTCGGGGCGCGCGGCGGGCCGGGCGGCGGCGGAGGCGGTGCGCTGAGCCGGCGGGCCCGGAGGGACTGCGGTACGGCTCCGGGAACGCGGACGTCCCGCGGCGGGCGAACCCACCGCGGGACGTGCGGCCGTACGAGATCCGGCCGGACGTACCGGCTGCCGTACCGGCGCTACAGCACCAGCGACAGCAGCAGGACGAAGACGAGACCGACGACCGAGATGATGGTCTCCATCACCGACCAGGTCTTGATGGTCTGGCCGACGTCCATGCCGAAGTACTCCTTCACCAGCCAGAAACCGGCGTCGTTGACATGGCTGAAGAAGAGCGAACCACAGCCGATCGCCAGCACCAGCAGCGCGGACTCCGTGCTCGACATGCCGACCGCCAGCGGGGCCACCAGACCGGCGGCGGAGATCGTCGCCACCGTCGCCGAACCGGTCGCCAGCCGGATCGCCACCGCGATCAGCCAGGCCAGCAGCAGCGTCGGGATCGACCAGTTCTCCGAGAAGTCCAGGATCATCTGGCCCACGCCGACGTCGATCAGGGTCTGCTTGAAGCCGCCGCCCGCGCCGACGATCATCAGCACGCCCGCGATCGGGGCGAGGGACTTCTCGACGGTGGAGGAGATCCGGTCCTTGGTGAAGCCGGCCGCACGGCCCAGTGTGAAGAGTCCGACGAGGACCGCGGCCAGCAGCGCGATCAGCGGGGAGCCGATGACGTCGGTGACCTTCTGGACCGGGTTCTCCGGATCGTCTATCACGATCTCGACGAGCGCGTTCGAGAGCATCAGGACGACCGGCAGCAGCACCGTGAAGACGGTCGCGCCGAAGCCCGGACGCTTGTCGAGGTCCTCGGACGGACGGGCCGGGATCATGTTCTCCGGCGCCGGGACGTCCACCCAGCGGGCCGCGTACTTCGCGAAGACCGGACCGGCGATGATCACGGTCGGGATGGAGACCAGGACACCGAGGGCCAGCGTGACGCCCAGATTGGCGTCGAGGGCGTCGATCGCCACCAGCGGGCCGGGGTGCGGCGGGATCAGTCCGTGCATCACGGACAGACCGGCCAGCGCCGGAATGCCGATCCGCATCAGCGAGTAGTTGCCCCGCTTGGCCACCATCAGCACCACCGGGATCAGCAGCACGATGCCGACCTCGAAGAAGAGCGGCAGACCGATCACCGAGGCGATCAGCACCATCGCCCAGGGCATCGTCGAGCCCTTGGCCTTGGCGAGGATCGTGTCGACTATCTGGTCACCACCGCCCGAATCGGCGAGCAGCTTGCCGAGGATGGCGCCGAGGGCGATCAGCACACCGACACCGGCGACGGTGGAGCCGAGTCCCTTGGAGAAGGACTCGATGGCCTTGCCGAGCGGCGCTCCGGCGAACGCGCCCAGCGCCAGCGACCCGATGGTCAGCGCCAGGAAGGCGTGCATTTTGTACTTGGTGATGAGCAGCACGATGACGGCGATGCCCGCGAGTACGGCGATGCCGAGCTGGGCGTTGCCGGCCGAGGTGATCGGCGCCAGCGGATCCGCTGCCAGCGTCTCGACGCTGAGACTGGTCACGGTGGTTCCTTACGAGAACGAGGGTTCGGGGACGGGGTGTGGGGGGTTGCGCGCACACCGGTGACCGGCGTACGGCAGGGGGTACGGGGCCTGCGGTCAGCCCGCGTCCGGAGGAGCCGCGGCGCCCAGGGCGGCCAGCGCCCGGGCGGTGATCTCCTCGGGGGAGCCGGAGACGTCGACGGCGACGCCCGCCTCGTCCGCCTCCAGCGGCTCCAGCGTGGCGAACTGCGAATCGAGCAGCGCCGTGGGCATGAAATGGCCCCGGCGTGCCGTCATCCGGTGCTCGATGAGCTGCCGGTCACCACTGAGGTGCAGAAAGACGGCGTCCGGCGCGGCGGCCCGCAGCCGGTCGCGGTAGACCCGCTTGAGGGCGGAGCTGGACACCACACCGCCGAGCCCGGCCCGGCTTCCCGCCCAGGTGCCGATGGCATCCAGCCAGGGCCACCGGTCCGTGTCGTCGAGCGGTGTCCCGGCGGACATCTTGGCGATGTTGGCCGGGGGGTGGAAGTCGTCGCCCTCGGCGTACGGAACGCCCAGGGCGGCCGCGAGCAGGGGGCCGACGGTGGTCTTGCCGGTCCCTGCCACGCCCATCACCACGACGACCTGCGGGGTGCGCGGGGTGCTCATCTACTGCCTCACTGTCTGACGTCGACTCCGGTGTCGACATCGGTCCGTCGCGCTACTGAAACCCATTAGGTACGACTTATTCAAGACTTCGAGATGTAAACGTCATACTTTTGAGGTGTGATCCTCGCCCCTCGGACCGGCCTTTAGGCTGGGCACATGACCACAGCGGGCCATGGCCTCCATACGCACGTGCTGGACACACTTGGCCTCGCCATCACCGCGGGGGACTATCCGCGGGGCAGCGTGCTCCGCACCGACGAGATCGCCCAGCGCTTCGACGTCTCGCGCACCGTGGTCCGTGAGGTGGTCCGGGTCCTGGAGTCGATGCGGCTGGTCGAGTCCCGCCGCCGGGTCGGTGTGACGGTCCGTCCCATCGACGAGTGGAACGTCTACGACCCGCAGGTCATCCGCTGGCGGCTGGCGGGTTCGGACCGGCCGCGCCAGCTGCGCTCGCTGACCGTGCTCCGGTCCGCGATCGAACCGGTCGCCGCCGGGCTGGCCGCCCGCAACGCCACCCCCGAGCAGTGCGCCGAGCTGACCGCCTGTGCCCTCGGCATGGTGGAGACCTCGCGCGGCCAGCAGCTGGAGGCGTACCTCCGGCACGACGTCGCCTTCCACCGGATCGTGCTCACCGCGTCCGGCAACGAGATGTTCGCCCGCCTCGGGGACGTGGTCGCGGCCATCCTGACCGGCCGTACGCACCACCAGGTGATGTTCGAGGACCCGGACCCGGCGGCGGTCACGCTCCATGTGCAGGTGGCCGAGGCGGTGAGGGAGGGGGACGCGGAGCGGGCCGAGCGGATCACCCGTGAGATCGCGGTGGGCGCACTCGCGGAGCTGGACGTCCTGGCCCCGGACCCGGCCCCGCCTGCCGTGCCCACCCTGCCGGGCGTCTGAGCCCCCCGCCCGCCGTCGGCCGTGGCTTCCCTCCCGTAAATCCCCCCTGGCATCCACACCGGCTGCGGTACGACCCCACAATCAGTGCGACCCCTTACGTCCATCCGGTCGTCCCGATGGAAGTGGGAGGGGCTCCTCCGGTTCATGATTTACTGCCACCTTGGTTTATATGTAGGCAACCTCAGAAACACCTCAGATCTCTTTCCCGGTGACCTGGAACACTGCCAACATCGCAGGACCGCTCGATGGTGTGCCGTCGGGCCGCGTTCCGGCCGCCCCGGTGAACACCTTCCACCGGCAGCCCCGGGCCCGGCGTGCACCCATCACCCCCCATGCACCCACACGAAGGCGAACCACCCCCCTATGAGTGACCGCACCACCGCGTCCGACAGCGCGGTCGCCGGGGCTCCGGCGACCGGCTCCCGCCCGACCACCCCCCATGTGGACGCCGGTGACGCCGGTTACAGCAAGGACCTCAAGTCCCGCCACATCAACATGATCGCCATCGGCGGCGCGATCGGTACCGGGCTCTTCCTCGGGGCGGGCGGCAGACTCGCGGACGCCGGACCCTCACTCGCCATCGCCTACGCGGTCTGCGGTGTCTTCGCCTTCTTCGTGGTCCGGGCCCTCGGCGAGCTGGTGCTCTACCGCCCCTCCTCCGGTGCCTTCGTCTCCTACGCCCGCGAGTTCATGGGGGAGAAGGGCGCCTTCACGGCAGGCTGGCTGTACTTCCTGAACTGGTCCACCACCACCGTGGCGGACATCACGGCCGCCGCCATGTTCGCCCACTACTGGTCGCTCTTCAGCGATATCCCCCAGTGGGTGCTGGCACTCATCGCCCTCGCCGGTGTGCTGGCCATCAACCTGATCTCGGTGAAGTACTTCGGTGAGATGGAGTTCTGGTTCGCGATCATCAAGGTCGCCGCCCTGGTCTCCTTCATGCTCATCGGCATATTCCTGCTGGTCACCCAGCAGGACGTGGGCGGCCACAACCCGGGCCTCTCCACCATCACCGAGAACGACGGAATCTTCCCGGTCGGCCTGCTGCCGATGCTCGTGGTCGTCCAGGGCGTCGTCTTCGCCTACGCCTCCGTCGAACTGTGCGGCGTCGCGGCAGGCGAGACCAAGAACCCCGAGAAGGTCATGCCCCGCGCGATCAACTCGATCATGTGGCGGGTCGGCCTCTTCTACGTCGGCTCCGTGGTCCTGCTGGCGCTGCTGCTCCCGTACACCGCCTACTCCGCGGACGAGAGCCCCTTCGTCACCGTGATGGACAAGCTGGGCGTGCCCGGCGCCGCCGGAGTGATGAACCTCGTCGTCCTCACCGCCGCGCTCTCCAGCCTGAACGCCGGTCTCTACTCCACCGCCCGCATCCTGCGCTCCATGGCGACGGCGGGCTCCGCGCCCCGCTTCACCGCCCGGATGAACAAGGGACAGGTTCCGTACGGCGGAGTGCTGCTGACCGCGTCCTTCGGCGTCGCGGGCGTCGGCCTGAACTTCGTCGTCCCCGGCCAGGCCTTCGAGATCGTCCTCAACCTCGCCTCCCTCGGCATCCTCGGCACCTGGGGCATGATCATGCTCTGCTCCCTGCTGTTCTGGCGCCGGGCCGAGGAAGGCGGAGTCACCCGCCCCGCGTACCGGCTGCCGTGGGCGCCGTACACACAGATCGTCACCCTGGTCTTCCTCGTCGGAGTGCTCGTCCTCATGTGGTGGGGCGGCGGGGTCGGCCGGACCACGGTCAATCTGCTGCCGCTGATCGTCGCGGCCCTGGTCGGCGGCTGGTTCGCCGTCCGGCGCCGGGTGAACGCCATCGCGGCGGAGCGCGAGACGCTCTGATCCCGGTCCGCCGGGAGAGCCGGGGTCCGGGGAGTCGGCCGACTCCCCGGACCCCGTTGCCGTACGCGGACGAGGCACCGCGCCCGTCCCGCGCCCTTGCCGCCACCCGGGGGCGAGCAGCCCTGTGACGTCCGGTTGTGGGGTTGTCCACAGGCTGTCGCGGTCCGCAGCCCGACGGTCCATAGTGGTGGTTCCGAATCAATGATGATCTCGGCGGTGACGGCCTCCCCAGGGACGGTCCCGCCCCGTGGTCGCAGCCGCAGCACGAGAAAGGGCGGAACCGATGTCCCAGCAGGTCCGCGGAGTGGTCGCACCGGGCAGGAACGAGCCGGTGCGGGTGGAGACGATCGTCGTCCCCGACCCCGGCCCGGGAGAGGCCGTGGTGCAGGTGCAGGCCTGCGGGGTCTGCCATACCGACCTGCACTACAAGCAGGGCGGGATCAACGACGACTTCCCCTTCCTGCTGGGCCACGAGGCCGCCGGAATCGTCGAATCCGTGGGCTCCGGCGTCACCGACGTCGCCCCAGGCGACTTCGTCATCCTCAACTGGCGCGCGGTCTGCGGAAACTGCCGGGCCTGCCGCCGCGGCCGCCCGTGGTACTGCTTCGACACGCACAACGCCCGGCAGCGGATGACCCTCACCGACGGCACCGAGCTGACCCCGGCGCTCGGCATCGGAGCCTTCGCGGAGAAGACCCTGGTCGCCGCCGGGCAGTGCACCAAGGTCGACCCGGCCGTCGCCCCCTCCGTCGCCGGACTCCTCGGCTGCGGCGTCATGGCGGGCATCGGCGCCGCGGTCAACACCGGCGCAGTCACCCGCGGTGACACCGTCGCCGTCATCGGCTGCGGAGGCGTCGGCGACGCGGCGATCGTGGGTGCCCGGCTCGCCGGTGCCGCCACGATCATCGGCGTCGACATCGACGACCGCAAGCTGGAGACCGCCCGCTCCATGGGCGCCACCCACACGGTCAACTCCCGCTCCACGGACCCCGTCGAGGCCGTCCGCGAACTGACCGGCGGCTTCGGCGCCGACGTCGTCATCGAGGCCGTCGGCCGCCCCGAGACCTACCGGCAGGCGTTCTACGCCCGCGACCTCGCGGGCACCGTCGTCCTGGTCGGCGTCCCGACCCCCGAGATGACCCTCGAACTGCCCCTGCTGGACGTCTTCGGCCGCGGCGGCTCCCTCAAATCGTCGTGGTACGGAGACTGCCTGCCCTCCCGCGACTTCCCGATGCTGATCGACCTCCACCAGCAGGGCCGGATCGACCTCGGCGCGTTCGTCACCGAGACCATCGGCCTCGACGACATCGAGCAGGCCTTCGCCCGGATGCACGAGGGCGACGTCCTCCGCTCGGTGGTGACCCTGTGACCACCCGTATCGACCGGCTGATCACCTCCGGCACCTTCGCCCTCGACGGCGGCGTCTGGGACGTCGACAACAACGTCTGGATCGTCGGCGACGACACCGAGGCGATCGTCATCGACGCCGCCCACGACGCCGGCGCCATCGAGACCGCCCTCGGCGGCCGTACCCTCCGCGCGATCGTCTGCACCCACGCCCACAACGACCACATCGACGCCGCCCCGGCGCTCGCCGCGGCCACCGGCGCCCCCGTCCTGCTCCACCCGGACGATCTGCCGCTCTGGCAGCAGACGCACCCCGACCGCGAGCCCGACGGCCCGCTCGCCGACGGCCAGACGCTCACCGTCGGCGGTACGGAGCTGACGGTGCTGCACACCCCGGGCCACGCCCCCGGGGCGGTCTGTCTGTACGCCCCCGCGCTCTCGACCGTCTTCACCGGTGACACGCTCTTCGCCGGCGGGCCCGGCGCCACCGGCCGCTCCTTCAGCCACTTCCCCACGATCATCGACTCGATCCGGGATCAGCTGCTGACCCTCCCGTCCGACACCACCGTCCTCACCGGCCACGGCGATGCGACGACCATCGGCGCCGAGGCGCCCGCCCTCGACGAGTGGATTCAGCGGGGCCACTGAGCGAGCCGCAGCCCGCTCTCGAAGCGGCGGTGCTCACCGGTCAGCGGATCGGTGAACTCCAGCACCTTCGCCAGCAGTTGCAGCGGCCGGGACCAGTCCTCGGCCGCGGACTCCTGGACGACCGGATACAGCGGGTCGTCCAGGAGCGGCAGCCCCAGGGCGTTCATATGGACCCGGAGCTGATGGGTCCGCCCGGTCACCGGAAGCAGCCGGTACCGCCCCAGACCCGCCCGGTGCTCCAGCAGCTCCACCCGGCTCTCACTGTTGGGCTCGCCGCTCTCCTCCCGGGCCGCGAGCACCCCCCGCTCCTTCACGATCCGGCTCCGTACGGTCCGCGGCAGCGCCACCCCCCGGTCGTACGGAGCCACCCCCTCGTACTCCTTGCGCACCCGCCGATCCCGGAACAGCGTCTGGTACGCCCCCCGGTCCCCGGCCCGGACGATGCAGAGCACCAGCCCTGCCGTCAGCCGGTCCAGCCGGTGCGCGGGCTGGAGCTCCGGCAGCCCCAGCTCGCGCCGGAGCCTCGCCTGCACGGTCTCGGTGATATGCCGGCCACGGGGCGTGGTGGCGAGGAAGTGCGGTTTGTCGGCGACGACGATCCGCTCGTCCCGGTACACGATCCCGGCCCCGAAGGGCACCGGCTCCTCCGGAGCGAAATCCCGGTGGAACCAGAGCAGCAGCCCCGCCGCATACGGTTCGTTCGCCACGACGGCGCCCTCGCGCGAGACGATCCGGCCCGCGCCGAGCAGCGCGTCGGCCCGCTCGGCGCCGTACCGCTCGGCCAGATGGTCTCCGACGGTCGCCCACCGCCCGCCGGGGTCCTCGGGCAGTCTGAGCCGTACGGGATCGACCCCGTCGCGCTGGGGCAGGGGCGAGACGGGCGCCCGTCGTCCACGGCTCACCGCGGCTCCTCTCTGCTGCCGCCCCCATCTGCGGGGGAGCCCGGATACGGGAAAAGCCCCTCCGAAGAGGGGCCTTTCCGCTGGTGTCCGAGGGGGGACTTGAACCCCCACGCCCGATAAAGGGCACTAGCACCTCAAGCTAGCGCGTCTGCCATTCCGCCACCCGGACCAGGTGTCTGCCGTTCGGCCTGGGCCGTTCCGACGTGGAAAACCATAGCAAACATTCGGAGGTCTCCGATCACCCCTTTCCCCCTCCCCTTCCCCCCGGCTCCCCTTCCGCCGGACACCGCCCGGTTCCGCCGGGCTTCTCTTGGGACACGGCCCCCGGCGCGGGAGGATGGGCGGGAAGCACCAGCGACTGCGGGAGGAACCAGCGTGAGCGAGCCGACGAGTGCCCGGACCGTCCGGGGCGAGGACGAGGTCGTGGATCTGTGCCGGGAACTGATCCGCATCGACACCAGCAACTACGGCGACCACTCCGGGCCGGGGGAGCGCGCCGCGGCCGAGTACGTCGCGGAGAAGCTGGCCGACGTGGGGCTGGAACCCAAGATCATCGAATCGCACCGGGGCCGGGCCTCCACGGTGGCCCGCATCGAGGGCGAGGACCCCTCGCGCCCCGCGCTGCTGATCCACGGGCACACCGACGTCGTACCGGCCAACGCCCACGACTGGACCCATCACCCCTTCTCCGGGGAGATCGCGGACGGCTGCGTCTGGGGCCGGGGCGCGGTCGACATGAAGGACATGGACGCCATGACCCTCGCCGTCGTACGGGACCGGCTGCGCAGCGGACGCAAGCCCCCGCGCGACATCGTCCTGGCCTTCCTCGCCGACGAGGAGGCCGGCGGTACCTACGGCGCCCGCCATCTCGTCGACAAGCACCCGGACCTCTTCGAGGGCGTCACGGAGGCGATCGGCGAGGTCGGCGGCTTCTCCTTCACCGTCAACGAGAACCTGCGGCTCTATCTCGTGGAAACCGCCCAGAAGGGCATGCACTGGATGCGGCTGACCGTGGACGGCACGGCCGGCCACGGCTCCATGACCAACAACGACAACGCGATCACCGAACTGTGCGAGGCCGTCGGACGGCTCGGCCGGCACCGCTGGCCGGTGCGGATGACCCCCACCGTACGGTCCTTCCTCGACGAGCTGTCCGATGCGCTCGGCACCCCGCTCGACCCCGAGGACATGGACGCCACCCTGGCCAAGCTCGGCGGTATCGCCAAGATGATCGGTGCCACCCTGCGCAACTCCGCCGCCCCCACCATGCTGGGCGCCGGCTACAAGGTGAACGTCATCCCCGGGCAGGCCACGGCCCATGTCGACGGCCGCTTCCTGCCGGGGCACGAGGAGGAGTTCCTGGCCGATCTCGACCGGCTGCTGGGCCCGCGGGTACGGCGCGAGGACGTCCACGCCGACAAGGCGCTGGAGACCGGCTTCGACGGCGATCTGGTGGACGCCATGCAGTCCGCGCTGCGCGCCGAGGACCCGATCGCGCGGGCCGTTCCGTACATGCTCTCCGGCGGTACCGACGCCAAGTCCTTCGACGACCTCGGCATCCGCTGCTTCGGCTTCGCGCCGCTGCAACTGCCGCCCGAGCTGGACTTCGCCGGAATGTTCCACGGCGTCGACGAGCGGGTCCCCGTCGACGGGCTCAAGTTCGGCGTCCGTGTCCTGGACCGCTTTCTCGACGCCTGCTGAGACCCCGGCGGAGATCCCTGCCGAGACCCCCGCCCGGCTTCCGGCAGCGCCGGTGCGACCCTCCGACAATCGTCTCTGTGTGCGTGACCGACTGAAAAGAGTGAAAGCCTCCTCCGCCTCGTAGCTCCCTCGAACCCTCCTCGTTACAGGTGGTGCGGTCCGCGGCTGGGACCGCACTGCCTACTAGGAGGAATAATGATCAAGAAGGTCGTCGCCGCCGCGGCTGTCACCGGTGGTCTGGTGCTGGCCGGCGCGGGTGCCGCCGTGGCCAGCTCGGGCGCCCAGGGTGCCGCTGTGAACTCCCCCGGTGTGCTGTCCGGCAATGTCGTCCAGGTTCCGGTCCACGTGCCGGTCAACGTCTGCGGCAACACCATCAACGTGGTCGGGCTGCTGAACCCCGCCTTCGGCAACACCTGCATCAACGGCTGAATGCCGCATCACATGCCCCGGGCCCCGAGGGCCCGGGTATGAAGGCGGGCGGTCCCGGAGCGCAACCACGCACTCCGGGACCGCCCGGCATTTCCGCCCCGGGCGCCCGTGCCCGGAGGAATTCCTGACGATTCAAGAAGGCAGGGAATCACCTATGCGACAGGTGACGCGTAAGGGCCTGATCACCATGGCCGCGGCGGCGGGCGGGGCACTCGCTCTCAGCGGGGGATACGCACAAGCGGACTCCGGAGCGAACGGGGCGGCGGTCAACTCCCCGGGTGTCGGCTCGGGGAACACGGTCCAGGTCCCGGTCAACGTCCCGGTCAACGCCTGCGGCAACACGGTGGACGTGGTCGGACTGCTGAACCCCGCGTTCGGCAACAACTGCGCCAACACCTCGTCCCCGGCCAAGGCCGGACCGGCGAAGCCCGCGCAGGCCAAGCCCGCTCCCGCGCCCGCCCCGGCCACCAACGGCTCCGGCAACGGCGTTCCGGCCACCCATCTGCCCGCCGGTAACCTGCCCGCGGCCACCAACGGCTCCGGCACCACCACCGGCGGCGGCGCCCACGCGGGCGGCGGCACGGCCAACTCCCCGGGCGTCGGCTCCGGGAACACGGTCCAGGCTCCCGTCGACGTCCCGGTCAACGCCTGCGGCAACACCGTCGACATCATCAGCCTGCTGAACCCCGCGTTCGGCAACACCTGCGTCAACGACAGCTCGATCGCCCAGCCGCTGCCCCCCGAGCAGCCCGTCACGCCGGTCAAGCCCGGGCAGCCGGTCGAACCGCCGACCGCCGTCAAGCCGGTCAACCGCGCCCCGGAGGCGCCCGTGAGCCGGTCCGCCGAACGCCCGGCCGAGGACGACGGCGTCCTCGCCCAGACCGGAGCCGGTTCGCTCGGCCTGATCGCCCCGGCCGGAGCCGGCCTGCTGCTGGCCGGTGCCGTCCTCTACCGGCGGTCGCGCGCCTCCGCCTGACCGCCGGAACCCTCCCGTACCCCCGCGCCCGGCGCCGCCCGGACGGCGCCCACACAACGGCCGGGGTACGCGGACGACAGAGCGGGCCCCGCTGCGGCGGGGCCCCTTTCGCGCTGATCGCACCGGGGTGACCGGCGGACAGCGCGCCGATCACCCGGTGACGCCCCTGTGCCGCCGACCGGCCACCGGGGCGTGATCACCAGGTGGCGCGGAGCTGGCGGATGATCCGCCGCCGCAGCCGCACTCTCCGGCTGCCGTCGCGGTGCAGTGTCAGTCGGTCCAACTCCCAGTGTCCGTACTCGGCATGGTCGGTGAGCAGACGCGTCGCCTCCTTGCGGGAGACCCCGCGGGGGACGTACACGTCGACAAATTCGTATTCCGGCATCGCATCTATTGTGCGGGCACGGCCCCGGTACGGATAGCGTCTGCACTATGTCTGATGCTGCGCAGCCCACCGCTGCCGAGGTACGTGCCGCCGCCGAGGCGGTCAAAGCCGCACTGGACCGTCACCTCGCGGCGGTCGAGAACCGCACGGGAGAGGACGACCCGGCCGTCTACGACGCGTTCAACGCCCTGGCCGTGGCGGCCGAGGCGTACGACGAACGGCTCTACGACCGCTACGACGAGGTCACGCCCTTCGAGATCCCGGGGGCCGAGGACGCGCTGCCGCCCTATGCGGGGCCCGAGGAACCCAATGCCCTCAGCGTGCTCATCCGCCGTGACTACGCGGTGGTCGAGCCTCAGCGGCTGCTCGCGCAGGCCCAGCGCATCGCCGACATCGAGGCCGTGGACGACCCCGTTCCGGGGGCCGCACGGCCCGCCGGGGCGAGCGTGCACACGGCGCTCGGGGTGCTCTTCGGGGAGTACGAGCCCGACGAGATCGCCACCCGGCACAAGGAGTTCGGCCTGGAGGAGGGCGACTCCACGCTCTGGGTCTCCGCCGGGGACGAACTCCCCGAGCCGGGCGAATGGCTGGCCGCTCCCTTCGAAGCGGATGCCCAGCGGGTGATCTGTCGCTTCGACGTCAGCGCCGTCTTCGACGAGGACGACCTCGGTGAGGAGCTCGACGAACTGCGCCGCTGACCGGCGGCGGCCGCGCAGGAGGTACGGGGCCGGGCCCTGCTCCCCGAATCCGGGGGAGCAGGGCCCGGCCTCTCGGCGGTACGAAGGCGTGGCACCGCCCCTTCACGGGCTGCCCTACCGCCGGTGGTCCAGCAGCGTCCTGGCGATGGTGACCTGAGTCGGCTCCAGCGTCTCCTTACCGTCCTCGACGTCCCACAGCCCGTTCTGGAGCACCCGGCCCAGCGTCCAGCCGACGGCCCGGCGGCGGTCCGCGCCGACGGCCTCGGCCAGGCGGTCGAAGCGGTGGAGTACGGCCCGGCCGATGTCGCCGGACGAGGTCACCGCTTCCCACCGGTCGTCGATGGCGGGCAGCAGGTCGAACGCGGGGTCCCCGGCCAGCGGCTCCGGGTCGATCGCCAGCCAGGGCTCGCGCTCACCCGCGAGCACATTGCCCGTGTGCAGATCCCAGTGGAGCAGCCGGTCCCCTGCCTCCCCGGCCAGCTCGGCGACGGCGGCGGCACAGGTCTCCAGCAGCTTCCGCTCGTCCGGGTCGCGCAGCGCCGGGGCGGCTGCCGGGGCTTCCTCCACCATCGCGGCGGCGATGTCCGACAGGCTGCGCAGCCCGCTGGGCGCGGGTAGGGCGGTGAGCCGGGCGAGCAGATCGGAGATTACTCCGACAGCGGTCTCCTCGTCGGTCACCGAGGACAGCGGCCGGGACGCGTCCAGCCGCTCCAGCAGCTGGGCAGCGCTGCCCTCGTCGTCTTCGAGCAGCCGTACGATGCCGTTGCCCCGCCAGGCGCGCAGCCCGTCGGCTGCCCCGGCGGTCTCCTCGCGCACCTGCTGGAGTTTGAGCGCGGCGGGCGTGCCGTCGGCCCGGCGCACGGGCAGGACCAGCGAGGCCATGCCCCAGCGGGCCGGGCCGTCGAGCCGCAGCTTCCACCGGTCCAGCAGCTGTTCGCCGAGCCTCGGCAGCCCGGCCAGCCAGGCACGCGCCTCGGCGCCCTGGGTGCCGTACGACGCGGCGAAGGCGTCGGGGACGTCGATCGGGGTCGATGTGGTCATGGAATGTCACTCCTTCGTGGACAGCGGATGCCGTTGTGTACGAAGGAGGCGGCGGGGGTGCCCGGATTCCGGGCAGGCGTCAAAGCATGCGGCCACCCTAACGCGGCGTGATCGCCGGGCCGCGGGATTTTTTCCGGCCGGTCCGGTGTCGGACCGGCCGGATCCGGCCGCCCGGCGGCGAAGGCCGGGCGGCCGCGACCGGTCAGGCCTCCTGGCCGCCGGAGGCGGAGAGCAGGGCCGTGAGGAGGCTGCGCAGACGGGTCGTGCGCGGTACGCCGGGGATCGTGGCCACCGCTGCGGGCAGCGCCGCCTCGGCGCCGTGGACCACCGACAGATGGCGTTCGGCGCGGCCGAACGCCGTGTACACCCAGGGACGGCTCAGCGCGTCCACGGCGTCGCCGGGCAGCACCACGACCGCCGCGGGCCAGCGCAGCGCCGCCGCCTGATGGGCGGTCAGGGCCCAGCCGTGCCGCAGGGTCGCGCCGACGCGGTCCCTGGCCACCGTCACCGCCGTACCCTCGCAGTCGAGCCGGAGGCCCGCCGCGTCGGCCGAGACGACGGTGCCGGGCACCGTACGTCCCGGGGCGGGGGTGTACGCGATCCGGTCGCCGGGGTCGTAGCCGCCGAAGCGGCCGGGGCCGGGGTTCAGCCGGGCCTTCAGCGCCGTGTTGAGCGCGCGGGTGCCCGCGGAACCGTGGTGGGCGACGGTGATCACCTGGGTGCGGTCGGCGGGGACGCCGATCGCCCGGGGAATCGAGTCGGCGACCAGCTGGACCGTGCGGTGGACGGCCTCGCCCGCGTCCCGCACCGGGACGATCACGACCTCCTTGCCCGGAGCTTCGACCTGGTTGAGCTCACCGACGCCGATCCCGGAGACCAGTTCGCCGACCGGGCCGGGGTCCGGGATCCGGGAGGCGATCCGGGGGCAGACCCCGGAGGCCAGCAGATCGGTGAAGACATCACCGGCACCCGCCGGGCCCAGCTGACCCGGATCGCCGCCGAGCACCAGCCGGGCGCCGTCGGGCAGGGACTCGACGAGCACCGCCGCGGGCTCCACGCCCAGCCGGGGTGCGTCCAGGACGACCAGCAGGTCGAGCGCCCAGGCGCCGTCCTCGTCACGGCCCGGTCCGGCCGCTCCGGCGAGCAGCGCCGCGACCGTGACCGCTTCCGGGCCCAGGGCGCGGGCCGCCTGCTCGCTGTGGACGGCGACGACCGCCGTCAGCCCCAGGGACCGGGCGGCCCCGGCCAGGGCGGCCGGCTCGGCGCGGGCGGCCTCGCCGCCCGTGTGGAGGACCAGCCCGTGGGCGGCGAGGGCGCGGGTGAGTTCCGTGGGCTCCGCCACCGACTCCCAGCGGGTGTCCGGGCCGCTCCTGGCCAGTCTGGCGAGACCGTCGGCGAGGCTCTCCTCGGCGAGGGCGTACCGGTCGAGGGAGAGCAGCACGGGCCCCGTCGGAGCCTCCTCGTCGCCGTCCGGATCCTCCGTTCCCTCCCCGGCCGGCGCGGCACCGGTCTCGTGCACGGCACCGGCAGGACCGGTGGGATCTGCGGGATCAGCCGGATCAGTGGGGAAGGCCAGCGCCACGCCGTCGGCGACCGCCCGCTCCAGCGCCTCGTCGGGGTCGGGCACCGCGCGCCCGGCGAGCGCGGCCAGAACGGCGGACGACGGCACCGCGGTGTCTCCCCGCAGCGCCGCCCGCTCCAGCTCCCGAACGATCAGGGCGGCGGTGCGCCGCGGGTCCCCGGGACCGCAGTCGCCGGCCAGCAGCACCTGGGCGAAGGAGTCGGCCTGCTCGGGGCCGACCCCGGGCACCGCGAGCAGCCGCCAGGGGTCTTCCTGCAGGACGGCAGCGGCCCGCTCCCCGAGGGCCTCCACCACCGCGGGGGCCGACTCCTCGGAAGCACGTCCCCGGGCCAGCACGGCCCGCACGGCGGCCACGGCCTCGGGCGCGGGCCCGGCCACCACCGCGGGGGCTTCGGGAGCGGGGCGGGGGCCGGTGACCCGCGGCGGGGCGGTCTCGACGGGGCGGGCCGCCGCGGCCGCCGCCGGGAAGAACGCGCTGCCCGACTTCTCGCCGCGCTCCACGGCCCGGACGGCCGCGAGCAGCTCGGCCGCGGAACCGCTCAGCCGCTCACCGGCGGTTACCGGCCCGGCCCGCTCGGCCTTGCGCTGCGCGATCTTCGCCCGCAGCTCACGCTGCGCGGCCAGCTCCGCCTGCGCCTCCGACAACTGCCCGGCCTCCCGGCCACCGTCTCCGTTGCCGCTGTTTCCGCCTTCGGCGGCTGGAGGGTCCTCCGGGGAGCCGTCCGGTTCCGCTTCCGAACCGGGTTCCGACGGCTGCTTCTCCGAAGCCACCGAAGCCTCCGGGCCCTCGGACGCGCTGCCGGATACGTCGGGTGCGTCGGGTGCCGATTCCTCGCGGGCGCCGTCCGGGTCCGCGGTCCGTACCTCCCGGCCCTCCGCCGCCGGAGTCTCCCCGGGCACACCGGACCCGGCTGCGGAGCGGTCTTCGGCGGCCTCGGGCTCACGGCCCTCGGCGTCGGCCGGGGGTTCGGGGTGCGGCCCCCGGGAAGGCGCGGTCACAGCGTGCTCCAGTCCTGGTCGGGATAGCGGTGCACGGGAGCCGACACATCGTCGAGCGCCCGGCGGATCTCGTCAGGAAGACTAAGCGTCTCCACCGACAACGCGGCCGCGAGCTGCTTCGCGTTGCGCGCGCCGACGATCGGGGCCACCACTCCGGGACGGTCCCGGACCCAGGCCAGCGCCACCTGGAGCGGTGTCACGGCGAGCCCGTCGGCGGCGGTGGTCACCGCACCCACGATGCGGTCGGCCGTCTCGTCCAGATACGGCTCGACGAAGGCACCGAGCCGCTCCGACGCGCCCCGCGAATCCGCCGGTACCCCACCGCGGTACTTGCCGGTGAGCACCCCGCGCCCCAGCGGCGACGACGGCAGCAGACCGACGCCCAGGTCCAGCGCGGCTGGCAGGACCTCGCGCTCCACCCCCCGCTGCAACAGCGAATACTCCATCTGAGTGCTGGCGATCCGGGTGCGTACCCCGGGCGCGGCGAGCTGCCAGGTCGCGGCCTTGGCGAGCTGCCAGCCGCAGAAGTTCGACACGCCCGCATACCGGGCGCGGCCACTGGTGACGGCGGTGTCCACGGCCTGGAGGGTCTCCTCCAGCGGGGTCAGCGGGTCGAAGGCATGGACCTGCCACAGGTCGACGTGGTCGGTGCCCAGACGCTGGAGGGAGTCGTCGAGCGCGGCGAGCAGATGCCCTCGCGAGCCGTCGAAGCGGCGGTCGGGATCGGGCACGCTCCCGGCCTTGGTCGCTATGACCAGATCCCGCCGCGGCACCAGCCGCTCCACGAGCTGCCCCAGCACGAACTCGGCATCCCCGCCCCCGTACACATCGGCGGTGTCGACGAGCGTCCCGCCCGCCTCCCAGAACGCCTTGAGTTGGTCGGCGGCGTCGTGCTCGTCGGTGTCCCGGCCCCAGGTCAGGGTGCCGAGCCCGATCCGGGACACGCGCAGGCCGGTGCTGCCGAGATGCCTCTGCTCCATGAGCGCTGAGGGTACTGGCCGGGGGACGACACCGAGAGAGCCTGTGGACAACCGGGCAACGGCCCGGCCCGCGGTACGAGGTGGCGAAGACGACCCTGACGGATCCGGTCCGGGCGCGCTAGAGTCCCCGCCACAGGGATGTTACTGATTGGTAAGGGGAGTGGGTATGCGGCTCGGCATCAATCTCGGCTACTGGGGCGCCGGTATGGACGGCGACAATCTGACCGTCGCCCGGGAGGCGGACCGCCTCGGCTACGACGTCTGCTGGGCGGCCGAGGCCTACGGCTCCGACGCACCGACCGTACTGAGCTGGGTCGCGGCGCAGACCGAGCGCATCGACGTCGGCTCCGCCATCATGCAGATCCCCGCCCGCCAGCCCGCCATGACGGCCATGACGGCCGCCACCCTCGACTCCCTCTCCGGCGGACGCTTCCGGCTCGGCCTCGGGGTGTCCGGCCCCCAGGTCTCGGAGGGCTGGTACGGGGTGAAGTTCGACAAACCGCTCTCCCGCACCCGGGAGTACGTCGAGATCGTCCGCAAGGCGATGACCCGTCAGCGGCTCACCCACGACGGAGAGCACTGGACCCTCCCGCTGCCCGGCGGCCCCGGCAAGCCCATCAAGCTCACCGTCCACCCCCAGCGCGAGCACATCCCCCTCTACATCGCCGCCATAGGCCCCAAGAACCTCGAACAGACCGGTGAGATCGCCGACGGCGCCCTGCTGATCTTCCCGTCCGCCGCGCATCTGGAGGAGACCGCGATCCGGCCGCTGCGCGCGGGCCGCGAGAAGGCCGGCAAGACCATGGAGGGCTTCGACGTCTGTCCGACCTTGCCGATCGCGCTCGGGGACGACGTCACCGCGCTCGCCGACGTCTTCCGCCCCTACACCGCCCTCTACGTCGGCGGCATGGGCAGCCGTAAGCAGAACTTCTACAACCAGCTCGCCCGTCGCATGGGGTACGAGAAGGAGGCCGCCGAGATCCAGGACCGCTACCTGGACGGGGACAAGGACGGCGCCGCCGCCGCCGTACCGCACGAGCTGATCGACTCCACGACCCTCCTCGGCTCCGTCGAGCGGATCGCCGACGGGATGCGCGCCTACGCGGACGCAGGGGTCACCACCCTCACGCTCGCCCCGGCGGGATTCACGCTCGACGAGCGCCTCGCCGCCCTGCGCGCAGGCACGGAGGCCCTGGAGCACGCCGGACTGGCCTGAGCCCGGCGGACCGGCCCGGGGCACGGCAGTCGAACGGCGCGGCGCCGTACGGGGGCGGCCGCGCCGTTCCGCCACGGCCACGGCGCTGACAGACGTGCCCCGCGGCCGCCGCAACAGGTCGGCACGCGCGCCCCACCCGCCTCGCCGGCACCGTCCGGAGCAGGGCCGTGACCTGTTCGGCGCAGTTGTCCGTCCGAGCTGTTGCCACCTGTGCCCCACCGCATTTGACTCGTTCTTTGCGGATGCTTTCAGGAGGTGCAGCCATGCTCTCGGCCCGAAGCCTGTTCCAGGAAATCCTCGACAACGACGACTCCTACCGGCTCTTCTGCTCCATCGCCGCGAGCGGCGAGGCACAGGGCGGCTGGGAGAACGCGCGCATCGCCGCCCTCGTACCCACCGGCCTGCGCGACCTCGCCCCCAGGATCACCCGGCACGGCGCCGACGAGGACAAGCACGGCAGGATCTTCAACGCCCTGCTGAGGAAGCGCGGGCTCGACCCCGTCCCCGTACCGCCCGAGGCCGACTACACGATGCTCCTCGAACGCCGCGGCATCGGTCTCGCGCACGAGAAGCTCGGCCGCGAGGAAACCCTCACCGAACAGGACATCGTCGTCTACCTCTCCCACAGCCGGGTCACCGAGCAGCGCGCCGCCGACCAGATGATCATGCTGGTCAGATACTTCGGCGACCACCCCGAGGTCGGCAAGGCCATCAGGATGATCTCCCACGACGAGGACAACCACCTCGCCTACTGCCACGAGGAACTCCTGCGGCTCACCGCCGCGGGGCACGGCCCGGCCATCCGCCGGATCCTGCGCTCGTGCGCCCTCGCGGAGATCCGGATCTACCGCGACGTCAGCCTCGCCGTCATGGAGCGCATGGGGGGTCTGCTGGGCTGGTCGCCGACGAAGGCGGCGGTGCTGACCGCCGGGGTCCATGCGATGTACCTCTACGAACGGCTCGGCGGCTGGCGCCGTATGGTCCGGCTGCGAATGCCGGAGCGCCGCGGGGCCCTCGACGGACCCGCGGCTCCCGCTCCCGCCTTCTGAACCCCGGACGGCCGCTCCGCTCCTGTCTGTCCGTCTGCCTGCCCGCTGCCGCGCCGCCCGGCCGCCGGGCCGGACGGTGACGCCCCGGCGCGCCGGAAACCGCCCCGACGGCCCCAGCGGATACGAACGCCGCAACCGGCGAACATCTGTACGGCACAGGCGGCCGGGGCGGAGGGGACGAGTCCGCGGCGGTTGTCCACAGGCCCCCCACGGGCCGTGCCCGGGCGCCTACCCTGGCGGACATGGCCACCCTGATTCTCGTACGCCACGGACGCTCCACCGCCAACACGGCGGGCGTGCTCGCGGGCCGGACCCCCGGAGTCCATCTCGACGAGCGCGGAGTCGAACAGGCGGCGGCACTGCCCGGACGCCTCGCCGCCGTGCCGCTCGCCCTTGCCGTCACCAGCCCCCAGGAGCGCTGCCGGGAGACCCTCGGACCGCTCCTCGACGCCCGCCCCGGGCTGGAGCTGCGGACCGACGAGCGCGTCGCCGAATGCGACTACGGAGACTGGTCCGGCCGCAAGCTCGGAGAGCTGGCCGACGACCCCCTGATGACGGTGGTCCAGCAACACCCCTCGGCGGCCGCCTTCCCCGGCGGGGAATCCCTGCGCGCCATGCAGGCCCGGGCCGTCGACGCCGTCCGGGACTGGAACGCCCGGGTGACGGCCGAGCACGGCGAGGACGCGACCTATCTCGTCTGCACCCACGGCGACATCATCAAATCCCTCGTCGCCGACGCCCTCGGCCTCCACCTCGACCTCTTCCAGCGGATCCACGCCGAACCCTGCTCCGTCACCGCCGTGCGGTACACCGGCACCCGCCCCTTCCTGCTGCGTCTAGGTGACACCGGCGAATTCGGCTCCCTCGTATCCCGTCACGGCCGCAGGACCGACGCCGATACGACCGGCGGCGACCCCGCCCCCGAGGGGAACGCGGTGGTAGGGGGTGGTGCGGGCGCCCCGTGATCGTCCGGCGCAGTAGGGTGGACGGGCGGTCGGCGCATGCGGCCGTACGGCACGTGACACCGTCCCTGCGTGCCCGCGCGGCCGGCGCCCGGCCGGCCCGCCGTCGTCAACAGCACAGCCACCCCCGGCGGGGTGGAGTCACCGCACAGGCCCCGGCCGTCGGACCACGGCCCGGCGGCTGTCCCCGAGCCCGAGGGAGTCAGAGCGTGTCCCGTCAGGTGTTCCTCTACGACCCGCCGGACCGGTTCGTGGCCGGTACGGTCGGGCTCCCCGGACGCCGTACGTTCTTCCTCCAGGCGTCAGCCGGAGGCCGCGTCACCAGTGTCGCCCTGGAGAAGACCCAGGTGGCGGCGTTGGCCGAGCGCATCGACGAGCTCCTCGACGAAGTCGTACGCCGTACCGGAGGCAATGCCCCGGTGCCCGCGGTGGCCCCCGCCGACATCGCCGACACCGCTCCGCTCGACGCCCCCGTCGAGGAGGAGTTCCGGGTCGGGACCATGGCGCTGGCCTGGGACGGCGAGGAACAGCGCATGATCGTCGAAGCCCAGGCCCTGGTCGAGCTGGAGGCCGACTCGGAGGAGGACCTCGCCGAGGCCGAGGAGCGACTGCTCCAGGACGAGGAGAACGGCCCCCCGATGCTCCGGGTCCGGCTCACCGGTGCCCAGGCCCGGGCCTTCGCCAAACGCGCCCTCGACGTCGTCAACGCGGGCCGCCCGCCGTGCCCCCTGTGCAGCCTCCCGCTCGACCCGGAAGGACACGTATGCCCGCGCCAGAACGGATACCGCCGGGGGGCGTGACCGCACCCGGCGACCGTACCGGAGCGCTCCGCCTCCTCGGCCGGGGCGAGCTGACCGTGCGCGGCCGGATCCCCGGGGCGTCCAACGCGGTGCTGCTCTGCACGGTGGCGTACGAGGGCGAGGAAGCGAGCTGCGTCTACAAGCCCGTCACCGGTGAGCGCCCCCTGTGGGACTTCCCCGACGGCACCCTCGCCGAGCGCGAGGTCGCCGCCTGGGAGGTCTCCGAGGCGCTCGGCTGGGGACTCGTCCCGCCGACCGTGCTGCGCGACGGCCCCTACGGCCGCGGCATGGTCCAGCTGTGGATCGAAGCGGATCCCGACGCCGGACTGCTCGCCCTGGTCGACGGCGACGAACCGGACGACGGCTGGAAGGCCGTCGGCCTCGCCGAGGTCGGCGAGGGCCGCACCGCGCTCCTCGTCCACGCGGACGACGACCGCCTGCGCAGACTCGCCGTACTCGACGCGGTGATCAACAACGGTGACCGCAAGGGCGGCCATCTGCTGCCCGCGGTGGACGGGGCGCTGTACGCGATCGACCACGGCGTCACCTTCAACGCCGAAGCCCGGCTCCGTACCCTCCTGTGGGGCTGGGCGGGCGAGGCGCTGCCGCCGGACGCCGTGGCGGCCCTGGCACGGCTCGCGGACGCCCTGCGCCCCGACGGGCCACTGGCCATCCGGCTGGCCGAGCTGCTGACCGCCACCGAGGTCGACGGCGTCCGCGTGCGCGTGGACCGGCTCCGGACCACCGGCACCCATCCGGAGCCGACGGGGGAGTGGCCGGCCATTCCCTGGCCCCCGGTCTGACCGTCCCCGTCCGCGGCGAGCGCCGCTCGCTGTGGCTTTGCGGCCCCGGGGGTTTCGCCGGGCCGGGCCCGGGGAAGCCTGGGGCACGGAGGCTCACGCCAAGATCGTTGCACCCCGCGGCAGCGTCGGCGCGGGGGCTGAGGTTAGGCTCGGATGCATGCATGCCTGGCCCGCTTCCGAGGTCCCCGCCCTGCCCGGCAAGGGCCGCGACCTCAGGATTCACGACACCGCGACCGGTGAACGAGTCACCCTCGCACCCGGTCCCGTCGCCCGTCTCTACGTCTGCGGTATCACCCCGTACGACGCGACCCATCTGGGTCACGCGGCGACTTACAACGCGTTCGACCTCGTTCAGCGCGTGTGGCTCGACACGAAGCGACAGGTTCACTACGTCCAGAACGTCACGGACGTCGACGATCCGCTCCTGGAGCGCGCCGTCCGGGACGGCGAGGACTGGACGGAGCTCGCGCAGCGCGAGACCAAGCTGTTCCGCGAGGACATGACGGCCCTGCGGATGCTGCCGCCGCGCCACTACATCGGTGCGGTCGAGTCGATACCCCGCATCGTCCCGCTCGTGGAACGGCTCCGCGACGCCGGGGCCGCCTACGACCTCGACGGCGACACCTACTTCTCGGTGGAGAGCGACCCGCACTTCGGCGAGGTCTCCCGTCTCGACGCCGAGGCCATGAGGCTGCTCTCCGCCGAACGCGGCGGCGACCCCGACCGGCCGGGCAAGAAGAACCCCCTCGACCCGGTCCTGTGGCTGGCCGCCCGGGACGGCGAACCGCACTGGGACGGCGGCACCCTGGGCCCCGGCCGCCCCGGCTGGCACATCGAGTGCGTGGCCATCGCCCTCGACCACCTCGGCATGGGCTTCGACATCCAGGGCGGCGGCTCCGACCTGGTCTTCCCCCATCACGAGATGGGCGCATCGCACGCCCAGGCGCTCACCGGCGAGCACCCCTTCGCCCAGGCGTACGTCCACGCCGGAATGGTCGCGCTGGACGGCGAGAAGATGTCGAAGTCCCGGGGCAACCTGGTCTTCGTCTCGGCCCTGCGCCGGGCCGGCACCGACCCGGCCGCTATCCGGCTCGCGCTCCTCGCCCACCACTACCGCAGCGACTGGGAGTGGACGGACGCGGATCTCACGGCCGCCGAGGAGCGCCTCGCCCGCTGGCGTGCCGCGGTGTCCCGCCCCGACGGGCCGTCCGCCGACGCGATGCTGGAGGAGGTCCGTACCGCACTCGCCGACGATCTCGACGCACCGGCCGCGCTCGCTGCGGTCGACCGCTGGGCCGAACTCCAGCGGTCGGCGGGCGGAACCGAAGAGGACGCCCCGGGCCTCGTCTCCCGGACCGTGGACGCGCTGCTGGGCGTGGCGCTCTGACCTCCGCCCCGCGACGGACCGCTGAAGAAGCAGGGACAGCCACCGAGTAGATACCGAGCAGCCTCACCGGGGGAAGACCAATTCCCTGGTGAGGCTGCTGTCGTCCGACGGCCCGGGCCGCACGGGGCGGGTGAACTCAGCACGACGGGGACGCGCCCGCGGAGTGCGGGCGGCGTCCCCGCCGCTCGGCCGACGCCCTCGGCGTCAGGTGTTCTTCCCGTCGGAGTCGGAGTCGGAGTCGGAGTCGGAACCGGAGTCGGAACCGGAACCGGAGCCCTCGTCGGACTCGGGTGCCGGGTTCGAATCGGTCCCGGAATCCGCTTCCGAGCCGGAACCGGAACTGCCGCTGCCGGAGCTGCCCGAGCCGTCTGAGCCGTCGGAATCAGCGGAGCCGTCGGGCCGCCCGTCACCGGCCGAGTCCCCCTCCCCCTGCCCGTCGCCGACCCCATCGCCGGCCCCGGTCTCGGCGTCCGGCTCCCGGTCCCGCGCATCGGCCGCCTCGTCGCGCTCCGGCCACCGCGCCTTGGACGCACGTCCGAGCCCGCCCGACGGATCGCGCAGATACGAGCCACCGGCCGTACCGGCGGAACCGCCCGGTCCCGGTTCGCCCGGATCCGGACCGACACCCGGGCCCGGCCCCAGTCCGCCGACCGCGCCCGGACCGCCGTCCCGCCGCCGCAGATAGCGCTCGAACTCGCGGGCGATGGCCTCGCCCGAAGCCTCCGGCAGCTCCGCCGTGTCGCGCGCCTCCTCCAGCGTCTGGACGTACTCGGCGACCTCGGAGTCCTCGGCCGCGAGCTGGTCCACGCCCAGCTGCCAGGCCCGCGCGTCCTCGGGCAGTTCGCCCAGCGGGATCCGCAGGCCGATCAGATCCTCCAGCCGGTTCAGCAGCGCCAGCGTCGCCTTGGGGTTCGGCGGCTGCGACACATAGTGCGGCACCGCCGCCCACAGGCTCACCGCGGGCACCCCGGCGTGCGTGCACGCCTCCTGGAGGATGCCGACGATGCCCGTCGGCCCCTCGTACCGGGTCTCCTCCAGGTCCAGCGTCCGGGCCAGATCGGGGTCGGAGGTGATTCCGCTGACCGGGACCGGCCGGGTGTGCGGGGTGTCCCCGAGCAGTGCCCCGAGGATCACCACCATCTCCACGCCCAGTTCATGGGCGAATCCGAGGATTTCATTGCAGAACGAACGCCAGCGCATGGACGGTTCGATACCGCGTACCAGCACCAGATCACGGGGCTTGTCGCCGCCCACCCGGACCACCGACAGCCGGGTCGTGGGCCAGGTGATCTTCCGTACTCCGCCGTCCATGTACACCGTGGGCCGGTTGACCTGGAAGTCGTAGTAGTCCTCGGCGTCGAGTGCCGCGAAGACCTCGCCCTTCCACTCCCGGTCCAGATGTGCGACCGCGGTGGAGGCGGCGTCGCCGGCGTCGTTCCAGCCCTCGAACGCGGCCACCATGACCGGGTCGATCAGCTCGGGTACCCCCTCGAGCTCGATCACCCAGTGCCTCCTTCCGAAGTTCCCTCTCGTACGCCCCAACCTTACGGCTTTCGGGCGGTGCCACCGCAGCCCCTGTGCACGGCCGGGTGAACGGGTGTCCGTCCGTTTCCTTGCCCCCAACACCGGTGATTCATCCGAGCTGTTACCAGGAGATTCCGAGCATTTTCCGATTGCGCCGGGCGGCTTCCGCGGCAGCCGGTCTCCGGAGCGGTCCGGGGAGCGCGCCGTCTCAGTGCGCCGAGCGGAGCCACCGCTCCACGCTCGCGATGTGCACGGTCGCCCAGGAGCGGGCCGCTTCCGCGTCCCCGTCGCGCAGTGCGGCCAGGATCGCCCGGTGTTCGTCGAGGGCGGTCCCGATCTCGCCCTCCCGGCTCAGCCCCCGCCAGATCCGGTCCCGGGTCGCCGGTCCGGACAGCCCGTCGAGCAGGGCGCACAGGACCGAATTGCCCGACCAGCGGGCGATGTCGCGGTGGAAGGCGAGATCGGCTTCGACCAGCTCGTCCACCGAGGGCTCCGGGCCCAGCGCATCCACCTGCGCGCCCAGCTCCGCGAGTGCGGCACCGGTGATCCGGCCCGCCGCGAGACCCGTCGCGGCGGGCTCCAGAATCCGGCGTACGGCAAGGAACTCCGGCGCCGTGTCGTCGCGGTGGCAGTCCGCGACGAAACGGAGCGCCTCCCTCAGCATCCGGGCGTCGAGACTGGTCACATAGGTGCCGTCGCCCTGGCGGACGTCGAGGATCCGGATCACCGAGAGCGCCCGGACGGCCTCCCGCAGGGAATTGCGCGACAGTCCGAGACCGGCGGCCAGTTCGCTCTCCCGGGGGAGCCGGTCGCCGGGCCGCAGCTCGCCCGAGACGATCATGTCTTTGATCTTCTCGATCGCGTCGTCCGTGACGGCCATGAGGCGCCCCCGTCCCGTGAGTCATCGGACGTCTGACGGTGTCCGAGAGTACCGCGTGGGCGGCTCCGGCGGAGCCGCCCACGACGGGGGTGCGAACGGGTGCCCGCAAGGGGGGCGGGCACCCGCGGGGGTCAGGACCGCTGCGTCAGCAGACCCTCCACCCGGCCCCGGATGTCGTCCGTGGCCAGACCACGGATGGTCAGCGTGGTACGGCGGCGCAGTACGTCGTCCGCGGTCTCGGCCCACTCGTGGTCGCGCGCGTACACCACCTGGGCCCAGATCTCCGGGGCGTCGGGGTGGATCCGCTCGGCCAGCGCCGGGTCGTCGTTGGCGAGCCGGGCGATGTCGAACGCCAGCGAACCGTAGTGGGTGGCGAGGTGACGGGCGGTGTCCGCGGCCATCCGGGGGCCGGGCGCCGGCCCGTCGACCAGCAGCCGGTGCTCGACCGCGCGCGGGTTGGCTATGCCGGGCAGCGGAAGCTTCCGCGGCAGGCCGGACATCGGCGTCATGTCCTCGGCCAGCGAGTGTCCGGGCAGGGCCGCCAGCTTGTTCATGATCGTACGGCCGATATGGCGGAAGGTCGTCCACTTGCCGCCCGCGATCGACAGCATGCCGCCCGTGCCCTCGGTGACCACGGTCTCCCGCTTGGCCTGGGAGGTGTCGCCGGGACCGCCCGGCAGCACCCGCAGTCCGGCGAAGGAGTACGTGATCAGATCGCGGGAGAGCTGCTGGTCCCGGACCGAGAAGGCGGCCTCGTCGAGGATCTGCGCGGTGTCCTTCTCGGTGACCGACACATCGGCGGGGTCGCCCTCGTACATCTCGTCCGTCGTACCGAGCAGGAGCATGTCCTCCCACGGCAGGGCGAAGGTGATGCGGTACTTGTCGATCGGGGTGGCCAGCGCCGCCCGCCAGGGGGAGGTGCGCTTGAGGACCAGGTGCGCGCCCTTGGAGAGCCGGATCGACGGGGCCGCGTTCGGGTCCTCCATCCGCCGCAGATGGTCCACCCACGGGCCGGTGGCGTTGAGGACCAGCCGGGCGGTGACGCCGAACTCGGTGCCGTCGGTGCGGTCCCTGAGGTCGGCACCGCTCACCCGGCTCTTGGTGAATCGCAGTCCGGTGACCTCCGCGTGGTTGAGGACGGTGGCACCCGCGGCGACGGCTGCACGGACCGTCATGAGCGCCATCCGGGCGTCGTTCATCTGGTCGTCGCCGTAGACCGCGACGGCCTTCAGACCGTCGGTGCGCAGCTCGGGCACGTCCCGGCGGGCCCGGGACGGGCTGATCACATGGCCGACGCCGTCGCCGAAGGCGGAGAGGGCCGAGTACGCGAAGACACCGGCGCCCAGCTTGGCCGCACCGTGCGGCCCGCCCTTGTAGACGGGCAGATAGAAGGTGAGCGGGTTGGAGAGGTGGGGGGCGACCTCGCGGGAGACCGCCCGCCGCTCGAAGTGGTTCTCCGCGACCAGCTTCACCGCACCGGTCTGGAGGTAGCGCAGACCGCCGTGGAGCAGCTTGGAGGAGGCGGAGGAGGTGGCGCCGGCGAAGTCGCCGGCGTCCACCAGGGCCACCCGCAGACCGGCCTGGGCGGCGTGCCAGGCGGTGGAGATGCCCAGGATGCCGCCGCCGATCACCAGAAGATCGTAGGTGGCCCGGGCCAGCTGCTCCCGGGTCTCGGCACGGCCCGGCAGGGAGCCTGCGGCCGGGTGCGTCCCGAGGGCCGGAACGCTCTGCAGGGTGGTCATTTCGCTTACTCCTCGTGCTCGATCCAGCCCATGGTCCGCTCGACGGCCTTGAGCCAGTTCTTGTACTCGCTCCGGCGCCGGTCGGCGTCCATGCGAGGGGTCCATTCGGCGGCCCGGCGCCAGTTGGCGCGGAGCGCGTCGGTGTCCGGCCAGAAGCCGACCGCGAGGCCGGCGGCGTAGGCCGCGCCGAGGCAGGTGGTCTCGGCGACCATCGGGCGCACGACGGGTGCGTCCAGAACGTCGGCGAGGGTCTGCATCAGCAGGTTGTTGGAGGTCATTCCGCCGTCGACCTTGAGGGCGGTCAGCTCGACGCCGGAGTCCTTGGTCATGGCGTCCGTGATCTCACGGGTCTGCCAGGCGGTGGCCTCCAGCACGGCCCGGGCGATGTGCGCCTTGGTCACGTACCGGGTCAGACCGGCGATCACACCGCGGGCGTCCGACCGCCAGTAGGGGGCGAAGAGGCCGGAGAAGGCGGGGACGACGTAGGCGCCGCCGTTGTCCTCCACGGACAGGGCGAGGGTCTCGATCTCGGCGGCCGATTTGATCAGCCCCATCTGGTCGCGCATCCACTGCACCAGGGAGCCGGTGACGGCGATGGAGCCTTCCAGGGCGTAGACCGGGGCCTGGTCGCCGATCCGGTAGCCGACCGTGGTCAGCAGCCCGTTGTACGAGTTCACCGGGGTGCCGCCGGTGTTCATCAGCATGAAGGTGCCGGTGCCGTACGTGGACTTGGCCTCGCCCTCGGAGAAGCAGGTCTGGCCGAAGAGGGCGGCCTGCTGGTCACCGAGCGCGGACGCGACGGGGACACCGTCGAGGACGCCGCCCTTGGCGGTGCCGTACACCTCGGAGGAGGAGCGGATCTCCGGCAGGACCGCCGCGGGCACCTCCATGGAGGTGAGGATCTTGTCGTCCCACGCCATGGTGTGGAGGTTCATCAGCATGGTGCGCGACGCATTGGTCACGTCCGTGACGTGGACACCGCCGTCGACTCCGCCGGTGAGGTTCCAGATGACCCAGGAGTCCATGGTGCCGAAGAGGATGTCGCCGCGTTCGGCGCGCTCGCGCAGGCCCTCGACGTTGTCCAGCAGCCAGCGGACCTTCGGCCCGGCGAAGTAGCTGGCGAGCGGCAGCCCGGTCTCGCGGCGGAAGCGGTCCTGGCCGACGTTGCGGCCCAGTTCCCGGCAGAGCGCGTCGGTACGGGTGTCCTGCCAGACGATCGCGTTGTGCACCGGCTCACCGGTGGCGCGGTCCCACAGCAGCGTGGTCTCGCGCTGGTTGGTGATGCCGATCGCCTTCACGTCGTCCCGGGTGATCCCGGCCTTGGAGAGGGCGCCCGCCACCACTTCCTGGACATTGGTCCAGATCTCGGCGGCGTTGTGCTCGACCCAGCCCGGCTTCGGGAAGATCTGCTCGTGCTCCTTCTGGTCGACCGAAACGATCCGGCCGTCCTTGTCGAAGACGATGCAGCGACTGGACGTGGTGCCCTGGTCGATGGCGGCGATGAACGGTCCGGCGGTGTGTGCGTCGGTCACGGGGTGCTCCTGCTCGGAAGGCTCGGTGGTCGATGGTGTCTCACGGGACTCGGATCCCGTCTCAGGCGAACGCGAGATCGTAGATACCCGCTGCGAGGGCACCGCCCGCGAGCGGTCCCACCACGGGGATCCACGCATAGCTCCAGTCCGAGCCGCCCTTGTTGGGCAGCGGGAGCAGGGCGTGGACGATCCGGGGACCGAGGTCACGGGCCGGGTTGATGGCGTAGCCCGTCGGGCCGCCGAGGGAGAGGCCGATGCCGACCACGACGAAGGCGGTGATCAGGGCGCCGAGGGTGCTCAGCCCCTTGCCCTCGGCGTTCAGGCCCTGGGTGAGCACGGCGAGCACGAGGACGGCCGTACCGAGGATCTCGGTGGCGAGGTTCTGCCAGGCGATCCGGATCTCGGGGCCGGTGGAGAAGATGCCGAGGACCGGCCCGGCGTTTCCGCCCTGGGAGCCTTCGATGAGCGGCTTGTCCGCGGGATCGCCGATGATCTCGCGGTCGTTGAGGTGCGCCATGAACTGCCCGTAGTAGGCGACCACGACCAGAGCGGCGCCGATCATCGCGCCGAGGACCTGGCCCAGGATGTAGTACGGGACGTTCGACCAGGTCCCGTCCTTGATGGCGATACCCACGGTGACGGCGGGGTTCAGATGGGCGCCGGAGAGGGAACTCGTCATGTACACGGCGGTCATCACGGCGAAACCCCAGCCGAAGGTGATGGCCAGCCAGCCCGCACCGCGCGCCTTGGACTTCTTCAGCGAGACGGCGGCGACCACACCGCCGCCGAGCAGGATGAGAACGGCGGTACCGATGATTTCGCCGATGAAGATATTGGAGCTGGACACCGCGACTCCTTTGTCCTTGTCCAGGTATGGCGAACCCCGGCTCCTCCGGTGGCTCGCGCCCCGCGGCGGGAGCCAGCGGGGCGGTATCGGTCCTTGGGCGCTGTCACACTCTAACGCGGATTTTCGTCAGTCGTTCGACAATGCCGACCGATGAACGGCAGTTTTCCTCCGCCTCAACATGCCGTCAAGGCCTGGACGCCCTGAGGTTCGGAAAAACCGGAACCAGTGCAACCGTTCCGGCGAGTGGTGACTCTATGGAAATGTACGGTTATCCGATGATGCGCCCGGAATCGCCATTGCGCTCGATGTCATGCGCCGGACCGGTGTGCGGCCCTTCTCTCAAGAGGTCCGAAGGGGTCCGGAGAGGTCCGGCGGGGTCCGGCGCGCGGTAGGAGCGGGCCGGGGGCCCCGGCAGCGCCGTGCGGCAGGGGGTGTCGTGGCGGGCCCCTTCCGTGGGGGCATTCCGGTACGGAGCCGGCCCGGACGGGCGCGCGATGCCGTACGTCCCCGGTGCAGAACGCACGGAACGCACGGAACGCGCGCCCGACCCGGCACCGGCCCGTCCGGACCGCGCGGGACGCGCCGGGCCCGGCCGCGGCTCAGAAGCGTCCGGCGCCCAGATCCCGCGAGACCGCCCTGGCGCACTCCCGTACCGCTGTGATCAGTTCCGGGCGCAGCTCCCGCCGCTCCTCCCGGATCTCGCACACCCGTTCCACGGCCCCCGTGATGGCGACCGCGCCCACCGGCATCCGGCGCCGGTCGTGGACGGGCGCCGCGACCGCCGCCACGCCCTCCCATGTCTCCTCCACGTCCGCGCCCCAGCCCCGGGCCCTGGTCTCCGCCAGGACGGACTCGAACTCGTCGAGTCCGGTCACGGTCAGCGGAGTGAAGGTCTTGCGCTCCGCCTCGACGGCCTCCGAGTGCGCCACCGGGTCGTACGCGGCCAGCACCTTCCCCAGGGCCGTGGAGTGCAGCGGCTGCATCGCGCCGACCTCCAGCACCTGACGGCTGTCGTCGGGCCGGAAGACGTGGTGGACGATGAGGACCCCGTGCTGGTGCAGCACTCCGAGGTGGACGCTCTCGCCGCTGGAGCGGGCCAGATCGTCCGTCCACACCAGGGCGCGGGCGCGCAGCTCGTGGACGTCGAGATAGCTGTTGCCCAGCCGGAGCAGCTCCGCGCCGAGCTGGTAGCGGCCGGACGCCGGGTCCTGCTCGACGAAGCCCTCGGCCTGGAGCGTACGGAGAATGCCGTGGGCGGTCCCCTTGGCCAGATCGAGCGACGAGGCGATGTCCGACAGGCCGAGCCGGCGCTCGCCGCCCGCGAGCAGCCGCAGCATCGCCGCCGCGCGCTCCAGCGACTGAATGTTCTTCGCCATCGGATCGGCCCTCTCCACTGCTGTTCGACAATGCTGAACACTATCGGCCGATGTCGACCATGCCTGCTGCTGAGTGAGTATCTCGCGGCCGAAAGCTTCACGAGAACCCCACAAACCTGGGAGACCTGGGAGTCGGCCGCCGGAACCACCGGCCGGTCCGGCCCTACCGCCCGGTACCTTCCGGGGAATCAGCCGCACGGCCGTATCCGCCGCACTCCTTCCCCCGCCGCCGGGCCCGGCCGGAAGGCGGCGGCCGGCCCCGGACCGTACCCCGCCATCCGGCGGAGGGGCTCATTCCGTACGTCCGCCGGATGGGACGGCCTCACCGTCCGGCGCCGCGCCCGGTTACCCTGACTCCGTGCGCCTTCCCGCCGGAAGCCGCAAAGCCGACAGCCGTCGCATCCCAGGGAGCCCGTTCATGGCCTCGTCGCCCACCCCTTCCGTACCCTCCGCAGACAGCCGGGCCCGGATCGCCGGTCTCCGCGAGGCCCTCGCCAACCGGGTCGTCGTCGCCGACGGGGCCATGGGCACCATGCTCCAGGCCCAGGACCCCACGATGGAGGACTTCCAGGACCTGGAAGGCTGCAACGAGGTTCTCAACGTCACCCGTCCGGACATCGTCCGCTCGGTCCACGAGGCCTACTTCGACGCCGGTGTCGACTGCGTCGAGACCAATACCTTCGGCGCCAACCAGTCCGCCCTGGGCGAGTACGAGATCGCCGACCGCATCCACGAACTGTCCGAGGCGGGCGCCCGGATCGCCCGCGAGGTCGCCGATGCCTACACCGCTTCGGGCGGCGGGCAGCGCTGGGTCCTCGGCTCCATCGGGCCCGGCACCAAGCTGCCGACCCTCGGCCACGCCCCGTACATCACCCTGCGCGACGGTTTCCAGGCCAACGCCGAGGGGCTGATCGCCGGCGGTGCGGACGCCCTGCTGGTCGAGACCACCCAGGACCTGCTCCAGACCAAGGCCGCGATCCTCGGCTCCCGGCGCGCCATGGAGGCCACCGGCATCGAGCTGCCGCTGCTGTGTTCGATGGCCTTCGAGACCACCGGCACCATGCTTCTGGGCTCCGAGATCGGTGCCGCGCTCACCGCGCTGGAACCGCTCGGCATCGACATGATCGGGCTGAACTGCTCCACCGGCCCCGCCGAGATGAGCGAGCACCTGCGCTATCTCGCCCGCCACTCCCGTATCCCGCTGCTCTGCATGCCCAACGCCGGTCTCCCCGTCCTCGGCAAGGACGGCGCCTACTTCCCGCTGGACGCCGAGGGCCTGGCCGACGCCCAGGAGACCTTCGTCCAGGAGTACGGGCTCTCCCTCATCGGCGGCTGCTGCGGTACGACCCCCGAGCATCTGCGCCAGGTCGTCGAGCGGGTCCGCGGGCTGACGCCTCCCGAGCGCGAGCCGCGCCCCGAGCCGGGTGCCGCCTCCCTCTACCAGACCGTGCCGTTCCGCCAGGACACCTCGTACCTCGCGATCGGTGAGCGGACCAACGCCAACGGTTCCAAGAAGTTCCGCGACGCGATGCTGGAAGCCCGCTGGGACGACTGCGTCGAGATGGCCCGCGACCAGATCCGCGAAGGCGCCCATATGCTCGACCTCTGCGTCGACTACGTGGGCCGGGACGGCGTCGCAGACATGGCCGAACTGGCCGGCCGGTTCGCCACCGCCTCCACCCTCCCGATCGTGCTGGACTCCACCGAGGTCGACGTCATCCGGGCCGGACTGGAGAAGCTCGGCGGCCGGGCCGTCATCAACTCCGTCAACTACGAGGACGGCGACGGCCCCGAATCCCGCTTCGCCCAGGTCACCCGGCTGGCGCAGGAGCACGGCGCCGCGCTGATCGCGCTCACCATCGACGAGGAGGGCCAGGCCCGTACCGTCGAGAACAAGGTCGCCGTCGCCCAGCGGCTGATCGCCGACCTCACCGGCAACTGGGGCATCCACGAGTCCGACATCCTCGTCGACACCCTCACCTTCACCATCTGCACCGGCCAGGAGGAGTCCCGCCGCGACGGCGTGCACACCATCGAGGCCATCCGGGAGCTGAAGCGGCGTCACCCGGACGTCCAGACCACCCTCGGCCTCTCCAATATCTCCTTCGGCCTCAACCCGGCCGCCCGCATCCTGCTGAACTCGGTCTTCCTCGACGAGTGCGTCAAGGCCGGACTCGACTCCGCCATCGTCCACGCCTCCAAGATCCTGCCGATCGCCCGCTTCGACGACGAGCAGGTCGGCACCGCGCTCGACCTCATCTACGACCGGCGCCGCGAGGACTACGACCCGCTCCAGAAGCTGATGGAGCTCTTCGAGGGCGTCGACACCAAATCCCTCAAGGCGGGCAAGGCCCAGGAGCTCCTCTCCCTGCCGCTGGAGGAGCGGCTCCAGCGCCGGATCATCGACGGCGAGAAGAACGGCCTGGAGGCCGACCTCGACGAGGCGCTGCGCGACCGGCCCGCCCTCGACATCGTCAACGAAACCCTCCTGGAGGGAATGAAGGTCGTCGGCGAGCTCTTCGGCTCGGGCCGGATGCAGCTGCCGTTCGTCCTCCAGTCCGCGGAGGTCATGAAGAACGCGGTGGCCCATCTGGAACCGCATATGGAGAAGTCGGACGCGGAGGGCAAGGGCACGATCGTGCTCGCCACCGTACGAGGCGACGTCCACGACATCGGCAAGAACCTCGTCGACATCATCCTCTCCAACAACGGCTACAACGTCGTCAACCTCGGTATCAAGCAGCCCGTCTCCGCGATCCTGGAGGCCGCCGAGGAGCACCGGGCCGATGTCATCGGCATGTCGGGTCTGCTGGTCAAATCCACGGTGATCATGAAGGAGAACCTGGAGGAGATGAACCAGCGGAAGATCGCGGCGGACTACCCCGTGATCCTCGGCGGCGCCGCCCTGACCCGGGCCTATGTCGAACAGGACCTGCACGAGCTGTACGAGGGCGAGGTCCGCTACGCCCGTGACGCCTTCGAGGGCCTCCGGCTGATGGACGCCCTGATCGGGGTCAAGCGCGGCGTCCCCGGCGCCGCCCTGCCCGAGCTGAAGCAGCGCCGGGTACGGCCGGCGGCGACCGCGGTCGAGGAGCGCCCCGAGGAGGGCGCGGCCCGCTCCGACGTCGCCGTCGACAACCCCGTACCCGAACCGCCGTTCTGGGGCACCCGGGTCATCAAGGGCATCCAGCTCAAGGAGTACGCGTCCTGGCTGGACGAAGGCGCGCTCTTCAAGGGGCAGTGGGGCCTCAAGCAGAACCGCACCGGCGACGGCCCGAGCTACGAGGAACTGGTCGAGACCGAGGGGCGGCCGCGGCTGCGCGGGCTGCTGGACCAGCTCCACACCCGGAACCTGCTCGAAGCGGCCGTCGTGTACGGCTACTTCCCCTGCGTCTCCAAGGGCGACGACCTCATCGTCCTCAACGAGGACGGCTCCGAGCGGACCCGCTTCTCCTTCCCGCGCCAGCGCCGCGGCCGCAGGCTCTGCCTGGCCGACTTCTTCCGGCCCGAGGAGTCGGGACAGCGGGACGTCGTCGGCTTCCAGGTCGTCACCGTCGGATCGAAGATCGGCGAGGCCACCGCCGAACTGTTCGCGGGCGACGCCTACCGCGACTATCTGGAGCTGCACGGGCTCTCCGTCCAGCTGGCCGAGGCGCTGGCCGAGTACTGGCACGCCAGGGTCCGGGCCGAACTCGGCTTCGGCGGCGAGGACCCGGATGCCGTGGAGGACATGTTCGCGCTCAAGTACCGCGGCGCGCGCTTCTCCCTCGGCTACGGAGCCTGCCCCGATCTGGAGGACCGGGCAAAGATCGCCGAACTGCTGCAGCCCGAGCGGATCGGCGTCCGGCTCTCCGAGGAGTTCCAGCTCCACCCCGAGCAGTCCACGGACGCCATCGTGATCCATCACCCGGAGGCCAAGTACTTCAACGCCCGGTGACCGGAATCGTGAGGTAGTCGGACTGTCACACCAACGGCCGACTGCGGTGGGTCATGCGGTGGGCCATGCGGTGGGTAAAACAGAGCATTCAGGCCGCCCGAGTCGTACACTTGTCGGTCCAACGCAGGCCGGTCGCCTGTCCCAGCGGGGAAGCCGAGGGGAGAGGCGGCCGGCCTTCTCGTCCCTTCCGGAGGTATGCCGATGACCAGCGCGATCCCCGCGTCCCTCGCCCGTACGGCGGACGGCTCGGCCCTCGGCGCCGTTCTGCTGGACATGGACGGCACCCTGGTGGACACGGAGGGTTTCTGGTGGGACGCGGAGGTCCGGGTCTTCGCCGACCTCGGCCATGAGCTGGACGACGCCTGGCGCGAGGTCGTCGTCGGCGGCCCGATGACCCGCAGCGCCGGCTATCTGATCGAGGTCACCGGCGCCGATATCGCCCTGCCGGAGCTGACCGTCCTGCTCAACGACGCCTTCGAGAAGCGCATCAGCGAAGGGGTGCCGCTGATGCCGGGCGCGGCGGGACTCCTGACCGAACTGGCCGCGGCCGGCATGCCGAC